>DGDO01000001.1:0-22680 GCA_002385475.1 Candidatus Sordicultor fermentans | reverse complement strand
AGATAGTTGTTTGCCCTCTTTCTGGGATGTTGATGCTATAACTGTTAATCCCTATTTAGGTGAAGACAGTTTGCAGCCCTTTTTTGAGGAAGCTAAAAAAGAAGACAAAGGAGTGTTTGTCTTGACTCGTACCACTAATCCTTCTGCACCCTTTATTCAGGATGTGGGAGAAGAAAAAGTCTTCATTCGCGTGGCCCGATTAGTGGAGAAGTGGGGAGAAGGAGTAAGGGGAGAGAGTGGATTTAGCTCTTTAGGAATAGTGGTAGGAGCCACTTATTCTGAAGACATGAGGTTTTTACGGGAAGAGTTCCCTTCTCTTTTATTTCTTGTGCCTGGGGTGGGAGCTCAGAGAGGAGATTTTTCTTCTCTTCGTTTTGCTTTTCGAGAAGATGGAGAGGGGGCGCTTGTAACTATTTCTCGAGATATAATTTTCTCTTATCTAAAAGAGAAGAGCAATGAAGGTTGGGGATTTGAAGAAAAAGCAAGGGATAGGGCTATATTTTACCAGGAAAAGTTGAGAGAAATTTTAAAATGAGTGAAGCCGTAATAGAAGAAAAGAAGTGCTGGGGAGAGCGATTTGTCCAGTTGAGGTTGAAAGAAGAGGAAATAGCCCGCTGTGCTCGACCAGGGCAGTTTGTCATGGTAAGGGTACAGGAGGGGTTTGACCCTTTATTGCGTCGTCCCCTGGCAGTTATGAAAGTGGAAGAAAGTAGTTTCTACCTTTTCTGGGAAATAGTAGGCAGGGGGACAAAAATTCTTTCTTCTTTGAATGTGGGAAGTAAATTAGAGGTATTAGGGCCTCTGGGTAGGGGATTCTCTCTTTTTCCCTCTCAGGCTTTGATTGTTGCAGGTGGAAGAGGAATAACTCCTCTTTACTTTTTGGCCTCCCATTTTAAGGAAAATAAAATTCCTTTTACTTTTTTCCTGGGGGTGAAAGATAAGGAGGAGCTGTTTATGGTTGATTTTTTGCAAGATTTTCCTGGTGCTTATTTTTGGAGTTGCGAGGAGCCGGTAGAGGGAGGTTTTTGCGGGACGGTGCTTTCTCTTTTTCATACCTGGCTTGAAGATAAATCTTTTTCTCCTGGAACTGGAGTTTATGCCTGCGGTCCAGAGGGAATGTTGAAAAATCTTTATAGAGAAGGAAAAACACAGAATTTCCCCTTAGAGGTTTCTTTAGAGACTTTTATGGGTTGTGGTTTTGGGGCATGTATGAGTTGTGCAGTAGAAAAGAGCAATGGTAAGGGTTATTTTCATGTCTGTAAAGATGGTCCCGTGTTTTTAGCTCAGGAATTGAAATGGTGAATCTGGCAGTAAGTCTGGGAAAATTAAATTTAAAAAATCCAGTGATTTTGGCCTCCGGTACCTGCGGCTATGGGAGAGAAATTTCCCCCTATCTGGATTTAAATCAAGTGGGGGCAATAACAGTGAAGGGCTTAAGTTATTACCCTTTTTCCGGGAATCCTCCTCCTCGATTACGAGAAGTATACGCTGGAGTCCTCAATTCCATTGGTTTAGAAAATAAAGGTGTTTATGATTTTATTCAGGAAGATCTTCCCTTTCTTTCTTCTTTTGATACTCGCCTTTTGGTTAACATCTGGGGAGAAACAGCAAACGAGTTTGTGCAGGTGGCACAAGAGTTAGACAGGTTTGAGAGAGTGGATGCACTGGAGCTTAATGTTTCCTGTCCTAATATAGAAAGAGGAGGAGCAGTTTTTTGTTCTGACTTGGAAATTCTAAAATCTATAGTAGGCGGAGTGAGAGATGCGACCCGAAAACCTCTGATTGTAAAATTGGGTCCTGAAGTAAAGGAATGGGAAAAAACTCTGGATATTCTAGAGAATGAGGGGGCGGATATCCTAAGTCTTACTAATTCTTTTCCTGCTCTTTTTGTAGATGTGGGAGAAATGGATTTTTTCTTTAAGCGAAAATTTGCTGGACTCTCTGGTCCAGCTATTAAACCTCTGGCTCTGAAAATGGTTTATGAGGTGGTAAACTATAGCTCTCTTCCGGTTATTGGAATGGGAGGAATTGTTAGTGCTGATGATGCTCTGGAGTTTCTCCTGGTAGGAGCGAAAGCGGTGGCTCTGGGAGTGGCCAATTTTGTGGATCCTGCTTCAGCTCTGTCTATTTTGGAGGGAATCGAACAGTACTTAGAAAGCAAAGGAATAGAAAGTTTAGAAGATTTAATCGGGAGGGTGAAATGATACAATGGAGAAAGAAGAAATATTAGAAATTTTTCGCGAGACGGGAGCTTTTCTGGAGGGGCATTTTCTTCTTACCTCTGGTTTGCACAGCCCTGTTTATATAGAGAAATTTAAGGTTTTGCAATTTCCTCG
The DNA here is from genome assembly GCA_002385475.1 of Candidatus Sordicultor fermentans. GTDB lineage: Bacteria > Atribacterota > Atribacteria > Atribacterales > Caldatribacteriaceae > Sordicultor > Sordicultor fermentans. Next base: position 20,344 of record DGDO01000001.1, on the reverse strand, counting down.
ATATGTGGAGATTCTGGCCGGGGAAATAGCTCACCATTTTTCGGGAGAAAAAATAGACGTGGTAGCAGGACCAGCGGTAGGGGGGATAATTTTAGCTTATGAAGTAGCCCGTCAGTTAGGAGTAAGAATGGCTTTTACTGAGCGAGAAGAGGGAAAGATGGTTTTCCGTCGTGATTTTCAGCTGAAGAAAGGAGACCGGGTTTTAATTGTGGAGGATGTGGTAACCACTGGAGCCTCAGTAGAGGAAGTAATAAAGGCGGTGGAGGGAACCGAAGCCCAGATTGTGGGAATAGGAGTTTTAGTGAATCGCGGCACAAAGAAAATACCTTTCCCTTACCCTTTTTATCCTCTTTTGGAGATAGAAGCACAAACTTATTCTCCGGAAGAGTGTCCTCTGTGTCAGAAAAAAATTACCTTGCAAAAGAGGGGTAGCCGTTACCTCTCACAGGAGGAAAGTCGTGCCTGATTGGAAAGCTTTGTTAGATAATGAGTTTGACCTTTTCGAGCCTATCAATCTGGCTCAAAATTTGGTGCGTATTCCCAGTGTCTCGGGGGAAGGAGGCGAGGTAGAGCTTGCTCGTTTTATTGCCAATTACTTCATCGACCGCCAGATTAAGGTAGAATGGCAAGAAGTGGAAGAGGGAAGAGCAAACCTGATTGCTGAAATAGAAGGAATTTTAGGAGAAGGTCCTAACCTCCTTTTTAATGGTCATCTTGATACCGTTCCTCTGGGTAGTGGCTGGACTTATCCTCCTCTGGGAGGAGAAATTATAGAAAATCGGCTTTATGGGCGGGGAGCCTGTGATATGAAGGGAGCCTTAGCTTCTATGATGTATGCCGCTTATATAGTTTCTCTCTTTGCTCCCTCCCTCTATGGTAAGCTAAAATTAGTTTTTGTGGTGGATGAAGAAGGAAGCAATTTGGGGGTAAAGCACTGGATAAAGTCTTATAGAGAGAGGGAAGAGGTGATAGACTTTGCTCTGGTGGGTGAACCTACCGGTCTCAATATCAGTTTAGGCCATCGAGGGGTAGCGGCCTACCAGGTAAAAGTAAGGGGAAAATCATGTCATATGGGAATAGCCGAGCGAGGAGTAAACGCTATTTATCTTGCTTCTCAGGTGATACAATCTATAGAGAAAAAAAATCAAGAATTGAAAAAATTTGCCGATCCTGATCTGGGGAATCCCACTTTACACGTAGGTAGAATTCAAGGAGGGACATTTCCTAATGTAGTTCCTGATACTTGCGGTTTTGAGGTAGACGTACGCACCGTTCCTGATTTCCCTCTGGGGAGAATGGAAGAAACTCTGCAGGATATTTTGGACAGTGTTCAACAAGAAAAAGAGCTGAAATTCAACTACCAGATTGACCAATCTATTCCTTATCTTCCTCCGGTAAAAATTAGTAGAGACTTAGAAGGAGTTAAAATTCTCTCTCGCTCTATCAGCGATGTTCCTGGAGAAATACCCACATTTGCCCCTTTTCCCGCTTCCTGTGAAGCTTCTTTTCTGGTAGAAGCAGGAATACCTACTTTGATATTTGGACCGGGCAGAATTGAAGAAGCTCATACTGCCAACGAGTTTGTTTCTATTACCCAAATAGTGGCAGCTTCTCGCATTTATTCCCTTTTAGCTCTACGCTTTTTGGGAGGGGAATGAGCTTAAGGGTGGTTTTATTTTTCAAATATGGTAAAATGTCAGTGGAGAAGGAGAGTGGGAGAATTAATTTAATGTCAGAAGATGTAGATTCCCCGAGTAACAGGCGCCAGAGAGCGCTTGCTGCTTGGTCTGTTTTTTATACTGTCCAGATCATGCTTTCTTTTTATAGAGCCTGCTTAAAGGAGCTTCGTTCGCTGTTTCTTCTCACTTCCGGGAGGTTGTATTACATCTTATGGGATATTTAGCTACTATTCTTCTCATTTTGCTTTTAATTTCTATCAACGCCTTTTTCGCTGCTTCAGAAATTGCTTTGATTTCTACTCGTCGGGTGAAATTGAAGCTGATGAAAGAAGATTCCCAAGAGTTAGAAGCTATTCAGCACCTCCTAGAGAGGCCTAATGAATTTTTAGCTACCATTCAGATTTGTATAACTTTAGCTGGTTTTTTTGCCAGCGCTACCGGGGCGGTTTCTCTTTCTCGAGAATTAGGTAGAAAACTGGAAAGTACCTCGCTACCGATATTGGGAACTCTGGGAGAGGAGCTGGCGGTTATTTTAGTTACTTTTGTAATTTCTTACCTGAATTTAGTTCTGGGAGAATTGGTTCCCAAGAGAATGGCTTTAGCTAATCCAGAGAAATTTGCTCTTCGGATAGCTCGACCCATAGTTTTCTTGTCTCGAGTGTTTAAGCCTCTGGTAACCCTTCTTTCTGCTTCTACTGATTTTATATCCCGTATTCTGGGAATTCCTCAGGAGTCAGTATATTCAGTTACTGATGAAGAACTGAAATTGTTCATTGCTGAACAAAGAACTTTGCCACCTGATGAGAGAAGATTAATTAACGAAGTTTTTGACTTTGGAGATACTTTAGCCTATGAAGTGATGACTCCTCGCACCGATATGGTATGCATAGAGGATAATGCTACTATAAAAGATGCCTTAGAGCTTTCCTTGCAGAGCCATTTTTCTCGTCTTCCAGTTTACCAGGGTGATTTAGATAATATCATAGGGTTTGTGCATATTAAAGATATTTTGCCCCATTTGAGTAAAGGGGATATGAATAAGCCGGTAAGAGAGATAATGCGTCCCATCCATTTTGTTCCTCTTACCAAAAGAGCCATGGAGCTCTTGAAGGAGTTGCAACAGAAGAGAATTAACATGGCTATTGTTCTGGATGAATATGGAGGTACAGCAGGATTAGTTACCATTGAAGATCTTTTAGAAGAATTGGTGGGAGAAATAAGAGACGAGCATGACCGGGAAACTGCTCCTTATCGGAAGATCGGGGATGATGAGTATCTGGTAGATGCTTCCCTGCCCATTGAGAGCCTCAATGAACTTTTGGGTTTATCGCTTCCTGAGAGCGAAGAGTTTGAGTCGGTAGGAGGCTTGATTATGGAACTTTTGGGGAAAGTTCCCGAGGAAGGAGAAATGGTAGAAGTGGATGATTATCAGCTAAAAGTGGAAAGAATGAAAGGGAAAAGGATCCTCACCCTGCGTCTGTGGGTGAAAAAGAAAGGAGAGGAAGAAAATGGGGAAGCTAATTATAGCTCATGATTTAGGAACTACCGGTAACAAAGCTACTCTTTTTAGCGAAGAAGGAGAAAAAATAGCCAGTGAGTTTTTTGGGTATGATACTTATTTTCCTGATGCTCTTTCAGTAGAACAGAATGCAGAAGACTATTGGGAGGCGGTGGTTTGTTCTACTCGCCGGTTACTGGAAAAAGGAAAAGTAAAAAAGGAAGATATTGGAGTTATTTCTTTTTCTGGACAAATGATGGGAGCATTACCGGTGGATAAAAATGGTCAACCTCTCTATCATATTCTTATCTGGGCAGATAGGAGAGGAGTAGAAGAAGTAGAATGGATAAAAGAAAGGATAGGGGAGGACCGGATTTATCAATTGACCGGCCATCGTCTCAGTGCTAACTATTCCCTGGCAAAAATTCTCTGGTTTCGTAATCACTTACCAGAAATTTATAATAAGGCCCATAAGTTTCTCTTAGCTAAAGATTTTGTGGTTTTTAGGTTGACCGGTCAGTGGGCAACCGACTTTTCCGATGCTTCAGGAACCAATCTTTTTGATCTGGCTCGGGAAACCTGGTCAGAGGAGATACTGGAGAAAGTAAACATAGAAGAGGATAAGCTTCCTCCTCTCTATCCTTCTACAATGGTGGTGGGAGAAGTCACTAAGGAAGCGGGCGAAGAATGCGGACTTTTACCTGGAACTCCGGTGGTCATTGGGGGAGGAGACGGTCCTTGCGCTGCTTGCGGGGCGGGGGTAGTGGGAGAAGGAGAAGCCTATCTTTATCTTGGTTCTTCTTCCTGGATTGCTTTTGCCTCTTCTCAACCTTTTTATGACCCGGAGAAAAGGACTTTCACCTTTCATCATTTAGAAAAAGGTCTTTTCATGCCCACAGGCACTATGCAATCGGCTGGTGGATCATATCAGTGGTGTCGAGATGCGCTTTGCGAGAGGGAAAAAATTCTGGCTCAAGAGCTGGGAGTAAGTGCTTATCAATTGATGGATCTAGAGGCCAGCAAGGTCCCTCCTGGGTGCGATGGTTTACTTTTTCTCCCTTATCTTTTAGGTGAGAGAGCTCCATGGTGGAATCCTCATGCTCGAGGAGCATTCATAGGCTTAACCCCCTCTCATAATAAACCCTACCTTATTCGATCGGTTCTCGAAGGCGTCAGTCTTAATCTTCGGATAATACTTGATGCTTTTCGGGAACAGGGACTCTGTCCTGACGCTTTGCGCCTCATCGGCGGAGGAGCAAAGGGAGATTTTTGGTCTAACCTTTTGGCTCAAGTTCTGGGAGTAGAAATTTTGCGTCCTCGATATCTGGAGGAGGCTACTTCCTTAGGGGCGGCTATTGCTGGGGGAGTGGGGGTGGGGATATTTAAGGGATTAGAAGTGGCAAAGGAATTTCTAGAGATAGAAGACCATTTTTCGCCTCGGGCGGAAACGGTGGAGACCTACAATCGTTTGTACCCCATATTTAAAAAAGCTTATTTTTCTCTTCTTCCAGTGTTTGATGATTTGAGTTCCTTTTAAGGAATGAATTTTTGGAGAAGAACTTTTTCCCCTCCCCTTGCTTTTGTTATTACTTGAGCACTACCCTGGTAAGCAGCAATCTCTAAATACCCTGAGCTATCGGGGTGGACGAGAAGCTCTCCCTGGGAAACTGCAGCGTAGGGAAGTTGATAAGTAGCTATAAATTTTTTATTCTCTATCTGGATAATCAACCTTTCTCCCTTTTTTATTTCTATCTCTTGGAGATAATCTCTGGGAAGATTGGTTTCTAGATTGCCAAAGCGGTCGGTATAAGCTATCTCGCCTTGCAAGCTGTGATTTTTAATCTCGGGTTTCTGGTAGGGTAAAAAAGTCAAATCTTTGAGATCCACGGGAGAGCCCAGCTTATCAATCGGTATTCCTCTTGATAAGTGAGCGGCACAGGAGGCAAATATGTCTCTTCCATGGAAAGTAGAGGAGGGAAGAGGGTGGTAAAAATATTGAGGATGGTTTAACTCTATTATTCTTACCACCTTTTCATTTTCAGCTATTAAGGTGAAAAGACCATTATCAGGACCCACAAAAGTATAGCCTTTTTCCAGTTGCAGAGCTAAAGCTTTTCTTTCTGTTCCTACTCCATAGTCTACCACGGCTAAAAATATGCTTTCCGATGGAAAATCGAGAAACGCCCGGAAGAGCACATACATTGCTTCTCGAACGTTAAAAACTTCCACTTCATGAGTCAGGTCAATGATTTCCACCTGAGGATTTATCTTTTTAATTACCGCTTTGGTTACTCCTACATAATAACTTTTATGTCCCCAGTCAGTTAAAAAAGCTATATAAGGCATGATTTACCGATAAAAATAATTTTATTCTTTTTCAGGCTATCCAGAGTTTTATAAATGAGGAGAAGAGAGGTAAAAGTTGATCCTCTTCTCGCTGCCCCAACACTGACTGCTTCCAAACTCACTGCTAAAGTCCTCCTTTTTTTAGCTTTAAGATGGAGGGTTCCTTCGTTCATTATTTTTCCAAAAAACTGATTAAAGTCTTTGAGTGGTGGGGAAAACCTTTCTTTTATATCACGCATCCCTTCTTGGTTCTCTTTAAAGGATTCTTGTGGACTGGTAATTAACCCCTTCACTTCACTATAACTTGGTTAACCAGCTTTCATAATCTGGTTCTTCTCCTTTCGCCGCCCGGAAAAAGACTTCTTGCAGGAGACGAGTTATCTCTCCTCGTTTTCCTGTGCCAATTGTTCTTCCATCTACTTCTATGATGGGAGTAATTTCCGCTGCTGTTCCAGTAAAGAAAGCTTCATCTGCGAGATAAAGGTCATCTCGAGTGCAGAGAGTTTCTTTCACTTCCATGCCCAGTTTACGGGCGATTTTTATTACCGTATCCCGGGTAATACCTAAAAGAATGGAGTAAGGGTGAGGGGTAAAAATTACTCCATCTTTCACATAAAATATGTTCTCTCCGCTCCCTTCAGAAACAAAGCCATTGATATCTAATAAAATTGCTTCGTCATAGCCTAAATCTTTTGCTTCTACTTTGGCTAAACTTGAGTTTAGATAATTGGCACTGGTTTTAGCTCGGGGAGAACCAGAATTAACGTAAGTCCTGGTGTAAGAGGATATTTTGGCTCGAATGCCTTCTTTAATTCCCTTTTCTCCCATGTAAGCTCCCCAGCGCCATACTGCTATTACGCAATCAACACCACAAGATGAAGGGTCTATCCCCATTTCTCCATACCCCCGGAAGACAATCGGTCTTATATAACATTCCTCTAGTTTGTTAGCTTTAATGGTATCTATTATCCCTTTTTCCAGTTCTTCCGGAGAATAAGGAATAGCCATACGCACGATATGGGCTGAGTCATAAAGCCTTTTCAGGTGGTCCTGTAGACGGAATACTGCAGGACCACTATTGGTTTTGTAACAGCGGATTCCTTCAAAAATGGCTGTTCCGTAGTGCAGAGCATGGGTTAAGACGTGAACTTTAGCTTCCTTCCAGGGTACCAAATCACCGTTTATCCAGATTTTTTCTAATTCTTGCATTTCAACGCTCCTTATCTTATATTGCATTCCTTATATTCTATTAGATGAAGGCAAATTTGCCAATGCAGGGGAAAGAAAATTAGGATGGAGAAAATATTTTTTCTTCCCACCGTACTAAAAACTGTCCCAAATAGCCTATCAATAAACCAGTGGGAAGAGAAAAAAGGACGAGGAAAGGAAGGTAGTAAAAAATACTCTGGCTTTTCATATAAAAATAGGCTATTGCTAACTGTCCCAAATTATGAGAAAGTGCTCCCACAATGCTGACTACCAAAAGAGAAAATCCCTTTTTTTGAGAGAGAAACATGCCTCCTAAGCTGGCTAATCCTCCTCCTAAGCTTAAGAAAAAGCCTACTCCTAAGTTGCCACTTAAGATATTGCCCAGCACGATGCGCAATATAGCTACCTCTATGGCTTCTATCCAATTTCCCCTCCATAAAATTGTCAAAGTTACCACATTGGCCAAACCTAACTTTGCTCCCGGCAGGAAGAAAGAAGGAAGCATACCCTCTAATATGTGTAACACTATGCCCAGTGAAACTAAAATCCCTAGACGAGCTGTGTTAGCCGCATTTATGTTTGCTTTCACGGAGATATTATATAGCATAGTTATGGTTAACTGCAAAAGCCGTTGTAATGTCGATAGTATCAATCTATTGGAGGGGTATTTTTTTTGTTTTTCCTCTATTATTAGTTTTTAATCTTTTTCCATTCAGTATAGAGTTACTGCCAAATTTTGTATATGATCCGAGAGAAGCGTCATCCTCTTCTCGAATTCCATCAACGAACTTCACTCCTTGCATTACCTCCCTAGACGGAGAACTCCATCTAATCTTATCCATCCATCTTGAGCACTGAGGAAGAGACGGAAAACCATACTGAGTACTGTTATTCGGGAACCGCAATTACGGTATTTCTGGTTCTTAATCTATAGGCTCACGAGTGGATTCCACTGGGTTAGTAGTTCGAAGATGCTAGGAATGTAAGCTGGAAAGTCATAGAGAGTGAGAAGTGTTTCTCGGTCTTAGCTTGATTGATATTTATTAATAAAGAGATTAAAAGCTTCTTCAGCTTCTTCTTCAGCTTCTTCTTTAGTTTCTGCCATCCAGGCATCATGCAAGTCACTTTTAGCTTTCTTATCTTATCTAACACATTACCAGTTTTATACATCCAGACGTTCAAGGGCGGGTTTTACCATATACCTGGAGAACGCTCCAGAATCCCATAGCTCCATCTCCCATTGCACACGATGGTCCTTTTTCTAAACCTCTAGCTTTCAGATTCAGAGTATTACAATACGGGAGTAATAGGGGGGTTTATCCTTTATGGTTCTGTTTCATTTTCTTCCGTAAAATTTTTTCATCTATTTTTTCATTTTATAAAAGGGATAAAAAAGTAAAAATGGCAAAAAAATTTATCTTGAAATTGCAGGAAGGAGGAAATAAATGATCTATCGCCGGAATTGGCTCTGGTTTTTTATTCTCGTATTCCTGCCTTTGTTTCTGGCAGGCTGCTCTGGTATTCGCTGGCAGATGAAAGAAACCGTTTTTTTGGTTTACGAAGAACTTTATTCTACCGAAGGAACAGTGCTTCCCATTTCTGGAGCTCAGGTGCTAGTGTTGGGAGAGGGTTTTTCAGGGGAGAAATATACTGATAGCGCCGGCCGGGTGGTTTTTCAACTTGCTCCGGGAACTTACACTGTTGATATTTCCAAAGATGGTTACTCCACGATTAGAGATTCTATAACCATATATACTCTGGAATTAACTCCTGGTATTTATCCTTACGGGTTAATTCCTCAAGGGGGATGAGATTGAAGAAAATTTTGTATTTACTTCTTTTTGTGCCCTTGATATTAGTCGGTTGTTTCAGAGGAAACTCTCCTAATTTACCTCCGATTCATCCTATGGTAGATGTTAAAGGAAAAGTGGTAGATGAGCTAACTGGTGAAGGGTTATATGGTGTAGAGGTACAGGTAAGAGACTATCCTACCCGTTTTGACCTCACTGCAGACGATGGTTCTTTCTTTTTGCCCCTTGTTCCTGCGGGAAGACAGGTGATAATTGCTACTCTCTATGGATATGCAACAAATAATGAAGCTGTGGATATACCGAGGGAGGGGATTTCTGAAATAACCATTGAACTTTCTCCTCTTTTAGGAAAGTTGGTGGGATATGTGTTTGATGAAGATGGAAAGCCGGTTTCTGGAGCGAAAATCACCCTGGATGGGAATTATCATGCTACCTCAGGAACTGATGGGAGCTTTACTTTATCTGATTTGCCAGTGGGTAAGTTTATCATCACTGTGGAAAAAGCTGGATTTTTGCCTCACTCGGGTGAAGTAGGAATTGAAGCCAACTCTATTATCACTCTGAAAATAACCCTTGAGTATCCTACTTCAAAATGAATAATCATGTTAAAATGAATAAAAAGGGGGAAGGAGGATAGAAAAATTTGGGAGATACTTTTGACGTCAGTCATTATTTGGGAGTGTTTATAGAAGAAGCAAAGGAACACATCGAGAGCTTAGAAGAAAATCTGGTAAAGCTGGAAAAAGAACCCTACAATCAGGACCTTATTCAGGCTATTTTCCGCTCTTTCCACACTATTAAAGGCTCTTCTGGTTCTATGGGTTTTCAGCAGATGACAGAATTAGCTCACCTCTTGGAAAATCTTTTAGACAGGGTGCGTCGGGGGGAAGTGTCTGTTAGCTCTTCCCTAATTGACCTTCTTTTGCAGGGAGTGGATTTTTTAAAGAGGATGCTGGAAGAGATAACGAAAAAAGGGCAGGAACCAGACTGGAATATGGAAGAAATATTTTCTGCGTTACAGGATTTTCGAGGAGAAAAAGAAAAAGATGATAGCGGGGAATACTGGTTGACAGTTAAGCTGGCTTCTGACTGCTCCATGAAAGGGGTGAGAGCTTACCTTGTCATCAGTCGTCTGCAGGATAGTGGCATAGAAGTGGTAAATACTGTTCCTTCTCTTTCTGACCTCGAGGGAGAAAATTTTGGTCAGAGCTTTGATATTTTGGTTCGTACTGCTCTTCCTCCAGAGGAGGTAGTTAAAATAGTGGGGTCTGTGGCTGAAATAGAGAGAGTAGAAGTAAAAGAAGGAGAGAAGGAAAAAAAGAACCAAATAGAGGAGAAAGAAGAGAAAAATACCATTTCCCCCCCCGGAGAACAAAAAATTACTACTAATTTGAAAAAAACGGTAAGGGTAGACGTAGAAAGATTGGATTCTCTCCTCAATCTGGTGGGAGAGTTGGTAATTGACCGTACCAGGTTAGAAGATATAATCCAGCGACTGAAAGATTATCAAGAACTGGTTCAGTTTCGAGAAATACTGTCTGATACTACCACTCATATTGGTCGTGTTACCAATGATTTACAAATGGAGATAATGAAAGCCAGAATGCTTCCCCTGGCTGAAGTTTTTAACCGTTTTCCTCGTTTGATAAGAGACCTTGCTCGTCAATCGGGTAAAGAAATAGATTTTATAATTGAAGGAGAAGAAACAGAATTAGATCGCTCTCTTCTGGAAGAAATAACTGACCCTCTAATTCACCTCTTGCGTAATGCTGTAGACCATGGTATTGAAAGCAGAGAAGAAAGGATAAACAAAGGCAAGCCTCCTCAAGGGAAAGTCATTCTTCGGGCTTATCAAGAAGAAAATTCAGTAGTGATTGTAGTTGAGGATGATGGGAGAGGGCTGGATGTAGAAAAAATAAAGGATAAGGTAGTGGGAATGGGCCTGGTTACTCCAGAAGAAGTGAGTAAAATGAGTGAGCGAGAAATAGTGGATTTCATTTTTTACCCTGGTTTCTCGACCAGCGACGAAGTTACCGAGGTTTCCGGGCGAGGAGTAGGTATGGATGTGGTAAAAAGAAATATCGAGCGGGTAAATGGACAGGTGAGAGTAGAGAGCCAGCTGGGTGTAGGTACTACCTTTTATCTTCGCTTACCTTTGACCTTGGCCATTATTAGAGCGTTGCTTGTAAAGGTAGGAGAGTCCATATATTCTATACCTTTATCTGATGTGGTGGAAATAGAAAAAGTGGAGAAAAAGGATACTTACTGGGTAAACAGGGTTTTAACCACTCTTTTTCGGGGAAAAACTCTTCCCCTTTTATGGTTGGAAGCTCTCCTGGACTCCAGAAAATACAACTTTATAAGCGAAGATGAAATACCGGAAGTTTTATATACTGTAGTGGTCAGTGCTTCCTCGAGTCTTGCAGGGTTGGTGGTAGATGAGGTATTGGGAGAGCAAGAAATTGTGATAAAATCTTTAGGCTCCTATATGAGGGATGTGCGAGGTTTGGGTGGTGCCACCATTCTTGGTGATGGAGGAATATCACTGATCATAGATGTAGCTAGTTTGTTATGGAAATTTTCCCGAGCAGGAGGTTAGCGAATTATGCCAGGAAGAATAATGATAGTCGATGATGCTGCTTTTATGAGGATGATGCTCAAAGATATTCTTACTAAGAACGGTTATGAAGTGGTAGCAGAAGCTAGTAACGGTCATGAGGCGGTGCTGAAATACGAAGAGACCAGACCCGACCTTGTAACCATGGATATTACTATGCCCGAGATGGATGGGATTACTGCGGTAAAAGAAATTAGAAAAAAAGACCCTCAAGCTAAAATTATCATGTGCAGTGCTATGGGGCAACAAGCTATGGTGGTGGACGCCATTCAAGCAGGAGCACGAGATTTTATAGTGAAACCCTTTAAACCTGACCGGGTTATTGAAGCGGTAAAAAAAGTTTTGGGAAATTGAGAGCTAAATCTTTTACGGTGAAAAAAGCTTCTTCTCTTTCTTCTTTTCTTGGGCAAGCTCCTTTAGGAGTAATTATCTTTACTCGGCGAGGTAGGGTAATGTATTGGAATAAAGAAATGGAGATGATAACTAACTGGAAGAAGCAGGAGATTATGAAGAAAGAAGTAAAAGAGATTTTGGGTTTTGATCTCTCCTGGGAAGAACTTAAAGAAAGTTTAGAGTTTGAAGAAGAAGTTTTTATCCGCAACTGGTCGATAAAAGATCGTTTTGGAGAAGAACGTTTATTAAATCTCCAGTTTTTTTTGTGGAAGAGGAAAGGTGGAAAAGCAAATGTAACGTGTCTGGTAGATGATGTGACCCAGAAAGCCCGATGGGGAGAAAATATCCGTCAGATGGAAAAATTATCCAGTATTAGCAGGTTTATTGCCAGTGTAGCTCATGAAATCAATAATCCTCTGACAGTCATTTCCGGTTATACCCAGATATTATTGCAAAAAGTGAAAGATAACGAACAATGCGAAATTTGTCAATTCAATCAGCGAGCGTTGGAAAAAATTGAGAGAGAAGCTGAATACTGTGGAAGATTAATTCAGGAACTTGTAGATTTTTCTAAGCCCATAATTCTTAACAAAGAAGATATAGACCTTAACTTCCTGGTGCAAGATAGCCTCTCGGTGCTGGATGTCTTGATGGATGACAAAGTAAAGCTGGAGTTAAACTTGAGTAGTGATATTCCCCTCGTGAGAGTAGATAAAAACCGGATGAGACAGGTTTTCATGAACCTGGCTAAGAATGCACTGGAGGCTATGAAGGAAAAAGGAGGAAAATTGCGAATTCACACTCGTGTTGCTCCCCTGGAACATTTTTCTATTCCTGAAAATGGAACGAAAAATGGTAAATTTGTAGAAGTGGAATTTATTGATGAGGGGAAAGGCATACCAGAAAAAATACTACCTCGCATATTTGAACCTTTTTTCACTACTAAGGAGAAGGGGACAGGGTTGGGTCTCTCCATCTCTTATAGTATTGTGCGTGCTCATAAAGGGTGGATGGAGGTAACCTCTCGGGAAGGGGAAGGAACGAGAATAAAAATATTTCTTCCTCAAGGAGGAGAAGAATAATATATGGAGCTCAGAGCGGATCTTCGCCTTTTGCAACGTCCTCAACTTATTCCCAAGATGGTTCAAGCAGTGGAAATGATGGCTCTACCTCTTCCTCAGCTGGAGCAAAAATTGCAAAAATTGATAGAAGAAAACCCCCTCCTGGAGGCAAGAGAGGGAAGTTTTTGTTATAACTGTGGAAGAAGTTTTAGTGGCTATCCTGAGCGGTGTTCTCATTGTGGGAGGTACTTAAGAAGGAGAGAGAAAAAGGAATTCTCAGGAGAAGAGTTTCTTCAGTGGAGAGAAAAAAAAGATTGGAAGGAAATTATGAAAAAAGAAATTTTTTCTTTCATAGAACTGGGTTCCGAAGAGAGAAAGATTCTCCACTTTTTAATTGCTCGGTTAGATGAAGAAGGATTTTTGCGAGAAGACCTGGAAAAATTGTCTTTTTTGCTGGAGGAAAAAGAAGACAATTTAGAAAAGATAATTGAAAAAGTGAGGAAAGAGGGTTTTTTGGGTTTTGCCGCTCAAGACGCCATAGATTTTTTGATTTTACAGATGATAGAGCTGGAAGTGATAAAAAAGGAGGAAAAAGAAACAGTACGTCGAGAGTTTCTTTCCCATCCCCATAAGTTTCAAGAACTTCTGGAACCCTATCAGGAAAATCTCTTTTTTTCTCCGGCGCAATTTTTTGAAGCTTCTCTGGGTCGGGAGGCAGAAGAATTAGAATCTCCTCTACCTTTTCTCGTTCCCGATGCAGAAATTCTGGATGTAGGAAGAAATAGTTTTGAAGTGCTTCTCACTCCTTCTCTTTATTTTCAACTGACAATAAATGAAGAAGTGCTCTCTTTTTACCGGAAACGAAGAAAAAGTACTCCGGAGCGAGAGAAAATTTTCTGGCAAGAAAAGCTGGAGGAAGCACGAGAGGTGGTATCTTGTCTCAATTATCGAAATCAACTGTTATTGCGGGTCTTAGACTATATAGTGGAAAGAGAAAAAGATTTTTTGCTTCGCGGGTTTCGTCACTTTGTTCCTCTTACTCAAAAGGAGGTGGCCGAAGGAGTAGGAGTAAGCGTGAGTGCAGTTTGCCAAGTATTGAAAGAAAAATCAATCTGTTTTCCAGATGGAGTGGTAAGGAGTGTCAAATTTTTCTTTGACAGTTCTTACCCGGTTAAGGAAATGATGAAACTTATATTAGCTCAAGAAGCGCCTCATCGTCCTCTTTCTGACCGAGAAATAGTGAAAGAATTAGAAAAAAAAGGTTTTCATATAGCCCGCCGGACTTGTGCTCTTTACCGGGAAGAAATGGGTGTTTTACCTTCTTACTTACGCAAAAAACTGAAAGAAAAATAATTTTTGAACTTTCCCCCCCCATATAATTTTTCTTTCCCTCCCCTTTTGGCACAATAATTTATCCTAGCTAAACAGTTGAAAGCAAAAGCCCGAGGTGCAGAAAATGAGAAACGAGATTATTCAAGATCCAGTTTTTAGAACTTTAGAAAAAGGCCTGGATTTATCTTTAGCTCGGCAGAACTTATTGATAGACAATGTGGCTAATGTCGAGACTCCTGGCTACCAGCGCCAGGATGTAAGCTTTGAAACTTATTTGAGAGAAAGTGAAAAAAAGGGAAATTTATGGCGAACTCATCCTGATCACCTGATGCCGGGGAAAGGAGAAGAGTCAATTAATAAGGGGGTGGAGGAATATTCAGTGCGCCAAGACGGAGGAGGAGTGGATATGGAAAAGGAAATGACTTTGATTTTGGAAAATACTCTCTATTATCAAACCCTAACTCGCATGGTTTCAAAAAAATTTGGTTTATTGAAAACAGTGGTCCGGGAGGTACGATGAGGTGAAAATATTCCGAAATTTCGATGTCAGTGCTTCAGCTCTTACTGCTGAACGTTTACGAATGGATATTATATCTTCCAATGTGGCTAATGCTGATACCACTAGAACACAAGGTGGAGGACCATACCGAAGAAAAGTGGTGGTATTTGAGGTGGCAAAAAATGGAGGGGTGAGAGTAAATAGAATCCAGGAAGATCTCTCCACCCCCTCGCAGTTAATTTACCAGCCTGAGCACCCTGATGCCAATGCAGATGGGTGGGTGGAGTACCCTAACGTAGTTTTGGTGAATGAAATGGTAGACATGCTGGCTGCTACCCGGGCTTATGAAGCTAACATAGCAGCGTTAAATGCTACCAAAAGTATGATGAGCAGCGCTCTCAATATTGGTCGAGAATGAGGGATTAGAAAATGAGAATAGAAAACAACATATCTTCTCTTTCTCTGGGTTGGGAGGAAGAAATTTCTGGTCTTTCTCGAGGAGCTGGAGGATTTGGAGAATATTTAAATCAAGCTTTGCAAAAAGTAAACAAGTTGCAGGTTGAGGCGGACCAGATGGTAGAAAAGGTAGCACAAGGAGAGGAAGATATCCATAACGCTTTTATAGCTCTGGAAAAAGCCGATTTAGCTCTGGGGATTGCAGTGCAGGTGAGGAATAAAGTAGTAGAAGCCTATCAAGAAATAATGCGTATGCAGGTGTAAACGATTTATGAAGAATCCATTAGCTGACTTTGCTGAACAGGCAAAAAAAACCTGGGAAGGAATGGACCAGGGGCAAAGATTATTGCTTTTGCTTATTTCTACTGTTTTGGTGGCAGGGTTGGTTACTCTCTTTCTTTATGCTGGGAAACCAGATTATGCTCCTCTATTTCAAAACCTATCGGTAGAAGAAGCAGGAGAAGTAGTGGATAAATTGAAAGAACTGGGTATTCCTTATGAACTCTCCGGTGGAGGAACTAAAATTCTGGTTCCCCAAGATAGAGTTTACGAAGCGCGAATGAAGTTAGCTCAAGAGGGTTTGCCTGCTCGGGGAGCAGGTTTTGAGATTTTTGATAAAAATACTTTTGGTCTTACCAGTTTTTTACAGAAAGTTAACTATCAACGAGCTTTGCAGGGGGAGCTGGAAAGAACCATCATGGAGCTCAAAGAAGTAGAAGGAGCCCGGGTGCATCTTGCAGTTCCGGAAGAGCGGCTTTTCGCTGAAGAAGAAAAGCCACCCACTGCTTCAGTGGTTCTAAAGCTCCGCTCTGGAGCCACTCTCCAGGATGCTCAGATAGAAGCTATTACTAATTTAGTAGCCAATAGTGTAGAAGGTTTAAATCCTAATCGAGTAGCTATTATCGATGATCGAGGAAACGTTTTAGCTAGTGGTAGTGGAGATGACTCCAGCTGGGCAACTTTATCTCGTCTTACTGCTACTCAGTTAGAAATGAAAAAGGAAGTAGAGACAACTCTTACAAATAGGATCCAATCTATGCTGGAGAGCGCTCTGGGCTACCATCAGGCGGTGGTACGGGTGAGTGCTGATTTGGATTTTGAACAGCGAGAGGGCCAGAAGGAAACCTTTGAGCCAATAAGAGGAGGAGAAGGAGTAGCGAGAAGTACTCAGGAGACAGAAGAAAAGTATCGAGGGGGAATTGCTGTTCCAGGGGGTGTTCCGGGAGTAGCCTCTAATATTCCTGTCTATGGTGAAGAAAGCCAGGAAGCAGGAGAAACCAGCGATTATACCCGTCGGGAGTCAACAGTGAACTATGAGATTAACCGGGTGATGGAGAAATTTGCTTCTTCTCCGGGGAAAATTACCAGGCTTTCGGTAGCAGTGCTCGTGGATGGCGATCTTCCTCCTGAACAAGTGGAAAAGATAGAAGGGGTAGTTAAGGCAGCAGCAGGCTTGAGTGAAGAACGAGGAGATATGCTGATTGTGGAATCTCTTCCTTTCAATCGAGAGATGCAAGAAGAAGAAAAGAAAGCTTTAGCTTCTCAGAATATGATGAGGTGGATAGAGCTTTTAGCTAAGTATGGGTTAATAGCGCTTTTAATCTTTTTGATGTACTCTCTGGGAAGAAGAATACTGGTTTCTGCTACTCTTCCCGAAAGAGTGATGGCAGAATTTTATGAAGAAGAAGAAAGATATGAAGAGGAAAGATTACCTCCTATTAGGCCGGTGGAACTTAGCCCCGAGGAAAAGGTAAAAATGGAAGTGCAAAAAAGAATGGAAGAAGATATCAAAAAATTAGTACACACCAGTCCGGAAGATGCGGTCAAACTTCTGAGAAGCTGGTTACATGAGGATTAGCTTATGTCTATCGTTCAGCGTAGGTCACTTACTGGCAGACAAAAAGCGGCCATTCTCCTTGTGAGTCTGGGGCCGGATCTGGCTGCTCAAATCTTAAAAAGGCTTACCGACGAAGAGATAGAAGATATAACCCTGGAAATAGCCACTCTGGAAAAAGTTCCTCCGGAGTTGCGAGAGGAAGTCATTGGTGAATTTTATCATCTGGCTTTAGCTCAACAATATATTTCCCAGGGAGGCGTAGATTACGCCCGGCAACTCTTAGAGAAAGCCTTAGGTCCTCACAGGGCTCAAGAAATTATCAGCCGGCTCTCTGCCACTTTAGAAATTACTCCCTTTGAATCTTTGCGCCGGGCTGACCCGCTGCAGCTCGTGAATTTCATTCAAAATGAGCATCCTCAAACTATTGCTTTAATCCTTTCCTATTTAAGACCGGAACAAGCAGCGGTGGTTTTGGGAAATCTTCCTGAAAGTGTGCGAGGGGAAGTAGCTATGAGGGTAGCTCTTATGGATCGAACCTCTCCAGAAATAGTTAAAGAGATTGAGGCAGTTTTGGAGAGAAAAATTTCTAATTTCCTTACTACCCAGGATTTTACCAGAGTGGGGGGGAAGAAAAAGCTGGTGGAGATTTTGAATAAGAGTGATAGAGGAACAGAAAGGAGCATTTTGGAAGCTCTAGAAGAGAGAGATCCAGAGCTGGCAGAAGAAATTAAATCGGAGATGTTTGTCTTTGAGGATATTATAACTCTGGATGATCGAGCAATACAACTGGTGTTAAGACAGGTGGATATGAAAGATTTAGCTCTGGCTTTGAAAGGTGCCTCTCCAGAGCTACAAGATAAAATTTTCCACAATGTTTCTCAGAGAGCAGCACAGATGATTAAAGAAGATATGGAGTACATGGGTCCGGTGAGAGCGCGGGTAGTTAACGAGGCTCAACAGAAGATTGTCAACACCATTCGCCGCCTGGAAGAAGCAGGTGAAATTATAATTGTCCGTGGCGGAGGGGAGGATGAGATCTTTGTTTAGGCTTTACAAAGAAGTGGAATTTCTCCCTGAACTATTCCTGGTAGGAGAAGAAGAACAGGACGATGGGAAAATGGTAGTAAAGGAAGAAGAAAGGGAGAACGAAGATAAATTTCAGGAAGAAAGAAGCCTTATTATTGAAGAAGCGAAAAGAAAAGCTCAGGAGATACTGGAAGAAGCGGAATCTAAAAGAAAAGAAATAGAAGATAGAGCTCGAAGAGAAGGGCTGGAGGAAGGCAGAAGAATAGGAATAGAAGAGGTACACAAAGAATGGCAGGAGAAGGTGGCTGTTTGGGAGCAAGAGCTTTTAGAGATTTATAATTATCGAGAAGAAATGATAGAAAAAATGAAAGAGCCTCTTCTGGAACTTAGCTTTGTTATTGCCCGGAAAATTATAGAAAGGGAGGTAGAAAGAGAACCATTTATCGGACGTCTGGTGGAGAAGGCTTTGAAAAAGCTGAGCAACCGGGGGCGAGTGGTTTTACGGGTGAGTGAAGAAGAATATAACCTGGTTCGGGAAATAAGAGAAGAATTGATGAGGAAAATAGACGGGATAGATTATCTGGAAATTCAAGAGGACCATCGCTTAAAAAGAGGAGAATGTTTGGTAGAAACTGCTTTTGGCAGCATAGATGCTCGAATAGATACTCAGTTAGAAAACATTAAAGAGGAGTTGTTTCAGGTTTTAGAGGAGGGAACCAGTGCTTGATTTTTCTAAGGCGAAAGAAATAGTTGAGAATATCGATCCCTTGCGCTTAAATGGAAAAGTTCTGCAATCGGTGGGAATAGTGATGGAATCTCAAGGCCCTTCCTGTCGGGTGGGGGAGTTGTGTCGGGTGCGCTCACTGGACAGGGAAAACGAGATATTAGCTGAAGTAGTGGGTTTCCGAGGAGAGAGAACTTTACTTATGCCTTTAGGAGAAAGAAGCGGAATTGAGCTGGGAAGTGAGGTTATAGCTCTGGGAAAAGAAATGAAAATAAAAGTGGGGGAAGACTTGCTGGGACGGGTATTAGATGCGCTGGGTCGTCCTATGGATGGCAAAGGTCCTATAGAGGGAGAGACAGAATATCCTCTGGATCGTGAACCACCTCCTCCCTTGGATAGAAAGCCCATCAGGGAAGTTTTACCTCTGGGAATTAAAGCTATAGATGGAGTGCTCACCTGCGGGAAGGGACAGAGAGTGGGTATTTTTTCTGGAAGCGGAGTAGGGAAGAGCACCCTTTTGGGGATGATTGCTCGTTATGCTCAGAGTGATGTCAATGTTATAGCTCTGGTGGGGGAAAGAGGAAGAGAAGTAAAAGAGTTTATTGAAAAAGACTTAGGAGAAGAAGGCTTGCGCCGGAGTTGTCTTGTGGTAGCTACTTCGGATAAGGCTCCACTGTTGCGAATTAAAGCTGCTTTTTGTGCTACTGCTATTGCTGAATATTTTAGAGATAAAGGAAAAGATGTTCTTTTTCTCATGGATTCAGTCACTCGTCTGGCCATGGCTCAAAGAGAATTAGGTCTTGCGGTGGGAGAGCCACCTACTACGAGAGGCTATACCCCTTCAGTGTTTACCTTGCTTCCCCGGTTGATGGAAAGAACGGGAAATTCGCAGCAGGGAAGCATCACCGCTCTTTATACAGTATTGGTAGAAGGGGATGATATGAATGAGCCCATTGCTGATGCAGTAAGAGCTATTCTGGATGGGCATATCGTTCTTTCCCGTAACTTGTCTTTTGAAGGACATTATCCTTCTATAGATGTTTTGCAGAGCGTAAGTCGCCTTATGCCTGATATTACTGATAAGAGACAGCAACATATGGCTCAGAAATTGCGAGAAGTTCTGGCTACTTATCGGGAGGCAGAAGATTTGATAAACATTGGTGCTTATGAGCGTGGTTCTAACTCCCGCATTGATTACGCTTTAGCGATGATAGATAGGGTGAGGGAATTTTTGCGCCAGGAGATAGAAGAGAGTTTTTCCTGGGAAGAAACTCAGGCTCTTCTTTTTCAGCTCTTTGAAGGAGAAGAATAATAAATGAAAGGGTATGAATTCAAGCTGCAGAAAGTTTTAGATGTTCGTAAAGTCAGGGAAGACCTGATTGGAGCCCGGGTAGCAGAACTGGAAAGAATAATTGAGGCTCAAAAAGGGCATCTTCTCTCTCTGGAGAAGAAAAAAGAGGGGGCTCTGGTGGAGCGCCGGGAAAAAAGAGAAGTGAATGCCGATTTTCGGGTTGAAGAGGAAATGTTTTATGAATGGTATCTCGAGAACCTGGAAAAGAGGGTAGAGATAATTAAGGATTCACTGAAGCAACTGGAAGAACAAATGCGCAAAACCAGAGAAGAGCTAATGGAGGCGGCAATTGATAGAAAAGTTATGGAAAAATTGAAAGACAAAGATTATGAGAATTTTAAAATAGAGGTAGCTAGGAATGACCAGAAAAACCTGGATGAAATCACCATCCACAGGTATAAAAGGGGGTAGAGTATTGTGGTTCCTTGTCATCTGGAAAGACTCATATCCCGGATAGGGGAAATCGAGGAAAAATTTGGTTCCCGACGAGTTTCTTCGCTGGAAG
>DGDO01000072.1 GCA_002385475.1 Candidatus Sordicultor fermentans | reverse complement strand
AGATGTGTATAAGAGACAGCATCTAATACTGAATGGAGAGAGTCTCAAAAGCTAATAACAGAGGGAAAAATAAAAATACTCCTACAATGAGTTGACACTATCAAAACAGTCCCAGCGTTAGCTCCGTCCGTCGTCCAGGTTATATATTCACCTTCGAAATCATAAGTATTTATTTTCCCTAATTCACCCTTGCCTCTGGTCTGAGAAGAAAATACAGGATATATACCTTCTTTATTTTTAATTTCTTCCTCACTAATAACTCTACCTCTTCCATCGATAAACAAATCTTTTACTGACGAGATTCTCCACCCCTCTGGTAACTTTTCCATCTCTTCAGTCTTAATCATAGTAACCCCTCAATCTCCCCCAAACTAATTCATAATTCACCATTCAAAATTCCTAATCCCTATTCTCTAATTCACAATTCCTAATTTTATATGCCCAATAAATGTCTAATATTTGTCCAATATGTCCAACAATCGTCTATTATCGCAATTCATACCTTCTACCCTTTTTGTCTCCAACCTCGTGAAGAATTTCCTTCTTGACCAACCCTTGTAAATCTCTATAAAGTGTTTTTTTAGAAACATCCGGAGATATTTCTTTATAATCGGCAATGGCAATCTTCCCTTTTTCTTTCACATACATAACTGCTTTAACTTGTCTCTCATTCAGCCCCATCTTTCTTAAATTTTCTTCTGTATAAATATCTTTATAAAAGATTACTGCAAACCCCGCTCCTTCTTCCCTAAACTCTGGCTCTAGAAGCTCTTGAGCACGGCACAGGTCTATCATTCGCTTCGTTCCACTCCCCCATCGCTCTATTAGCCCCGCAAAGTAGAAAATCATTGCCAGAAGCTTATTTCTCGGTCGTGATTCGTGGTCAGTTCTTAACATATCAATAGTTATTCCTTCTGGAAGCAGCCCGGGATTCCAGAATCGTATTTTGTCATCATAAACTCGTATCTGAATATCTGCATTGTCAAGATAGTCTCTGTGTATCAGAGCATTAATAATGGCTTCCCTTACAGCGTCAAGAGGATAATCCCATACATCTTCTCTTTCAAGCTGTCCTTTTATCACGTATTTGACATTAAGATGTTTTTTGACAGCATCGAAAAGAATATCAAGCTGTTTAAAGAGATTGCCTTTTGCTGTAACCGTATCCAATATATCAATATCCGATTTAAACTTACCTACACGAGCCTCAGATATCATAAGGTGTTTTTGGGGGTTCTTGCCAAAGAGCAGAACACCTGCATTTCTCAGTTTGCCATTCTCAATAAGATCAAGATTAGAGAGAACTTTCTCTACAGAGTCAGCTTCTGATATGTCGGGGAGCCTCTTTGTTGCCAGTGTTTTAAATCTCTCAACGGTCTCTGTATCAATCTCTTCCACTCCTGCTTTAGATGGTAAAGCATCCCAGCTTAGGTTTTGCCTCTTTAGTATAAACTGGATAAGCTCATTACCCTTGAGTTCCTGAACTGTGGAGCCTGTTCTTACATAAAACTTTCCATTGTAAGATACTGGCACAAAAGAGGGTTTAACGGCAACTTTAACAATCTCCCTACCTTCAAAGTCTTCAACTTCAACTGATGTAATTAAGCCAAGTTTGTCCCGTATCTTATTTGGTAGCTCCTCCAAAAGCCGCTCACTATTTTTCGCTCCTACAGAACGCCCCTTGTCATCCACCCCAATAAGCATTTCCCCTCCGCTACTATTAGCAAATGCAGCTAAAGTTTTTAAATATTCGTCCCTCCAGGTTTCTTTAAACTCAAGGTTACTACCTTCCCTCATAATAAGCTCCTGATTTCTGTTCTTCAATTCCTAATTCCCTATAGTATCCCAGATTTTCCAGAAATTCATTCAGCTTTTTAACTTCTCTGTTTCTTTCCTCATTTAGCTCCAGAAGGGACACTTTATATTTATCCCATAGGTTTTCAAAAATCTTTATGATTTCTTTTTTCTCAGTATTTAAGTATCTCGTGAGTTGCTCATTAATGAGGTTATAAAACTTATCTAGAAGAAGTTCTTTGGTCTCTTCTTCACTTAACGACTCCCTTTTCCTTTTTGTTTTCTCTTCGAGTCCCTGTTCTTTATCCTTTAATTTTTTTCTTAACTTCTTTAGTTCTCTCTCTTTATCCTCAATTTCTAAAGTTAGTCTTTGCCATTTTGCAGCTTCTTTTACTGCTGACTCGCTCTGGCTCGCTTTCAGGTCTTTTGTGACTTCTTCCAGATACTCCTTAACCTTATTTGCTGTTTTATCACCTTGCTCTTCCTCATCCCAGTCTTCAATCCCTTCTAAGAGGTCATTTAATTCTCCTTCCAGTTCCGCTATTTTGCCCTCCAGTCTCTTGATTTCTTCTATCTCAGCTTCAAAAAACTTCTCTTTAATTCTTTCGTCTTCAATAAGATTTTTGCTCCAGCCCAAAGATTCTACAGTTTTAAAGTCATACCTCAACTCTTCCCACCAGTTCACAAATATGCCAGATATTTTAAACTCATCAAAAGAACCCAGAGGCAAAAGCCTCTCTTTCAGCCTTTGCATCGCTCTATTTCTGAATTCCCACAAATCGTTATCTCTGTGAAACCCCTCAATTTCAGTTTTTACTTCATTCCACCATTCCTGTAATTCTTTTCTATGCTTTAAGGCTGTGTCTTTTATAGTATCAGCACTTTCAATAATTTCTTTGATTCTACTCTTCTCTGCAATATCCTCTCTAAACTCCAGATATTTTTCGTTTTTTTCCTTCAAGAGAAGATAGAGAGAAAGACCAAACTTTAGAAATTCTTCCCTGTAGAGCTCGACTTCCCTTTTTGGAACACCGGATAAGAGGTGAGCATGGACATCCTCAATTTCAGGATCGGGGGAGTTATCTACGTATCTTCTGATATTCAAATTAAAATCGTTTTCTTCAATTTCTCCAATATCTACGAGCCTTGAATATTTTGAAATCTCCAGCTTCTTATCAAATACCGTCACAATCTTTTCCATATCTTCCGGTCGCAAATAATTTTGATTTCTTCCCTCTCCATATTCTCTATCTGCATTAATGAACAGAATTTTACTTTTTAAATATTCCGGTTTATTTTTGTTGATGACAATTATGCAGGCAGGAATACCTACATTATAGAAGAGCTTGGGAGGCAAACCTATAATGGCTTCAACTAAATCATCTCTCACAATTCCCTCCCTTATAATCTTCTCCTGTCCTCCTCTAAATAACACCCCGTGAGGCATCACGGTTGCCATAATTCCATTATCTTTCAGACTGGCAATCATATGCTGTAAAAACATCAAGTCGCCTTTTTTACCTGTCTCCGGGGTAAAACCGTATTTGAATCTTTCTGGAAACTGCATATTTGCCCGACTATAATTCTGAGAAAAGGGAGGATTGGCCAAAATCCTATCAAAACGCTTTATGTATCCATTCTCCTGGAATTGAGGGTTGGTTAAAGTATCTTCGTTTTCTATGTGTGCATCTAGAATGTCATGAAGAATCATATTCATCTTACATATTGACCAGGTCAGTCCGTTAAGCTCCTGCCCATAGAGGCCTAAATTTTGAGCGTTCTTCCCTTGCTCTTCAACATATTGCCTGGACTCGATAAGAAAACCGCCTGAGCCAACCGTAGGGTCATAAATCGTCATACCTTCCTGAGGTTTAACGATTCTCACCATTAATTTTTTGACATGAGGAGGGGTGTAAAATTCTCCTCCCTTTTTCCCTGCCGAATCAGCAAATTGTTTAAGAAGGTACTCATAAGCAACACCAAGCAAATCTGGAAACTCAAAATCATCATTCGTAAGCCTATATTTATTGAAATGATGTATAAGGTCAACGAGTTGCTGATCTTTGAGGCGAGTTTTCCCCTTAACCGCATTAAAATCAATATGCCTTAAAACGCCATCGAGCTCTGGATTTCCATCTTCTATCGCTGCCAACGCCTTATTTAACTGATTACCAACATCTTCTTTTAAGTTAAGAATATTTTTCCATCTGGCTCTTTCGGGAACAAAGAAAGTATCTCCGTAGGAATCAGGGTCTTCTAAGAGCTCATCAATCTGTTCCTTGGAAAGCTCCAGGGATTTATTATATTTTTCCTTCAATTCTTGCCTTTTTACCTCAAATACGTCTGAAACACGTTTTAAAAACAGCATACCAAAAATATATTCTTTATATTCAGAGGCATCCATCTTGCCCCGGAGAATGTCAGCAGCCTGGAAAAGATGAGTTTCTAGCTGTCTTAAGGTTATTCTTCCGTTATTCATAGCGTCATCCTTAAACTTTCAATCCTTTTAAAGCAGATTTGGCTATTTCGCCCAACCCGGTTTAGTTTATATCTTAACTTTTGTAATGCTTCCTCTTCAGGACTTCAGGTTTTTATCAAAAAACCACTCTTTTAGAGTATTCTCCTATAAAAAACTCTCCCTGTAAAGGTAACCTTTTAACTTGAGAACTCTGGAGAGGGATAAAATATGGAAACTCCTCTGATGGTTCTCTCCTATCTCTTGGGGGAGGAATAAGGGAATGAGGATGAAAAAAAGTATTTTATGGGAGAATTTTCCTCTTCTTCTCGAAGAGAGGAAAGAGAGGAATAACTCTGCTATTCCCAAGATTTTTATCGGTAATCCACCCGGCCCTCATTCCCGAGATTTTTTATCGGGAATCCATCTCTCTCGTCATGCCTAAAATCTTTTATCAGGCATCCAAATGCTTTTAAAACTGTGGACCCCTGATAGAACCATTCAGGGG
>DGDO01000122.1:4452-5922 GCA_002385475.1 Candidatus Sordicultor fermentans | reverse complement strand
CAATCTTCAAGCCGGGGTCCACGGTATTTAAAAAAAATTAGATGCCTGATTGAAGCGCTCAGGCATGACGGAACATCTTAAATTGCCTATAATGAAAGCGCCTTGAAAGAACAATTTTACGTTTATATTATGTCCAACCATAAAAATGGTACTTTATATGTAGGGGTTACCTCCAATCTCGCTGTACGGGTGTTTGCACATAAAAATGAGCTTATCGAAGGTTTTACCAAGACATACCACCTGCACAGCTTAGTCTATTATGAGGTTTATGAAGATGCTTATTCGGCAATCACCAGAGAAAAGCAACTCAAGAAATGGAGAAGAGACTGGAAAATAAATCTGATTGAGAAAATGAATCCGGAATGGCGAGACCTCTACCCAGATATTATCCAGTAAAAAGATCTGATCTTTATAAAGACAAAGAATTATGGACAAAAACCTCTGGATGCCTGATAAAAGATTTCGGGAATGACGGCGGGGGGAAGGTCATTCCTGAATGGTTCTACGAGGAATCTAAATAATAGAACGGGAAACCCTCTATGCACCCTCAAAAAAAACCCCCTATGACCTCCTGGAGATGGCCATGAGTTTTTGCGGTTAACTGTGATAAAGGTCACGATTTGATATAATAGAAAAACTTAGAGAGATTTGCCGGAGATATAATATTGTTTAGCATACTTATCTGGTTTCCAGAAAGAACCTTTCAGAGCTCCTGAACTGAATTAAGGGGGTGATAAAAATGAAGTTCACTCGTATTACCGTTGAGCCAGACAAAATGGACGGGATTCCCTGTATCCGGGGGCTACGCATCCCGGTGGCTACGATAGTAGGAATGGTGGCCGAGGGAATGAGCGAAGAAGAAATATTAGAGGCGTATCCCGACCTGGAACTGGAAGATATCCGTGAAGCCCTGCGATATGCGGCTGAAGCGGTGAGAGAACGTGAGATTCCACTGGTAAATGCTTCATGAATTTTTTAATAGATAATGCTCTCTCGCCTGTAATCGCCGAAGGCTTAAAAAAAGCCGGGCACGATGCCCGCCACGTGCGAGATTATGGAATGCAATCTGCTTCTGATATAGAGATATTTAAACTTGCCGCTATTGAAGACCGTGTTCTGGTTTCAGCAGATACAGACTTTGGTACATTGTTAGCACTATGGCATGATAAAAAGCCATCTGTAATTTTATTGCGTCATCCCCAGAGGCATCCTCAAGCACAGTTAGCTCTTCTCCTTGCTAATTTGCCAAATGTCGAGAAACCCCTAAAACAGGGGAGCATCGTGGTATTTGAGGCAACTCGCATTCGTATCCGCTCATTGCCCATTGGGGGTGAATAGGGATGGGCGAATATTAGAAGGGAACAGGCTGCTTTGACAGGAAACCACATATTCTTCTCTTACCCTTCCGCAGAGAGTGATTCTTCGAGTCCGTCACCCCTGAACGCCTCTATTGCCCTTATTCGTCACCCC
>DGDO01000122.1:0-4218 GCA_002385475.1 Candidatus Sordicultor fermentans | reverse complement strand
GGCAATCTTTAAGCCGGGGTCCACGGCTTTAAAAGCATTTGGATTCCCGATAAAAGATTTCGGGAATGACGGAGGGAGGGGGTGGATGCCTCACTAAATTTCAGGCATGACGAAAAGAGAAGCCCTCAGTGCTCGCGATGACGGTTTAGAGAGCTTGCGGGGAGAGGGAGGTGGATTCGCGCCTGAATTTCGGGAATAACAGAGGGAGGACTACAAAGGAGGAGAAAGCGCCCCGGTGTGAGTGGTGACCTCTTATTGGATTGTTGCAATGGCAGCTTAAGAGGAAGAAAAATAGGCAGAGAGGTCTTTTATCACCTCTCCTCCCTCCTCAATTATTTTCTTCAATTTTTCCTGTGCCGCTCCTTCGGTATAATCAAGCCGAGGGTTCAGTGCCTCTTCTAGAATTAGCACTGCTTTACCTTCCAAGACGAGGCGCTCGGCCAGGTCTAAATTGGGGAGGTTGCCTCTCCCCCAATAAGTGGGGGCAATGACTATAAAATCAGCTTTTTGAGCTAACCGGTAAGCTTCTTCCATAGTAGAAGGAGAAAAGGGAGAGAAAGGCTTTTCTTGAACCACAGGAATTCCCAGCTTTCGGGCCAGCTCTTCATCAGAATCCAGTTGATTAACCACCCCCAGAGACAGGGAGAAACCGGCTTCTAAAAGCTCTCTCATCAAGGGCGAGCCACTCCCTCCTCCGCAGATGAGGTGGATTCTTCCCCGATGCGTTTCGTTTTTTATTCTACGCAAAGGCATAAAAAAGGGACGGAGAGAGAAAGGGTGGGTGGCTTCTAGGAACTCTACACCAAATAACTTTTCCACTTCCTCTGCCTTCATCACTTCTTCCACCCCCCCAAAAGAGAGCATTCTCCCTTCTTTCAGGAGGAGCGCCTTATCACAAAACTGAGAAACCAGGTTCAAATCATGGAAAACCGAAACAATGGCCACCCCCGCCGCTCTGAGATCAAGAAGAATGTCCATAATTTCCAGCTGGTGTAAAACATCCAGGTGGCTGGTGGGCTCGTCTAATAGCAGCAATTCTGGTTCTTGAGCTAAAGCACGGGCAATCATCACTCTTTGTTTTTCTCCTCCTGAGAGCTCCGAAAACAGCCGGTCAGAAAAGACTGCAGTGGAGGTTATCTCCATAGCCCAGGAAACCTTTTCCTCGTCAACATCTCCTTCTCTCTGCCATCGCCCGATGTGGGGGAATCTCCCCATGGTTATTACTTCTTGAGAGGTGAGCTCTAAGTTCTGGGGAATTTCCTGAAAAACCATAGCCACTTTTTGTGACCACATTCGGCGGGAAAGAAACCTGGTGTCTTTTTCTCCCAGAACGATTTTCCCGCTTTCGGGGACAATTAATCCGGCTAAAAGGTAGAGGAGGGTGCTTTTACCTGCTCCGTTTGGGCCTATCACCCCTACCAACTCGCTCCTCCTCACGCCGAAGGTAAGTTTATCCAAAACTTTCCTCCGTGAATAAGAAAAAGAAAGGTTTTCCACCTGCAAATATTCTTTCACAGACTTTTCTTCCTCTTTCGCAAAAGATAGATAAAGAAAGGAGCACCCAGAAGACTGGTTATGATTCCCACCGGTAGTTCTACCGGGTATAAAATAGTGCGAGCTAAAGTGTCAGCCCACAGAAGCACTCCCCCTCCTAAAAGAAAGGAGAAAGGAAGGAGATGACGATGGTCTCTTGCGCCCAGAAGGCGAACCAGATGTGGCACCACCAACCCCACAAACCCGATAACCCCACTCACCGCGACAGCGGAAGCCACAAGGAGCGAAACCACAAAGAGCAGTTGCTTTTTAACTTTTTCCACCTCTACCCCTATGCTTTCTGCCACTTTTTCCCCCAGGAGAAAAGCATTGAGCTCCCGGAAAAAGGAGAACAAAATGGGAGCCCCCATAACGATAAAAGGCAAAATCATTTTGACCTCTTGCCAGCTGCTATTCCACAGCCCTCCCATAGTCCAGAAAAATAGCTGGTGCAGGTCTTCTCCGGCTAAAAACATCCCCAGAGATACCAGAGCAGAGAAGAAAAATCCCACCCCTATGCCTGCTAAAAGCAAAACCTCGAGAGGAAATCTCTTTCCTATTTTGCCCAGGTAAAAAACCAGAAAAGCACTGAAGAGAGCCATAGAAAAAGCAAAAAGAGGGACGGTGAAAAACCCCAGATACACGCCGCTCAAAATGGCAATCACCGCTCCCAGAGCAGCTCCAGAGCTGATACCCAGGACGTAGGGGTCTACCAGGGGATTCTGGAAAATCCCCTGCAACACTGCTCCCCCAAGAGAAAGGCTTCCCCCCACGAGAAAAGAAAGGACAATACGGGGCAGGCGAATCTCAAATAATATTATCTTTTCCGAGGGAGAAAGGTCAGAAGGAAAAAAGAGTGAGAGAGAGTGAGAGAGTTGATATCTCCCTCCTCCCACCCCCTGAGCCAGGAAAACGCTCCCCAGGACTAAAGCTAAAAAACCGAGATATGTAAGCCCTTTTTTAACTCTGGTATTCATATTCTCCAAAGATTTCCGGGTGAATTATGGAGGCAAATATACGAACGGCATCCACCACCCGGGCAGAAGAGCGAGAAGCTATATCGGAATCAACAGGAAAAACTTTGTGATTTTGAATGGCGTTAACTACTTTAAGGCGGCTATCGGAGAGCAAAAATTGGTAAGAGAGGCTTCCCTCTTCTCCGTGATCTTCCACGACGGTGATGATGTCGGGGTTGCGGCGAATAAGTTCTTCCAAGTCCACAATGACATAGCCAGATAAATCAGCAAATGCATTTTGCCCCCCAGCGATGGTGATAAACTCGTTAACAAAGGTATCTTTGCCGGCAGTCCACAGAGGATCGTGCCAGAGGAGGTGAAAAACCGCGGGTCGCTCCTCTGGAGAAAGATGAGAAACCTTGTCTCTCACCTCGCGAATCTCCTCTTCCATGGCTTCTTTTAGCTCTTTCCCTTTGTTTTCTGCTCCCGATATTATCGCCACCTTTTCTATGCCCTCTATCACTTCGCTGATATTGTGAGGGTCTAATACAAAAACGGTAATCCCCAGGCTCTCTAACCGCTCCACAACATTGGGAGGAGTTAAGGAGCTGGCTAAAACCAAATCGGGCTGCAGCTCCACCACTTTTTCTAAGCTGATTTCATTGATGGTTCCTACTTTTTCTTTCTTTTTTGCTTCTTCCGGATAATTGCAATAGGTAGTAACCCCCACCAACTTTTCTCCAAGAGAAAGAGAGAAGACTATCTCCGTAGTAGCGGGAGAAAGAGAAACGATTCTCTCGCAGGGGGAGGGAATTTCCACCTCTCTCCCTGCGTCATCACTAATAGTTTCCGCTTGGGCTCCGGGAAAAGAAGAAAAAACCAAAAACCACAGTCCCAAAAAGAAAAGTGCTATTCTGTTCCTCGTTGTGCTGCTTTTTTTTGACATAATTTCCTCCTCTTATATTAGTCTGGTGGAGGAGGGGGGAAGAGAGGGAGCGTCCTCTTGTCTGGGGCGGAATCCAGCAAATTTCCCACCTCCTCTTTCCACGAAGAGTGGTCGGGACAATCTCAGGCAGGTCTCCTGGCTCCCGGATCTTCGCTTGTTGCCCCTTCCCGACTTTCGTCAGTGGCTCTGGCAACTTGCTCCCCGGTTACAGTGGCGGGACCGCGCCGGATTTTCACCGGACTTCCCTATTAAGGCAAAACCACCTGAAACCATTCCACGGGAAATTATAGCACAAACACCAAGGAAGAAAAACTTCTTGAGCAACTTTTGTGTCTTAAGCTACGGTATTTTGCAAATCTTTTCATGGTTATAGGGGGATTATAAGGGGAAGCAATCCCTTATAATCCCTTGAAAAAACAAAAAAAACTACTGGAGGAGAGAAAACAGACAGTCTACGACGTAAGATTAAAAATTAAAAGGCAAAGACTACCGATAAGAAAAGATTTCCCAGTATAAGCGGGAAAGAATCCCCCCTTATAAACCCCCTTCTTGTTTGTCACCCGGCATGCCTCTACGAGGAACCTAAACAAGAGAAGAGGATGTTCTCATTCCTGAACTTTTTTCCCCTCCCTTGCGGGGAGAGGTTAGGGTGAGGGTGAGTTTTCAAGTTCGTCACCCCGGCGACTTTCGAGTCGTTTTTAGCCTGCCCCTGAATGTCTCTATCATCACCTTGCCCGTTGTTCCTGAATGGTTCTATTGCCTTTTTCGTCACCCCGGCAATCT
>DGDO01000093.1:2103-3117 GCA_002385475.1 Candidatus Sordicultor fermentans | reverse complement strand
CAATCTTTAAGCCGGGGTCCACAGCATTTAAAAACCAAAGAAAAAACAAAAACCTCTGGATGCCTGATAAAAGATTTCAGGCATGACGGGTGAGGTGAATTACCGATTGCTAACTTCGGGAATAGCGGAGGGGGTGAGTGCCTCGCTAAATTTCGGGAATGACAAAAGAGGGAATTATCTACCAGAAATTGATTCAAAATCAACATACAAAATGAAGCAGCTGATATCAGAAAGGAATTAAACCGGGAAAAAGAGCACTGCTTGAACGGGAGTCTACTTGATAGTTTCTAAAAAGCTTTCCGGGGTGAAAGCTGTTAGCTTACCCTTTATCTTGTTTACTATGTTGATGAAATCTCTATCTCTTGATACTAAGAAGCCAGAAATTTTATCAACTACACTTAAGTAAATAGCATCAAATGGATCTAACATGTGCGATGCTTGAAAGTTAAAACCAGTAATAAGATCAGTTTCCTCGGGAATAATTATCCCAAAATTATCAATTTTCCCGAGGTCTCTAATTACCTCTTCTATCTCTAGTTCCTTCCACCTTTTCTTTCTTCTTAAAACAAACCTTATCTCCATGATATTGATTAGTGTGGTATAAAGAACAATTTCTTCCTTCTCTGCCTTCTTTAGGATTTCATAGGGGGCTTCCCAGAGGGCCTCTCCTTCTTTGGTAGACTCTTTACATAACCAGTTGAGAATAACATCAGTATCTAAAAAAGCTTTAATACTTCCCATATCCAGTGCTTCTTAATTCTTTCAACAATTCAGTGCTGGTTTTTTCTTCTTCCTCCAGAGCAAATTTTCCCAGAAGCTTATCGACGATATCTACCTTCTCTTTTCTTATCACTTCATACCCGAGGTTTTCCATAAATTTAACCATCTCTTTTACATCCATGAATTCACCTCCCTTACTCCATCTTTATTATACTATGGGCAATAAGGGGAGTAAATCCCTATTATCCCGGAAAAAACTAATGCTTAACCCCAAAAAAGACAGGCAGTCTACGA
>DGDO01000093.1:806-1886 GCA_002385475.1 Candidatus Sordicultor fermentans | reverse complement strand
ATTTCGGGAATGACGGAGGGGGTGAATTCCCGCCTAAATTTCAGGCATGACGGAGGGGGATTCGCCACTAAACTTCAGGCATGAGGGAAGAGGGAAACCCTTGACAGGAGAAGGTTAGAGTAATTTCTTCTCAAAATCTCTTTCCCTCCTTATGCGAACTCGCCCAGGTTGTAATATGACAAAGGACCTCTCCAGCTTAGAACCTTCCCGATTTATTAAGCTCAATATCGAAGTACAAAGCTCTTGTCTTGACCTCGCCGGAAACCTCAAGAGCACTACTCCTGCTTCCGATGCTCCCGAAAAATAAGCAAAACGCCCAAAGTCCTTATCCTCAGTTAAAAGAATTCTTTCTTCCTCTTTAGCTAACTCGATAACTTGTTGGTCCTCCACCCCGGGGCAAACTTCAGAGATTGCAAGTACATCAAAGCCCTTATCCGCAAAGCCCGAACTACCGCAAAATCACAGCTCTCATCGGCTAGAAAGCGCATAATCTATAAAACAATCGTTTCTTCAAAAGCCAAGACCTCTGCTGCATAAGCCAGGGCTGCTTGGATATCGCGAGGAGAAAGATGCGGATAAGCGTCGAGCAACTCTTCTAATGTCACTCCCTCACTTAATTTCCGTAGAATTAACTCTACGGGTATCCTGGTTCCTTTAATCACTGGCTTACCCATCATTACTTTAGGATTAACCTCTATCCGATTAAGGAGTCTTTCTTCTTCCATTTAGATCGCCTCCTATAGAAATATACCCTCCTTGCGCTAGCGAGCTAACGGGATGTAAATTGAGCAGATTAAAAGATTTCTACGTCTTCTATAGTCCCACCATTAGAATCTCTAATAACACTGTTGATATTTACCAGCTCAGTTCCTGCTTTATTTTATCACAATCCACTCAACCATGGCATATATTGCTTTTCTCTATTGTTTCCCTTACCCATCCCCTGAGTGTTTCTGACTATAATGGGGGACTCGCCCCCCTTATCAACCCCCAAAAGAGAAAAACATGAAGACAAAAGAGAAAGATCAAAAATAACACGGAGGAAAAAGCCTCCGTGTCCGTCACCCCGGCAATCTTTAA
>DGDO01000093.1:0-655 GCA_002385475.1 Candidatus Sordicultor fermentans | reverse complement strand
AGCCGGGGTCCACAGTATTTAAAAGCAAAGGAAAAAGACAAAAAAACAACCCGGAGGAAAAAGCCTCCGTGTCGTCACCCCTGAATGCCTCTACGAGGGGTCCACAGTATTTAAAAACCAAGGATAAAAGACTAAAAAAAAGAGCCAAACTCACCATTGACGACCATCAGACTTCAGGATAAGATTAAAGGGGAAATATTTTAACGTTTAGGAGGTATTATGAAAAGTATAAATTTTGTTCTCTGGCAAGAAGGTCGTTACTACGTAGCCCAGTGTTTAAATGTTGATGTTTCTTCTTTTGGCGAAACCATTGAAGAGGCCATAGATAACCTCAAAGAGGCAGTAGAGCTCTATTTGGAGGATAAAAGTTTTACTTTGCCTGAAATCGAGAAAGTAATGATTGGCAGAGAAGAAATTGATGCCTAAACTCTATTCCTCTTGGGAAATAGAAGTTGGGTTGCAAAAGCTTGGTTTTTCTTTTATTTCTCAGAAAGGTTCACATGGAAAATTCAAAAATTCCGCAGAGAGAGTAGTTATCCTTCCTATGCACAAACGGGAAATTCCCACTGGAACTTTTAAAAGCATATTGAGGCAAATGGGTATAACTCAGGAAGATTTTGAAAAATTGCTTGGAGGGGAATATTAACCCAACTTG
>DGDO01000082.1 GCA_002385475.1 Candidatus Sordicultor fermentans | reverse complement strand
ATACATTCAGGGGCAGGCTAAAAATGGCTCAAAAGTTGCCGGGGTGACGAACAAAAAGGGGTTAATAAGGGATATCCCCTTATAGTTGATAGAATTATTCAGGGGTGACGGAAAAACGAGAGGAATCAATAAGGAAGTTTTTTCTTTATAGCTCTGTTTTTTAAATGTGTTAAAATATATATAAAATACCTATCAATTTAGAAAGGAAGGGATTGAGATGCTCAAAAATAAAAAAGCCATTCTCGTTCTGAACTTACTTTTTTTATTGTCAATTACTCCTTTAGCTCAAAGCGCCGATTTTGGGCAGCCTATTTACAGCTTTGATGTAACAACTGAAGGTTACGCCCAGGTGATGTTCGATCAGGGCTATAACCTGTATCAAGCGGGGAGGAAAGAGGAAGCTATTCAGTTCTTTGTAGAAGCAGTAACTGCCAAACCCAACTTCACTAAAGCGTGGTTCTGGTTAGCTCGCACTTACCAAGAGGAGGAAATGATAGATGAAGCCATATGGGCGTGGAAGAAGGTTGTACAATTAGAACCAGATAATACTCAAGCCAAATATTTCCTGGAAAAATGCGAGAACTGGAAAAAGTACGGGAAAGATGCCTGGGAAAGTTATGAACAGGGTTATCTCAAATTTGAAAACAAGGATTACTCTGCTGCTATCGAGCTTTTCCGGCAAGCCATATCTCTTAACCCTAACATGGACAAAGCTCACTACTGGCTGGGCATGGCCTACTTCGAGACCAAAGATTACCATAATGCAGCACGGGCATTAGAAAAATATCTATCACTTCGGCCTGACGATAAAACCGCCCAGTACTGGCTAAAAGAAGCCAAAAATCGAGCAAAATAATTCAAGGTAGGATAGCTTTGCGGCGCTAAAAACAAAAAAACTGCTTAAAGACCGAATTATGCCGAGGGGAAAACAAAAAATCTTCTCCCCTCGGCATAATATTTACAGTTAACCACAAATAGCTACGGCTCTAATGGGTGAGCCAGTGCACCCTTTTAGTTTCAGAGGAAACCCGACGAAAATGATTCTTTTACTCCGGAGCTCCCTGAGGTTGGTTAAAGATTCGTAAATGATGATTTCTCGAGCTAAAAGAAGGCGATGAACCGCAAAGGGCTGGGAATCAATACTCGGACTATCAGTTCCTACCCCCTTTACTTTTTTATCTATCAAAAATTTAGCTACCTCCTCAGTCAGGAAAACTCCTTGAGTAAAGTATTCTGGCTTACCCAATAGCTTATCTACACCGCTATAGAAAAGTACAATGTCTCCCTCTTTTATATCTTTTTCTCCTAAAACCCTTTCCAGGTCAGGAAGTCTTAGCTCTCCTCTACCAAGGTAAGAGGAGACATCTAAAACCAGAGCTTCTCCCCAGAAACGTTCCAGGGGTATCTCTTCCACTGTTCTTCCTCCCTCAATGAAGTGAGCAGGAACATCGAGATGAGTGCCGGTATGTTCTACCATAAAAAACGCATTGGTAGCACTACCATGAATTTTCAAGTCACTCCATGGTAAAAGAGAAAGAGGAGGTTGGCCGGGAAAAACCGGGATATCGGTAGTAAGAGGAAGGGTCAAATCATAAATTTTCTTCATTTCGGTTGATGGAGGAAAAACCAACTCATGAAACGACCATAATTAAAAAACAACTGATAAAATTCATTTTATATTACGCTATACCATGACACCGTGTTTTTCTCCCTCTCCTACCAGTTTAGGCCAATTTTCTATTCGTTTTTTATAAAGAAAAAGAGTTTGCACTATTTCTTTATACATCTTAATCCGATGGTAAAACCCCAGAAAAAAGCCATATTTCTCCTCTTTATGATAGTGGGCTAAACCAGGAAGTGCCGGGAACTCTACATTTGCCTTATTTTCTAGGGCAACTCTGGTCAGAAAAGTTTCCACTCCAAAACGAGTCCAGGAAAAATCAGGTAAGTTTCTCACCCACTCTCCTCGCACTCCTCGCATCCCGTTGAGAATGGGAAAAAATTTTTGAGCAAGGTCACCCAATCTTCGACCTCTCTCAAAAACACCAATAGTCATAGCTAAAGAGGGGTCTTCTATCAAAGGCTTAACCAGCGCCAGGACATGTTCTTCAGTAAGACCAATCAAATCAGCATCCAGAAAAACATAAATATCGCTGTCTTTCTTCAGCCGAATTCCTTCTGCAAGAGCTGCTCCCTTTCCTCTGTCTTTATCCAGAGGAATAACCTCTACCGGAAAACTACGAGCTACATCCAGAGTCCCATCCTGGGAGTGACTATCGATTACCACTACCTCATCTACCCACTTGATCTTGCAGACTACCTCCAGCACCCTGGGTAATCTGGGAGCTTCGTTATAAGTGGGAATTAAAACGGTGATTTTTTGAGATTGCAGCATTACTTCTTCACCCGTTCTTCAATTTTATTATTTCCCCTATTGGAAATCTCCCCTTGTACGTTTACAATAATACTATCATATAAAGCAGGGAAAGGGAAAATGAATAACTCAGAAGAAGGAAAAATAATAAAAAATTTCTACTATCTCATTCTCATCGTCATCGCTCTTTATCTCGCCTATTTACTAAAAGATGTCTTAATACCCTTTGCCTTAGGTGGGCTTTTAGCTTATGCTCTTTCTCCTGTTGTTCAACTCCTGAATTCTCGGGGGCTCTCCTGGAAACTCTCGGTGATTATAGTGTTTGTGGCAATACTGGTATTTTTCTTATCTCTTTTTATCTTTCTGGTTCCCGAAGTAATTTCTCAATTTAGAACCCTGACCTTTCAGTGGCCTCAGTACTCAGAAACCCTGATTGAGAAAATAATTGAAGGATTAGATAAACTTGATGAACGCTATCCAGATTCAAACATTTCTCAGGCTGTAGAAAGTTTCTTAACTAATATTTCCACCAATCTCCAAAATTACTTAACTCACGTAATTAGCGGTATTCCCAACTTAGTATCTATCCTGGCTAATATTATCTTTTTAGGCTTTATTATGACTCCTGTGGCTCTTTACTTTTTTATGGCTGATGCTACTAAAGTCCGCCGCTCTTTAGTAAGATTGTTTCCTCCTTCTCGACGAAGGGAATACATAGCCTTACTCCGGGAAATTGACCAGGTTTTAGGAGGGTTTATAAGAGGGAGAGCTTTAATTGCCCTTTTTGTAGGAACATGCGCTAGTGTTGGCTTGGCCCTGATGAAGATAGATTTTGCTCTGGCTATAGGGGTTATTGCTGGAATAGTAGAAGTAGTCCCCTACCTCGGTCCCGTGCTTGGTGCTATACCGGCTATTATTTTAGCAGCTACTAAATCACCATGGTTGGTTTTAGGAGTAATACTTCTTTTTGGAGGCATCAATTTTGTAGAAGGAATATTTATATCTCCCCAGCTTCTGGGCAAAGAAACTGGTCTTCATCCTCTAACTGTTCTTTTCGCTCTTGCAGTGGGGGGAAAGCTTTATGGGGCGTTAGGGTTA
The DNA here is from genome assembly GCA_002385475.1 of Candidatus Sordicultor fermentans. Taxonomy (GTDB): domain Bacteria; phylum Atribacterota; class Atribacteria; order Atribacterales; family Caldatribacteriaceae; genus Sordicultor; species Sordicultor fermentans. The sequence continues at coordinate 9,479 of DGDO01000082.1, read as the reverse complement.
ATCATTGCTATACCAGTGGCCGGTATCTTAAAAGGACTGCTTTCCCACCACCGGAAAACTAATAAGCTGAAAACTAATAAACTCTCCTCAACTTCCTGAATTCTTCATAGCCTCATCGAGTCTCCAGAGAACCTCACTGGCTTTCCCTTGTAAAACAAAATGAGCTCGCTGGTCAAAAGGAGTAGGCTCCAGATTAACTATAATAAGGTAAGGACTATAAGAAGGGAGAAAATTGGCCGGAGAAACTTGCAAACTAGAACCAATAACCAAAAGAGGAAGACGATGAGCCAGCTCCACGGCCTCTTCGAAGCAAGGAGGTAACATATCGCCAAACAGCACAACATCAGGACGGATAATGCCGCCACACTGGCAATGGGGTGGTATGTCTCCTTCATCTACTTTTTCTTTCATAACTCTAATGGGAAAAGAAGCCCGACACTTGAGGCAATGGCCAGAGCGAAGATGGCCATGAATCTCCAGCACTTTTTGAGAACCAGCTTTATAATGCAAGCTGTCTATATTTTGGGTGACTACCGCCTCTACTAAACCTTCCTTTTCCCACTCAGCCAGAATGTAGTGAGCTCTATTAGGCTGAGCCTCTTCAAACTTCATAAGAACCGGAAGGCCTTCCTGATAAAAAACATGAGGGCGATTAAAAAGAACATCGGTAGATAAAATCTCCATGGGGTCATATTTATCCCACAAACCACTACCTGGGCTTCTAAAATCGGGGATGCCACTTTCCGTTGATATTCCTGCTCCAGTGAGCACCAACCAGGGTTTACGTTCCAGCATAAAAGATGCCGCTTTTTTAAATAAACTTTCGTCCATCTTTCTCTCCTTAAACTATGCTTGATACAATAATAAAAGTAATAACTATAGACATCACACTTCCAGCCACAACCTGATACAAATCATGTTTTGCTAAATAAATTCTCGCCCAGCCCAGAGGCAAAAGCAAAAGATAAAGAAACGCCCAGTAAGGGCTAATAATCATGGCCATCGCAGTAACAGGACCGGCAACACCAGCGAGATGAAGACTAATCTTCCAGAAAAGAGAAACAATTGCTCCCACAAAGGTTACTCCCAGATAACAACAGGTAATGGCTACAAGAGGTAAAGGTGCAGAAGTAAGAAGGAAAATAACCAGAGCTAAAAGGTAAAGACCACAAATCATTAAATAAGGAAAAAAACGCTCTTCTCTGTTGGGCAAATCAGGATCAGAAACTTTTCCCTTTTTAGTTAAGAAGATAACCAGTAGTATCGGGAATATGCCCACAAAAAGCAGGCCAATTAAAAAGAAAAACCAGGCTCTCCAGCCTCTTGCAAAACTAAAGCTCACCACAAGATACAAAAGCACTGCTATAGCGCTGGGCTGTAGCACCAGGGAGAAAGTTTCAGCTAATTTCTTTTTTTCCATTTTTCCACCTCAATCTTCTTGCGCATTGTATTTATTCATAGCTCTCTCCCATCCTTCCTCTAAGATAGAGGAAAGAGCGGAAACTGCTCTTTCCTCTCCTTTCTCTAAGAGAGCTTTCTCTTCCCCTTCTGGCACTCCCAGAACGTAATCTATGGCTTCCTCTCGAGAAAGTGGTTTACCTATTCCCACTCGAACACGTAAAAAATCGTCTGTTTTTAAGGTTTCTATTAGAGAATTCAATCCTCGGTGTCCGGCAGTGCCTCCTCCTTTTTTGATTCGCACCACCCCCGGAGGAAAGTCCATCTCATCGTGGACCACAATTAAGATTCCCTCAGAAAAAAGCTTAAATCGGGGAAAATAGAGAAGCCCCTCCCCGCTTTGATTCATATAGGTAAGGGGCTTCAATAGATAAACTTGCTTTCCCTCAACTTCTCCTTTTGTCCAGCTAAGACGATGACCGATATTTTGCCATTTCCAGTTGTATTGGCGAGAAAAACGATCTACTACTCGAAAACCCGCATTATGCCGGGTATGCGAGTATTTTTCTCCTGGATTGCCCAGACCTACTATTAAATACACCAACTATTTTTCTTCCTCAGTTTTTCCTTTCTCTGTTGTCTGAGATTCTCCTACCTCTTCCTTAGCTTCTTCCTCCGTCTCCTCTTCTACTCCTGCCTCTACTTCTTCCTCAACCTCTACCTCTTCCTCTACTACCCTAGGAGGAATAACTACTGCTATCACTTCATCTGGGTCTTCCATTATCGTGACATCCTGAGGAACTTTTAAATCTCCCACCCGGACGACATCTCCAATTTCCAACTCACTAACATCTACCTCAATACCTTCATCAGGTATAGCACCACTGGGACACTCCACCTCCAACTCTTGAGTAACTAACTCCAGAGTCCCACCGGCCTCCACCCCTCGAGCTTCTCCTTTTATTCTCACGGGTAGTGAAAGAGTTATTCTTTGACCAGTTTGCACTTCATAAAAATCCACATGCCAGATCTCTTCTTTTATGGGATTCTTTTGCAAATCGCGGATAATCCCCTTTCTCGTTTCTCCCTCTAAAGACAAATCCAGCATATGGTGAGTAATACCCGGTATTTGTAAGATGCGCTTCAGTTCTTTTTCTCTCACCTTCACCAGCTCTGCCTTTCCATCTCTGCTATCTCGAGAATATAAGACTGCTGGTATCCAGCCTTCTCTTCTCATCTTTCGGCTTTTCTCTTTGCCTTTTTCCTCTCTTCTTTCCAGATTAACAACAACATTGTTGCCTTTTGACATATTATTTTACCTCGCTCTTCTTATATAAAAAGTTCACTAACTGACAATTCACCATGAATCCTCTTAATTGCTTCAGCAAAAATAGGAGCCACAGAAAGTACCTTTATCTTATTTGCTCCTTGCTGAGAAAGTTTTTCCTGGCTTACTTCAATGGTATTGGTAACCACTACTTCCCGGAGACAAGAATTCTCAATTCGAGCAAAAGCTGGCTCACTAAAAACGGGATGGGTAGCACAGGCATAGATTTCTTTAGCTCCCCGTCTGTATAACGCTTCAGCCCCCTCCACCAGAGTTCCCGCAGTATCAATGAGGTCATCGACAATGATCGCTCTTTTATTTTCCACTTCCCCCACTACATTCATCACCATCACTTGAGAATAAGTAGGTCGGTGTTTATCAATAATTGCTAAATCTGCTCCCAGTTTATTGGCAAAAGACCGAGCTCGAGCTGCTCCTCCCACATCAGGGCTAACTACTACCGCTTCTTTCCATCCTCGAGAGAGGAAATAGCGAGCCAGAAGAGACTGAGCAGCCAAATTATCTACCGGTATATCAAAGAAACCCTGAATTTGTCCAGCATGCAGATCCATGGTCAAAACCCGATCTGTACCGGCGGTAACTAAAAGGTTAGCCACCAGTTTTGCAGAAATTGGCTCCCGACCTTTAGTCTTTCGGTCTTGCTTACAATAACCATAGAAAGGAATGACCGCCGTAACTCTCTCCGCTGACGCACGATGCAAGGCATCAATCATTATTAAAAGCTCCATCAAATGGTCATTGGCCGGAGGGGAGGTGGGTTGTATCACAAAAACATCACAACCACGCACACTTTCCTCAATTTGCACCCTTATTTCTCCATTGGGAAAGCGCCCTACATCTGCTTTTCCTAAGGGGATATCGAGATACCAGCACACTTCCTGAGCCAGAACAGGGTTAGCCGTACCGCAAAAAACTTTTAGATGACGGGAAAATTCCCGACTGGTTAACATTTAGTCTTTATTCCTCCGTGTTTTTCTTTTCGTCCAATCCTCGATGTTCTTCTGCTTGGCTCTCCCCACCCCCAGAGAATAGGGAGGGACATTTTGAGTTATGGTAGAGCCGGCTGCTGTATAAGCACCTTTTCCGATACTCACCGGTGCCACTAAGGAATTATTGCTTCCTATGAAAACTTCGTCTTCTATAAAGGTGGGATTTTTCTTCTCTCCATCATAGTTACAAGTTATGGTTCCTGCTCCAATGTTTACTTTTTTACCTATCTGTGCATCTCCTAAATAACTTAAATGCAAAGCTCTGGTTTCTTCCCCAATATGAGAATTTTTCACCTCTACGAAATTGCCCACCTTTACTCCTCGCTCCAGTTTGGTGCCCGGACGCAAATGAGCAAAAGGGCCAACTCTCGCTTCTTCTCCTATGGTAGACCCCTCCACCACACTATATTCTACAGAGCCATTCCTTCCCACCTTGCTTTCCGATATTCGAGAAAAAGGACCAATCCGAGCTCCTTTTTCGATTACGCTTTTTCCTTCTATGACTGTCCCGGGGTATAACCACACATCCTCCTCTACCACCACATCCCAATCAACGTAGGTAGTAGAAGGGTCTAATATTTTTACCCCCTCATCCCACAGGGAAGCAATTTTCCTTTCTTTTAATATTAAAATAGCTTTGCTAAAATCAGCAGGGGTATTAACATTCAAAAATTGTTCATCCCACTCCACGGCAAAAGCCTCTGGCGTGTAGCCTTTTTCTCGAGCCACTCGAACTGCATCAGTTAGGTAATATTCCCCCTGAGCGTTAGAATTGTCAATCAAGGGAAGAATTTCTTGAAAGGCTTTTCTCTGAAAAGCAAAAACCCCCAAGCTCACCTCGGATATTTTTTTCTCCTGGGTGGAACAATCTTTTTCCTCTACAATCCCCAGAGGTTCTCCTTTTTCATCCCGCACTACCCGTCCAAAGCCAGCAGGGTCAGGAGAAAAAGAAGTTAGAAAAGAAAAGGGATAGCGATTTTCCTCCACTCGAGAGAGAAAAGAAAAAATAGTTTCTCCCTGAAGAAGGGGCATATCAGCATAAAGTATTAAAAACCAATCAATGCCTTCTTGCATCAGGGGGAAAACAGTACTCGCAGCATGAGCAGTACCTTTAGGCTCTTTTTGAACCACTATGGTTATATCCTGACCAAAACTACTTTTTATCAACTCTTCCATAGAGGGAGAAACCACCAGAAATCTTTGACCGAACTCTTCCCATTTCAACTCATCCAGTAAATATTGCATAATAGGCCTACCCCAGGCAGGGAGAAGCACCTTCGGAAGAGAAGAGCGCATCCTTTTACCCTGACCCGCGGCTAAAATTATTAAACCCCATTGAGAAAGATCCATATTTTTCACCACACCAGACAAAACGTGACCAAAGCACGCCCGATTTATGGAAACTATTAACTATTTTATCAAATTTCTATCCTTAATCAACTCAGATTCTTCATCTTTAGCTATCAATTGAGGAAAGCTGTAAGACTTAACTATTCGATGAGAGAACTAAAAGAAGATGGCTGGGGCGGGAGGACTCGAACCTCCGAGTAAGGGATCCAAAGTCCCTTGCCTTACCGCTTGGCCACGCCCCAATAGCTCCTTTATTATATAAGAGTAAAAAAACCCTGTCAATCAAATTCTCACCGTCTAGGAATAGATTCATAATCATAAAAAAAGAGGGAGAGAATCTCTCCCTCTCAGATTACTCTGGTTCTCCGGGCCAGGGGCCAGCCACTCCTTCTGCAGCCCACTCCATGGTGATCAAATCTTCAAGAGCAAGGCGAACCGAAGAGGGAACAAGTAGATTCCCCTTACGGTCTTTTATAGGTCCAGTAAAAGGACTGAAAGCATATTCAGGGTCGGCCATAGCTCTTTCTAACTCAAAGACTAAATCATAGGCGCTCATTTCTCCATATACCGGGTCATTTACCATATAGCTTTTCAAAGCTTCTTCAAATGCAGGGTTAACAGGCACGCCAAAGTCAGCTCCTAACTCCACTGCTCCGTTGCTTAAAAGCCACCAGTAATCGACGTTTTCTAAATTTTCATTGTTATAGAGTCCAGCATACACCTTAGCAAAAAAGTCGAGATAAATTGCCTCCCAGTGTACCAATTGCCCGGAAACTAGATGATTGGGCGCATAGGACAACATGGGAGAATAATGACCAAAACTGGGAAGTCCTTTTTCTTCTGCAACCTGAGCCACGCTTGCCGAATCTTCAGTAAAAGCCAGAACATCTATTCCCTCAGCAATGAGAGCTTCAGCTGCCTCTTTTGCCCCTTGAGGGTCATACCAGGCACTTTGCAACCACCGCACATTAACCTCTGCCTGGGGATTTACCCGGCGCACTCCCAGAGTAAAAGCATTAATGTGCCTTTTTAATTCCGGAGTAGGAAAAGTCCCCACGTAACCAATCTTTCCCGATTTAGTTAGTGCTCCAGCCATAATTCCGTTCAAATAATAAACTTGATGGAAATCAGCCATATAGGTGGCCAAATTAGGAGCTCGTTTAAACCCGGAACAATGAAAGAAGATTTTATCCGGGTATCTTTTGGCTGCATTCAAAGTTCCATCCATAAAGCCAAAACTTGTGGTCACCACTATATCCACTTTTTCTTGATTAATTAATCGATCGATGATTCCTTCTACTTCTCCTTCTGGAACTGCTTCTACATATATGGTATCCAGCCAGGGATAGACCTCTTCTAACACTTGACGAGCTTGCTCGTGAGCATGACTCCAGCCTAAATCCCCTATTGGCCCTACATAGATAAATCCTGCCTTCAACTTAGCCTCTTCTGAAAAAGCTACTCCTGTAATAAGCAAAGACAAAAGAAGAACCACTGCTAAAACTGCCTTTTTATTCATTGAAACGCCTCCTTAAGCATGATAATGAAATTTTCGGAAGTTCCAAAATCTTTTGACATCAAACTAAATAAGCATAGTTCTATCGATTGCTACACAACTCAACTCCCTTTATTTGCTACAAAATATCTCACATCTCGTGCCACCGTCAAGAGGATCATTTGTTTCGCTTACCATGGCAATCCCGATTTACCATCTATCCCTTACCTTCAGCTGTCATTGCAAATCTCATCTGGTGCCTGAGCGCAAGAAAAAGGTAGGAAAGACTAAAAACCGAGATAATAACACCGGAGAAAAAAGATTCCAGCATGCATGGCAATTTTAGAGTTTATAGGGGGTATCCGGGGAGACGTCTTCTCTCCCCAATAGTTTTTGTTCTTTTATATTTTTAATCCGATTTTTAATCTTCCACTTCTAAGTTTATTTCTTTTCCAGGATGCCCCTATTGTATACATTATTCAATTTTCAAGGTGCGCTTCTCTCTTTATTCAAGAAGAGACCGAGCTTGAGCTAAAAGATTTTCCAGACTGATACCTAATTTTTCCAGCACCACTTTACCAGGAGCAGAGGCGCCAAAGCGATCAATGCCAATGACCTTACCCTCTTCCCCTACATATTTATACCACCCCAGTGTTGCTCCAGCTTCAATGGCAATTCGTTTTTTCACTTCCGGAGGAAGAACTTCCCGGCGATATGCCTCAGGTTGTTCTTCAAATAATTCACAGGAAGGCATACTTACTACCCGCACCCGGACTCCCTCAGAAGATAGTTTCTCATAAGCCTCCAGAGCCAGACTCACTTCTGAACCTGTAGCAATAATGATGAGCTGAGGTAAATGCGGTGCACAATCGGCGATGATGTAGGCTCCCTTTCTCAAGCCTTCCGCTTTTCCATATTTATCCCGATCGATTACAGGTACGTTTTGCCGGGTTAAAATGAGCGCTACCGGTTCTTCTTTCCTTTCTATGGCTATTTTCCACGCTTCACGAGTTTCATTAGCATCAGCCGGTCGAATGCAAACTAAATTAGGCATTGCCCGAAAGCTCATAAGCTGTTCTACCGGTTGATGAGTTGGCCCATCTTCCCCCAGAGCTACCGAATCATGAGTCCACACATAAATGACTTTACAATGGGAGAGAGCTGCCACTCGAGTGGCTGGCCTCATATAATCAGAAAATACAAAAAATGTCGCCCCAAAAGGAATAAGCCCCCCATGAATGGCAATACCATTTAAAATAGCCCCCATAGCGTGCTCTCGCACGCCAAAAGCAATATTTCTTCCCTCATAACCCAGAGGTCCTTCCACAAGACCTTGAGTTCCAGGGGGGCACGAACCGGGCGCTTGAAAGCTCCCTTTCCCTTTCAAGACTGTGTTTGTGGAAGGGTCTAAATCCGCCGAGCCACCGATGAGAGAAGGAATTTTATCTGCCAGAGCGTTGAGAACTTTGCCTCCTGCCGAGCGAGTGGCAATGTCTCCTGAAGCAGGATCAAAAACAGGAAGGCCTTCGTCCCACCGGGGAGGGAGCTCTCCCTTTATAAGCATGGTCAACTCCTGTGCCAATTCGGGAAACTCTCGAGCATAGGAAGAAAAGAGGTTATTCCATTCTTTCTCCTTTTCTTCACCTTCCCTTATAATTTCTCGCATGTGATTTAAAGCCTCCTCGGGAACATAGAAATCCTGATCCAGAGGCCAGCCGAAAAACTTTCTCGTCTCTACTACCTCTTCTGGTTTTAGAGGTGAGCCATGGACTTCAAAGCTATCCTGTTTAGGGCTCCCATACCCGATATGAGTAGAAACCATTATAAGAGAGGGGCGACTTTCGTCTTTTTGTGCTTCCTGAATTGCCCGAACAAGCTCTTCTAAATTGTTTCCATCTTTTACTTCAAGCACCTGCCATCCATAAGCTTCAAAGTGCATTCTGATGTTTTCAGTAAAACAAATTGACGTCTCTCCTGAAAGACTCACCCGGTTATTATCAAATAGATAAATCAGTTTCCCCAGTTTCAAATGCCCGGCTAAAGAAGCCGCCTCCTGCGCCACTCCCTCCATTAAATCCCCATCACTCACCAGAGCATAGGTATAGTGGTTAATAATGGGAAAGCCAGGACGGTTGAATCGGGCAGCAAGGTGAGCTTCAGCAATTGCCGCTCCCACGCCCATCGCAAAGCCCTGTCCCAAAGGGCCAGTTGTAGCTTCTATACCACAATCTATGCAGCGTTCCGGATGTCCAGGGGTATGGCTTCCCCACTGGCGGAAACTCTTTAGTTCATCGAGACTCATCTTCTCATATCCACTCAGATAAAGAAGAGTATAAAGCAAGGCCGAACCATGCCCTGCCGAGAGGATAAAACGATCCCTATCAAACCACCGGGGATTTTTAGGATTATGTTTCATAACCCGTCGAAAAAGAACGTAACCCATCGGAGCAGCTCCTAAAGGTAATCCAGGATGTCCCGATTTTGCTTTCTGGATCGTGTCCAGAGCCAGCATTCTAATAGTTTTGACCGTTAACTGATCCACAGACGCTTCCAATTTTTTCACTCCTTTCTTAGTTTCCTATATTTACTCTGATTCTCCCCGCTCATAAGGTTTTCCTAAACTTCCCGGAACACCAATCTTTTTCCGAAAAGCGAGACGAGAAAAGAACACCAGAGCCACCACCGGGAAAAGATAGGGCAGGGAATTTAAAATTTCTGGAGCAACGAAAACCTGTAAGCGAAAAGCTAAGTGAAACAATGCTCCGAAAAGGTAAGCACCAAGAGGAGCATAGAGAGGATTCCAGAAAGAAAAAATAGTTAATGCCACTGCTAACCATCCCATCCCCTGAGTCATACCTGAAGACCAGGTGGGACGATAGGCAACAGCAATATACGCCCC
>DGDO01000097.1:279-2659 GCA_002385475.1 Candidatus Sordicultor fermentans | reverse complement strand
ATTCTTTGTCTTAACATGGCAAATGTTTCCCAAGAGTAAATATTCTATCTCCCTCAAGCTCACTAATGGCAAAAATAAAGCTCGGCAGAATTTGTATTACAGTCCATAAGTCAAGGCATATTTTAACCTTTAAAAAGATAGAAATCATGAACTCTCCCCCTCGGTCTAATATAATGGTTCTTTGGTGTTTCCATCCTTCATCTGGCGTTTTTCTCTCTCCTGGTCCGCACCTGATTGATTTTCTTACCTTTTACATTTGATAATGGTCTCTACCTGAAAATTCATCATCAAAAGCTCCCGTCTCACGCTTCACTCTCTCGTATCATCCTCTTAGCGGGTGATCTCCTTACTATAAAATTCTCCACAAGACTTACTTTACCATAACGGCATCCACTTTTTTATTTTACTTCGTTACAGCTTGATTGAAAGTGGTGTTGTTTTTCAAGAAGTTAAAGAAAAACAAAAATCACTTATGAGAAATTGAATATGATAGAATTAAGAAAAACAGACAGAAAAACTTCAAATCTGTTGTTCGAGATTTGGCAATCGAGAACAACAGGCAATTCTATGAAAACGAGCTTGCTTGGATTGGCAAGGTACATCGGAAAACCCCGTCGCTTGCTAAAACCAGAGAAAAATCAATTAAGAATGGGTGAATAAATGGAGTATACACCAATAAATAAAAACGGGCAGATTTACATTGTCGTTACAGGAGGGCAAATCAAAACTGAAGAAGATGGATTAGCCTTGATTTCGGCCTGTGTAGAGCATGGAACAAATTTGCTTATGCTGCCTGCCGCTTGTCTGTCGGAGGATTTTTTGCTCCTTTCTACCCGGGTAGCGGGATTAGTACTGCAAAAGCTCAGAAATTACAATATTAAAGCGGTCGCCATTCTCGACGCAAAAATCACGTCACAGCGATTTAAGGAGTTCTTGTCAGAATCCAATAAGGGGCAGGAATTTCGCATCTATAACAACTTTGAGGATGCAGAAGCGTGGTTATTGGGAGAGACCCAACTAATAAGAACAATGCACAACCTGTATTTGGTAAATATAATTAACCGTAAGTATACCTTTATAAATTATTTAAAACTTTGTCGACTTGTTGTCTCGACAAAAATCAGAGGATGGTTTAAACTGCATTTGGGGTATTGCTTTTCTTCCTCCAGTATAAGTTTTGCTAATACAAATGGGGGGTGAGAATGGACAAAAATGTTTGAGATAGAATGGGATACAGAAAGCGGTGGTATTTTATTAGTAAATTCCTCTGCTAATGGCTTTTCTCCTCCAAGACCTGTGTTTTATGAAGAGTTAGACCTTTTAGGTTTTAACAAATTCTGGGATTATCCTAAGGTGGAAGAACCGCTTCTTTGGAATACTGGAAGGAGATATTATTACAAGGGAAACCTTGTAGCCTCTGCTAGAGGTGGAGGAATCTTTGAAAAACCAAAGATAAGCTTAGAAGATGGATATAAAAAGCTCTCTTTAGAACCTGTAAATGTTAAATTAATGGTAGAAAAGAATCTTGAAGCTCTGGAAGTCTTAGAGAATGAGGCGATAGATTTTATCCAGGACACTTTTAAAAAATATAAAGATAAGGTAGATCAAGTTATCGTATCATATAGTGGGGGGAAAGATTCGCAGGTAGTTTTGGATTTAGTTTCACGGACTTTATCTCCTGATGATTATATTGTGATCTTCGCTGATACCACTATGGAAATACCTCCTACTTATGAAATGTATGAGAAAACAAAAGAGTATTATACTAATATCTATCCTAACCTAAAATTTTATGTGGCAAGAAATGAAAAACACTCTCTTGAACTCTGGAAAATCTTTGGGCCTCCCAGTAGAATCCTTAGATGGTGCTGTTCGGTATATAAAACTTCTCCTCAGGTGAGACTGATAAAAGCATTAAATCCCGAGAAAGATAAAATAAAGACCTTGGTTTTTGATGGTGTGAGAGCTGATGAAAGCGCAAGAAGAGGTGGATATGAAAGAATTGCTGATGGGGTTAAGCATATTGTACAGACAAATGCAGAGGTAATTAAACATTGGAACTTATCCGAAGTTTACCTATGTTTATACAAAGCCAATATAAGAGATAAAGAGAATAGATTAATTATTAACAAGGGCTACAGATATGGCTTAGAGAGAGTGGGATGTAGTATCTGTCCTTTTGGTTCTCCATGGTCAGAGTTTATTATTAAACAGGCTTTCCCCGAACTGGCAGATGGATATTTAGAAATTATCAAGGAGCATATTCGGTATTTGGGACTTGAGGAAGAAAAGGAGATAAAGAGATATATTGAAGAAGGGAGTTGGAAAAAAAGAGGTGGGGGAGAAGGTGTAGAAAGGGATGGAGTTTGTGTAAATATAT
>DGDO01000097.1:0-110 GCA_002385475.1 Candidatus Sordicultor fermentans | reverse complement strand
GGGATGGAGTTTGTGTAAATATATTAGAAGATAGTGGAAGTTTTAAAGCGGTTATCTCTAATCCAAGAGAAAATATGTATGAGTGGCTGAAAATATTAGGAAATATAAAT
>DGDO01000095.1:8519-8788 GCA_002385475.1 Candidatus Sordicultor fermentans | reverse complement strand
ATTGCTGCAGGTGGAAGTGGCTCATTTGACTATTCACTTACTGGTTTGACTTTTGACCAGGGAGTTAAATATCGCAATAAAGCCACTATCTCTATCACCAATGGAAATTCAGTAACTGTTTATGCCCCTGAGGATGGAACGATTCCCAATCCATCACCTACTGCTACTACCATCACTGGCTCAAAAACTGCCACTTTTGCCACTGATTCAGTAAGTGGACAGATAACTGTGAACAATACTGGTTTAATTGCCACCACTGGTCTTACTAT
>DGDO01000095.1:6765-8259 GCA_002385475.1 Candidatus Sordicultor fermentans | reverse complement strand
TGTATCTGCATCAGACATTGCTGCCGGTGGAAGTGTCTCATTTGACTATTCACTTACTGGTTTGACTTTTGACCAGGGAGTTAAATATCGCAATAAAGCCACTATCTCTATCACCAACGGAAACTCAGTAACTGTTTATGCCCCTGAGGATGGAACGATTCCCAATCCAATAATACTCGGGTGTTTAATTGTGGAAACTGTACATGATAATTGTAGTTCAGGCAATCCAAGTGGATACCGAGGATATGGTGATGCTGATATTAGTCTATACAAAGATGGAGTTCAAATTAAAGATTGGACTAAAGCCACGGGCATAGGTGGCGGTAAACAAGGAGTGCAATTTAACGATCTTGAGCCAGGTACCTATACAGTAAAAGCAAGGAATCATTCAAACACTAACGCTTATACACCCCCAAGCGATGAAACCATTGATGTTCCTTCTAGCTCAAGCTGTGTATATTATTTGGCTATATTTAGTAAAAATTGCTATACTATTTCGGGTACTGTCTTCAATGACAAAGATGGAGATGGAAAATGGGATTCTAGTGAAGATGGTAAAAAGGATATAACCGTTACCTTAGAAGGAAATGCAAGTAAAAGCACAACCACCAATAATAAGGGAAAGTATAGCTTCACTGTTCCTGCAGGGGATTACACAGTAACTATTACCCTCCCAAGTGGTTGGTTCATTACTACTCCTTTATCAATACCAGTATCTGTAAGCGTGCCTCTTAGCCAAACAGTGAATTTTGGAATAAAACAAAGCTCCTTGCATTAAAATATTGGTTTATCTACCATATACCTCCTGGTGAATTAAATAGAAGCTGTTACCAGGAGGTATATTTCTTAACTCAACTTGCAGATTTTTCCCAGAAAAAATGTTGTATAATTGCTTCACAATCCTTGATTCATAAGCCATTCAAGTTTTTTTGATTTGTGTTACCCGAAAATGGGAGTCCTTAAAAAGAAAAGCTTGCTATAAGGCTAATTTCTGGCACTTATAGTGCCAGTTGGGTTAAGAATAAATTATGTGGTGTATGCAAATAGGATTACATTAAGTTATTTCTTCGAGAAGTCCAAGTGGTAAATAGTTAGTCGTAAGGAAATTTAAAGTTTTTAGAGCCAATTTTATTATAGAAGACTATCGATGTGGTAATAGCTCCGATGATTTCTTTTGGTTTCTCAAGATAAAACCCATCTTCAAAGAGGGCGCTGATTATTTCTCGAGAGTTAGGTTGGGGGACTGGTGTAATCGATGGTTATCTTATATGAGCTCTTCAACCACCATTTCTACCGCTTTGAGTGGCCTTTATTATTTGCTTTTAATAATATGGATTCCTGATAGAACCATTCAGGAATGACAACCCTCTTTCGTAATGCCCGAAATCTTTTATCGGGAATTCAAGTTTTTGCTTTTTTTGTTCTTTCATTTGGGAACCATAGGAACATTTTCCTCCATTGTTTGGACCCCTGATAGAACCATTCAGGGGTGAC
>DGDO01000095.1:0-6658 GCA_002385475.1 Candidatus Sordicultor fermentans | reverse complement strand
TTTTAAATACTTCTGGACCCCTGATAGGGGCATTCAGGGGCAGGCTAAAAACGGCTCGAAAGTCGCCGGGGTGACGAAAAAAGGTGATATAGACATTCAGGAATGACAAACACGGAGGTCTTTTCTCCGTGTTGTATTTGCTCTCTTTGTTTTGTCTTTCCAGGGGGTCATAGGGGGTCTTTTTCCCCCTATAGTCGGGGTTATGAAGGGGTTTACCCTCTCATAGTTCTTTTTCTGCTATAATATTGTAAAGATTTTTCATTTCTTCTATCGTGGAGGGGCGTGGGCGTGGTAGAGCATACCTTCAACGGGAGTGAAATAAAAACCCTGGAGAGCATTGTTGACAATGCGATAAAATTATCTGGTGCTCAAACTGGGTCTTTAGTCTTGGCTCGTAGTGACGGAAGCTTATTTATTGCTGCTGGCCAGGGGCTGCGGGATGAGTATATCGGAGCTCCAATAAAATCGAATGGGGAAAGTGTATCAGAGCATGTTTTTAAAACTGGTGAGCCCTTGATTATAGATGACTATAATTACAGTCAGTTTTCTCGCCGAAGGAAAAGAGAAGATTATTCTATCTCGCTTCCTATCAAAAAGACTGATGGAGCGGTAGCTGGTGTCCTTAATTTAAACCGGACTGACTGCCCCTTCGAGGAAGAGGACATTCCCCAGCTGGAAGCACTCACCATTAATATTGCTATCATCCTGGAAGAAAACAGTCTTCGCCGGAGTCGAGAACGCGTTATTCTTGCTCTATCTGAAATCGTTGGCCTTTTTTCCTCTTTATTTTGTACTGATACCTCAAATGACGTCTTTGAGAAAATATTTTATTCAGTTAAAACCTTAACGGGTGCGAGAAAGGCAGCGGTATTCAAACTTTCTAAAAAAAGACCTTATTTAATTTTTGAAAAAGATTGGCCGAAACAGCTCCGGTGGAAGGATTTTGCTGAAGTTGATGACCAAATCCAGGAGTGTATTGAGCAAAAGGAAGTTATAACTATTGAACATAGTTCCCGAATTTTTTTCCTCTTTATACCTTTAGTATCAGGAAATCATCCTCCCTACCTTTTTACGGGCATTTTGAGGAAGCCTATTACTATTATCGATTATCTTGTGCTTTCCATTGTGGTGAATATGGGAAATGCTGCTCTCGAGAATATCTCCCTCTATCAAAAGAGTAAAAGATTAGCTCAGGAAAGAGAGAGGAATCGCTTAGCTCGTGAGCTGCATGATGGGTTAACGCAGGTTATGGTTGCCACTCAGATTTATCTTCATCTTCTGGGGAAAAGTCTGGAAAGCACCGACTCTAATGTTCTTGCGATTTTGCAAAAAGTTCAATCTTTGAATAAATTGGGTTTGGAAGAATCGCGCTTTATTCTTTCTGAGCTGAAGGGCAAACCAATTACTCCTCTACAATTCCGGGAGAAAGTTGACGAGACTATCAATCTTTTTGCTACTCCTGACAAAGAGGTTGAGTTTGACTATAAAGTGGATGTTAAAGAAATTCCTTATCAGGTTTACCAAACGGTGCTGAAGATTTTGCAAGAAACTTTATCTAACATTCAAAAACATGCTCAAGCTCAGAAAGTTAAAATTTGTATAATGAATAGCAAACAACAGATGATTTTTTCTATAGAAGATGATGGAGTGGGCTTTGACCCTGAAGCTTTGGAAGAAAAAGAATCTGAACATTTTGGTCTTAGAAGCCTTAAAGAAAGGGTTCGGGTTTTGCGAGGGAAGTTTGATATTGATAGTCAACCGGGATGGGGAACAAAAATTATGGTAAAAGTTCCCTTACCGAGAGAAATAGCGGTGTAGTTTTTCGTATAGAGCTATGAAAATTAGAGTTGCTCTTGTTGATGACCATCCCATTTTTGCTGCTGGTTTAAAGCAATTGCTGGAAAGCGATGGCCGCTATGAGGTTAAGGCAGTGGCTCAAAGTGGCGAAGAAGCGCGAAAATCTATTGATTTTAATGAAGTTGATGTTGCTCTGGTAGATGTTAATATGCCGGGTGGAAGTGGGATTGAGTTAATAAGATTCATAAAACGACAAAAGGGAGACTGCCGGGTGATAATGCTAACGGTTGAGGAAGATGAAGAAACCGTCAATCGGGCGATAAAAGAAGGAGCCCAAGGATATATCCTGAAACAAGAATCACCTGAGCACCTGTTAAAAGCCATTCAAGCCTCTATGGATGGAGAAATACTCTTGAGTAATCATGTCTATACTCGCATGGTAGATAGAATCAGAAAAACCAGTCCCCTGGATAAGGAACAATCAATTTTATATAATAAATTGACCGAACGGGAAATTGAAGTTACTCGGTTGATTGTTCAGGGGAAAAATAATAAGCAGATTGCTCAGGAGCTGTATATCAGCGAAAGTACGGTAAAAAATCATATCAGCAACATTATGGATAAGCTATCGATAAAAAATCGCATAGAGCTGGTCACCATAGCAGCGAGAGAGGGTATTCAATAATAGTACTTAATTATTTCTAATATAGTATAGGTGGCTTTGGAAATAGGAGTTTAGTCCTATGGGAAGCAGGTTGTTTTTTGGGTATAGTGATATTCAAGATTGTAAGTTGTAGTTCTTGGAGGATGATAAGTTGACGACGGAGGTAAAAACTAAACAGAAAAAAGTTTTTGTGGTGGACGATAACCGTTTTTTTCTGGAAAGTCTGGTGTTTCTTCTCAACCGGCAAGAAGATATACAAGTGGTAGGCACACATCTCCGCGCCAGGGGAGTGTTACAAAAAATTGAAGCTACCCAGCCTGATGTTGTTATTTTGGATATGCAACTTCCCGACGGGGATGGGATTAGTATCTTGCAGGAAATTAAATCTCACCTGGGGATTCCAGTGATTATGCTGACCATTTATGAAGAAGGTAGAGAACAAGCTATTAAAAACGGGGCTTATGCTTATCTGGTAAAAGGAGAAGAATTGGATATCCTTTACCAGAAGATTCGCCAGATCGGGGAGATTTAACCGCAAGAATCATTTTAATCTACTTCATTTATGGGGAGAGTTGTTCTTCGCGCTATAAGGCCTCTTCTCAAGGAGGGTTATAAGAAGAGGCCACCTACTGCCGGGGGAGACGCTTTCCCCGGCATAGTTTTTAATCTTACGTCGTAGATACTGAGGGATGCTTTCTCCCTCAGTAATTTTTGTCTTTTTATTTTGTTTTTAGTGCCGCAGGCTGCCTTTTTAGTCTTACACCGTAGGTAGTTCTGTTTCCTTTTTATCTTTTTCTGTTTTTCTTTTAATCCCTTAAAGGGGGTGATAGGAGGTTTCCCCCTATAGTATAATACTCTGGTGAGTTTTTTGAGAAATAAGGTATAATCCTGTGTGGAGATGAATTTATATGGCGGTAGTAGAAAAAAAAGAGAAAAACAGCAAGGAAGGAAAAACAGTCGAGGTTGCTTTCCGCTCTATCACCAAACGTTTTTCTCCTGACATTTTAGCTAACGACCGGGTATCTTTTGAAGTAGAAAAAGGCACTGTTCACGCTTTACTGGGAGAAAATGGAGCAGGCAAGACAACGCTCATGAATATTCTCTATGGACTTTTTCCCCCCGATGAAGGAGAAATAATTATTCGGGGTATGCCCACTAAGATTTCTTCCCCTCGGGAGGCCATTAATCTGGGGATTGGCATGGTTCACCAGCATTTTAAGCTCATCTCTACTCACACGGTTAGTGAAAATATCATTCTGGGGTTAGCATCTACTCCTTTTTTCTTTCCCGCAGAAAAAGCGGAATCCGAAATCAGGTTTCTCTCAGAAAGATATGGTTTGAAAATAGATCCTCGAGCTCGTATCTGGCAACTTTCAGCGGGCGAGAAGCAAAAAGTTGAGATTCTTAAAGCTCTTTATCGCCGGGCTGAAATTCTTGTTCTGGATGAACCTACCTCGGTTCTGACTCCTCAAGAAGCAGAAGAGCTATTTGCCACTCTCCGGTTGATGAAAGAAGAGGGTAAAACCTGCATTTTTATCACTCACAAACTCAATGAGGTTAAAGAGATTGCCGATGCTGTGACAGTGATGCGGAGAGGGAAGGTGATTTCTACTATTCTTCCCTCCTCGGTTTCTCTGGAAGAGTTAGCCCGAATGACTGTGGGAAAAGAAGTGATTTCTGTGGTTCCCCGTAAAACCGTATCAGGTAAAATTATTCTTCAGCTTC
Organism: Candidatus Sordicultor fermentans; assembly: GCA_002385475.1. Taxonomy (GTDB): domain Bacteria; phylum Atribacterota; class Atribacteria; order Atribacterales; family Caldatribacteriaceae; genus Sordicultor; species Sordicultor fermentans. Next base: position 2,472 of record DGDO01000095.1, on the reverse strand, counting down.
AGAAAGTTTCCGCTATGGGAGATAGAGAAATTCCTGCTCTTTCAAATCTCTCTCTTACCGTAAGAGAGGGAGAAATTGTAGGGGTGGCAGGTGTGGCGGGAAATGGACAGAAAGAATTGGCGGAAGTAATAGTGGGTTTACGTCAGGCTACAGAAGGGCATGTTTTCTTACAAGATAAAGAAATAACTAATCTCCCGCCTCGAGATATCGCTTCTTTAGGAGTAGCTTATATTCCTGAAGAGCGGCATATGGGGTTGGTGGGGGAGATGAGTGTAGCGGAAAACCTCCTGCTGCGAGGTTATTCTCGTCCTCCGTTTTCTCAGGGTTTCTGGGTGGACTGGGAAAAGGCAGAAGCTTACAGTGAAAAACTTATTTCCAATTATCACATTAATCCACCTATTGCGGATATTCCGGTGCGGCTTCTTTCAGGAGGAAACCGCCAGAGAGTAATCATTGCGCGGGAGCTGGAGCGGAAACCAAAATTGGTGATAGCTTCCAATCCCACTGCTGGTTTGGATGTTTCCGGTGTAGAGGCTATTCATCAGTTACTGGTAAAAGCTCAAGAAGAAGGTGCAGGAATTCTTCTTATTTCTGGAGACTTGGATGAGCTTTTGAAACTTTCCAATAGAATAGTGATTATGTTTAAGGGAGAAATTGTAGGAGAGAAAGAGAAAGAGCACTGGACAGAAGAAGATCGGCGAGAAATTGGGTTGGGGATGGGAGGCGTAAGGATATAAGTGGGTAGAAGAAAACTTACGTCGTTCCGCGTAGAGTTATCGCTACAACCAACTCTTTACTCTGTCATCTTTTTCTCTCTTTTGGCTATTGTTCTTGCTTTTGCATGTGGCAGCATTATTTTTCTGTTCTACCATATTTCTCCCTGGATAGCTTATCAAACTTTTTTCCGGGGAGCTTTTGGGAGCTGGTACGCTTTTTCCGAGACTCTAAAGCGAACCATTCCTCTACTTTTGGTAGGTGAGGGGTTAGCTTTAGCTTTTCGGGCTCAAGTGCTCAATATTGGAGCGGAAGGGCAAATTCTTCTGGGAGCTGTTGCCGCTACCTGGGTGGCTCTTTTTTCCGGGCTTCCCTCTTTTCTTTTACTTCCCACGATGTTTCTGCTGGGATTCTTAGCTGGAGCAGGATGGGCTTTGATTCCTGCTTTCTTTAAAACTCGTTTTGCAGTGAACGAGGTTCTTTCTACCCTTATGCTTAACTATGTGGCTTCTAATCTGGTTCTCTATCTAATTGGAGGTCCCTGGAAAGGTAAAGGAGTGCGAGGTTTTACCTACACTGATACTTTTCCTGAGGCGGCCTGGCTTAAAACGATGGGGATAACCAGAGTTCCCTATTTTACTCTTTTAACAGGCATTGTTCTGGCTGTGGGGGGCTATATTTTCCTTAAAAAAAGCGCTTTAGGTTTTGAGTTCCGTATTGTGGGTAACAGTTCTGAAACAGCAAAGCTTCTGGGAATAAGTGAGGAAAAAATTGTTCTTTTCGCGATGTTCCTCTCAGGGGGGTTAGCCGGGTTTGCAGGAGTAGGAGAGGTCGCTGGTATACATCATCTTTTGAGGCATCCCGACCATATTTCCTTGGGTTACGGATACACGGCGATAATTGTGGCCTGGTTAGCTCGAGCCAATCCTCTGGCTACAATTTTTACCTCTTTTTTGTTTGGTGCTCTCCTCTCCGGTGGCGATGCTCTCCGGGTGTCGTTGGGTATTCCTTTTCAGGTGGTATCGGTATTCAATGGACTTATTCTCTTTTTTCTCATTTCTACTGAACGTTTGAGCCGATATCGTATCATATGGGGGGAGGAGAAAGCGGTGGAGAGAAGTGGCTCTTGAACTTGTTTTAGGAACCTTAAATCGGGCTCTGGCTTATGGCACTCCTCTTCTTTTAGCCACGCTGGGAGAGATTTATGTCGAGCGGGCCGGGGTTCTAAATCTGGGGATAGAGGGAATGATGATGCTGGGGGCATTTTCCTCTTTTTGTGTGGCTTATTTGACTTCTAACCCCTGGTTGGGAATTCTGACGGGAGCCATAGCGGGAGGATTGTTCTCTCTGATTCATGCTTTTTCTAGTGTTACTCTGCGTGCCAACCAAACTGTATCGGGACTGGCTCTCACTATGTTGGGAACGGGGATTGCTGAAACTTTGGGAAGAAGTTGGGAGGGAAAGGTGCTCACCTCACCTATCAGACCCTTCTCGGAAGACTTTTTGTCTCTGCTCCCTCTCTGGATGAGAACCCTCTTTAGAGATAGCAATCTCCTTGTGGTGGGGAGTATCATTCTAGCTCTGGTGCTCTGGTTTTTTCTTTTTAAAACTAAACCGGGACTTTTTTTGCGTTCTTGTGGGGAAAACCCTGCAGCTTGTGATGCTCTGGGGGTCAATGTATGGAAAGTGCGCTATATAGCAGTTTTTTGGGGAGGAATTATGGCCGGGTTAGGGGGGGCGTATATTGCTGTTGCCTAT
>DGDO01000031.1 GCA_002385475.1 Candidatus Sordicultor fermentans | reverse complement strand
ATTATTTGCCCATCGTAAAATCTCAATTTGCCCTTTCTGTTTTCATCACCGAATATTTGCTTAACACGTTCTTCAGCACACTTCCTATTTTCTTCATAAGACTTATCTTTACTACCGTCTTTTTCCGTTAAATATAGTGTATAAAACTCCTTTACAACCCCTGCAAAAGAGGTCCCAGGTATTTTTGGCACATCTGTGACTGGATCTCTCACGATAGTATTATCTACCCTTCCAAGCCTATACCCCCCTGCCCCGATATGGATAGGGTCAAGCGCCCTTGCAAAGATCTTATTGATATCAACGCCACAGCTCACATTAATCAACCTCCTTTTCTTTAATAACGTGTCCAAAGAGGTTAACTGCATCGAGCAGCATCCCATTAACAGACGAGCAGATAAGAAAATTCTTTGATTCTTCCCTTAAACACTCCCATTTCTCACTAAAAGCGTCTCTCAACGTCGCTTCAGCGAAATTTTTTAATAGGCTTACTTTGTTTCCCCTTCTGACCTTTCTCCACTCCCTCAGCTTTAAAGTGAGCATATCCTCAACAAAATGTATCTGCGAACTGGAAAGATTTTGAGATAAAAGCTCCCACAACTCCCGAAGTTCGGCAATTTGATAAGAATAATACGGCCTTCCAGTAAATAGCCTATAGTCTTCATCCGCCCTTTTCCCATCCTTTTTGTAGGCAATGCTGTACCTATCAGTTGTTCCCAAAAGAAGTTCAAAGTCGAAGTACCCAGGGAAAAGAGCAAAAACCCTCCCTCTGGAAATAGGAGCAATATCATCAAGGGCATACTTGTCTTTAATTTTCTTTGGATAGAAGCTGTAGTGCGCATCCACACTTGTTTCGTTAATGTCCCACCAGGGGTTCATCAACTTCTGTTTCTTAAACTCTTCTCCTTCAAGCATCCTGCTTTCGGCATCGAGGAGCACATAAAGTGGAATTTTTCTATTTGTCACAAGCAGTTTAATGCTCAACGGCAACTTTCCCACAACATTTTTAAATTGTTTACCGTAAAGATTTATGACGAACTCAGCAATTTTCATGGAATCGCAGGCAGGAACTATTAAACTAAGTGAAAGCGGTGATTTGTTAATCTCAATAAAGGGATAGTATTTCTCTATATCAGTTTCTTCGCTAACATACAATATTTCGTTATTTAACAAATTATTTTGGGGTTCATCTTCTAAGGCAAGATAATGAATTCCTTTCCCTAATGCTTCTTTTACTGCCTCTTTACCGGCCATAGAATCGTATTTAAATTTATCTAGTGATTCAATAGTATAACAATTTCCCTTTTCAGTGTGCAGCACAAGCAGCGTGTCTGGTTCCAAATCCTCTATTCTGATGACGTAAGGAGTGTTTTCCCCTAAATTGTATTTCTTTGCGGCAGCGGGATCCACAGAAAATCTGATTCTCTTCCAGCAGTCAGCGTAAAACCTCTTTTTTATCTCTTCACCCACCAGGTTAAAGAACTCCTCAGCTTCTCTCCATATCCTGTACAAGCGGGCGGGAGAGGGGTTTTGAGTGAAAAGATGTGCAGCAAGGGTTTCCTTGGTGAGTTTGTCCTCACCTAACCTTTTCTTGATGTTGTTTAAGTGCTCCTCGAAGTTTTTCTCATCTATAAATTTTTCTTCGAAGAAAGACCTTAACAAATCCACTGCCCTATTTTTTTCTCTTTCATCTTTGCTATCTTTTCCCTTAAAAAATGCATCTAAAATCTTATAGGCGGTTTTCCAATTCGGCTCTAAATCAAATTCAAGTTCTCTTTTTCTTTGCTCAAGCGTTGCTCTATCTTTCATTTTTTCTTCAATTCTGTCTTTTACTTTGCTGGGATCTTTTGCCTTTTTCATGCTTTCGAGGGCTTCATTTACATCTGTAATTTGTTCACTTAATATTTTCTTCAAGCCAACCAGTGCTCTCAACACATTCTTCTCTTCTTTAGATAACCAATCCTCAAAAGTCTGAGAACAGACCGTCCCGATCAGCGTGCCGTCAAGCCACTTTTCAAGGTTAAAGTCGAAGGAAAGCAAAGCAATCCTGTTATTTTTGTCGGCAGCCTCCTCTATCCAAATAGTATCCTTCCTGCCGTCCAACCAGCCGCCCAGCCTTCCCCTTCTTCTTTTCCAGCAAACACTGCATTCAACTCTTTCCCCTTCTTCGTCCTTCGGCCTCAACCTGCATGTAGGACAAATACCCTGACCAGCTTCAGAAGGTTCAAGTTGAGAATTATTGAAGAAATGCTCCTCACTACCTTCCACAAACAGAACAGGGGTCATTCTCGGCACCTTTCTTTTTTGAGCAGCAAATTTTAGTTCCTCAGCGATAATAGTAAGCGAACCTGAAGCCCTGCTTAGCGTAAAAAACGGCCAAAGTTCATGATCGCTTTTTTTATCGATTATTTTTTCCTCCAGAACCTTTTGGGCACATTCTTCAGCTAATTTTTTAGCCTCGGAAAGATCCAGACCTGGAAATGAGAAATAGATACCGTTTATATCCTCGTAAAGGGCATTTCCTATAGGAAATGCAATCTCAAATTTCTTTATCAGCCCAAATTTTATTTCCTGGATGATTTCACTTCTTTTCTGAATATCAGCGATCTTACGGCCCCTTTTGATGAATTCGCGACCATTCCAGATTATTCCAAAGAGCCTCCATCTATTCTTAGGCTCTTCTCCGAGCACCTTTCCTGCAAGTGTCGATTTAAAGAGGGATGCCGTTGAAAAAGAGTGATCCCAGAGGGTAACATCATTTGCAGGGATTCTCGTTTCACCAAGAGCATGAGAGAACGCACTTTTTAAAAAATCTCTTATGGCATTTCTTAGTTCGATCAAATCCATACCATGATTTATATACCTTTCAACCATATCACCCAACTGATTATCCAGTTCGTCGAATCTCTTTTGAAGAGAATCCAAATTTATTACCTCTTTTGGAGAACCAAAAGGAGAAGATATAACCGTATTCTTTATAGACTGTTTTCTTCTGACGATCCCT
>DGDO01000058.1 GCA_002385475.1 Candidatus Sordicultor fermentans | reverse complement strand
CAATCGAGGGACCAAAACCCAGGGAAGATATTGAGCAAGAAATCCGATTAAAATGAAAGGAAGAGCTTTTTCTTTTCGAAAGAGGGGAAGGATAAGAGAAAAGAGAAGAACAAGAGTACCTCCCCACCAGATAGCCGGGTTACCCAGAGAAACGATGCTCGAGATTTGTCCTGGAGGTAAACCCTTCCCCTGGTAAAGCCAGATAGGTCGAATCATAAGAGGCCACTGCCACCAAGGAGAAGAAAAAGGATGAGTAGCTTCGAGTTTACTGTGATAGTTGAACATCTGGAGCTGATGCCTCCAGATATCTCTTATCCCCGTAGGTCCGGGTAAAAAAAACACATAAAATAAACCATAGACAAAAAGAGGAACGATGATAAAAAATAAAACACACCAGGGAAACATTTTTTTACAAAAAGTAGCAAAGCTCGAAGGATTTTCTTTTCTCTTCTTTACCAGATCGAGAAAAAAGAGCACCGCCAGCCCTCCCCCGGCATAGATACCCGTCCATTTTACTGACGCTCCTAACCCAAAGGAAAGACCAGAGAGAAAAAGAGGTAACAAAAATCTTCTGGTTTCCGAAGGAGAGTAAGGAATGGAGAGATAGACAAGCATAAAATAGTACATAAGGATGATAAAAAATACCACATAGGTGTCTATAGTAGCTATACGAGCCTGGACAAAATGCATAAACTCAAAAGTCATAAGAAAAGCAGCCACCAACCCATATTCACTTCTGCCAAATAACTTTTTCCCCAGAAGGTACATCAAAGGAATAATCAAAGCTCCAAACACCACTCCCATAAATCTCCACCCGAAGGGGTTCATACCAAAAATAGTTATCCCCAAAGAGATTAACATCTTGCCCAGGGGAGGATGAGTCCACTCATAAGGTTCTACCTGATGGAGGTATTCATAAGCAGTACGGGCAAAGTAAATCTCATCAAAGTAAGTGCTATTTAGATAAGAGGATTGGTAAGGAACGGTATCTTGCTCATCAAAAGCTTCAGGAAAACCCTGGGGAAGTAGGTATCCCTGGTGTAGAGGTAAAATAGCATTTACAGGAAGCAGGGTCTGTTTTTCTCCCCAAAAACCAATTTCGTTGAGCATCCCTCCACTTTTTTGAGCTATAATTCTAATATATCTTCCTCGCAAGTCAACGTCCGCTTCTTTCCACTCAAAAACGTTCTGGGGCTTAAGAAGAGGTCCTTCTTGCCAGGTTTCGGCATCAGCGGAATATTCAAGCCGATATTCTCCCTCCCCGATAAGCCCCCCGAAAAACGATATACGCTTGATAGTTTCTTCCTTTCCTAAATCGAGACAGGCTCCCTCTCCCGGAGAAGAAGGTTGCCAATAGGTTTGAGGAGCTTTAAGAGAACCTAAATGATAAAAAGAGACGATAAGATAGAAGGTAACCAATAACAAAACGATAATTTTATCTCTTTTTTCTTTTCTTTCAGCTGGTTTTTCTATCCAATCCACGAAAAATCCTTTCATTTCTGGCATATTTTTACTACTTAAGAATTATATAACATTCCGTCTGTTTGCAATGCTAAGAATTACCTTATTTAAAAATCAAAGTGGGGAGAATCATCCCCATAAACTGCTGAAAGTGCTGAGTGTAGTGGCAAAATAGCATATTCTAATTTAAAGAATATAGATTTGACGCGGGTTTCAACTAAATGAAGTGTCAAAGTCAGAGGTTATAAGAGTGGTTCAAAGAGACGTTTTCCTCTCCAGCGGTGTTCGCTTTTTTCAGGGATTATATAAGAGGCTCTCCTTCCTATAGTCCCTTCTCGTTATTCCCGAAATCTTTAGACGGGAATCCACTGAGGGACGCTTTTCCCCTCAGTAGTTTTATCTTTTTATTCAAGTTTTTAGTTTTAGTCTTTTATTTTAGTCTCTCGGGGATTATAAAGGGCGACCCTCATAGTCATTGCCATGACTGATTTTATGGGATACTATAATAGCGAATTATAGTTAGAGACAATAAGAAAACCAATGGAAAGGAACAAAAATTGATAAAGGTGGAAAGAAAATGAAAAGAGTCGTAATAATCGTTGTGTTGCTGGTAGCGGCAATTTTAGCTGGTTACACAGAGGAGGTTTCAGGAAAGCAATCACCAGAGGAATTAAAATACGACCTTGATTTTCTCATCCAGACACTGGAAGATGTCCACCCCGATTTATACAGATACACTCCTCAAGAGGAAATTTATAAGATGAAGCAAGATATCGAGGAAGACTTGAGTGAACCACTGACCAGGCTTGAATTTTACAGAAAGGTTGCACCGCTGGTAACCAGAATTGGAGATGGTCATACCTACATTACCTATCCGGTTGAGGAATTGAATGAATATATAAATGGAGGGGGACGCCTTTTCCCGCTTGATGTCAGAATCATTGGCGAAAGACTATTCGTCGTAGTTGACTATACCGGAGAGATTCCACCAGGTGCAGAAATACTCAAAATTAATGGATTCTCAATTTCACAGCTCATTGAGGAACTCACTAAATACGTGAGCGGAGAGAAATTATCGTACCGGATAGAATCGGTTAACACAAACTTTCGGGCCCTGTTATGGTTTGCATATAGTTGGGAAGAGTTTAACATAACGTATTTATCTCCCTCTGGCAAAGCTCTCCAGAAACCTATAAAAGGGATGACCTGGAACGAGCTCACCAGAAAAGCTCAGGAGCTTCAAAAAGAATTTGCTAAAGAAGAAAAAGAGGAAGACAGTAAAAAAATTCAATATCCCTATTACAGTTATGCTTCAATGCCTGAGTTAAAAACAGGAGTAATTGATTTTAGAGCCTTTCAAGATCCGGAAAAGTTTAATTTATTCTTAGAAGAAACATTCAGAAAAATAAAGGAGGAAGAAATTGAGCACCTTATTATAGATATTCGCAACAACAGTGGAGGAAACTCTACTCTGGGTGATGCTCTCCTCGATTACCTGACAGATAAACCCTGGAGGCAATTTTCAAAAATTGAACTTAAAGTAAGTAAGCAAATAAAGGAATATTACAAAGACCCCCTTCCAGCATTAAAAAAGATTTATCCAGAATCTTATGAATCGATGTATCAAGCATCCCGGGAATGGTATCAATCAGTGTATCAGGAAATCTCTTCTTTGCCTGAAGGCGAAGTATTTTCTTCTTCTCCAGAGCTCATAGAACCCTCTGAAAATCCCCTTCGATTTCATGGCAAGCTATATGTATTAATAGGCTCCCACACCTTTTCCAGTGCCGTCAATTTTGCAGCCACAGTTAAAGACTACGGCATCGGCACACTTATTGGAGAAGAAACAGGAGGGCTGCCTACTCATTTTGGCGATATTTATCCCTTCTGGCTACCCAATACCGACCTTCCAGCAGGGGTTTCACACAAGAAGTTCTACAGACCCAGCGGTATAGATGATGGAAAGGGAGTTTTACCGGATATTGAAGTTACCACCACCCTTGAGGATGTTTTAGAAGGCAAAGACCCGGTGATGGAACATATTCTGGAGGTTATAAAGACTATTGAGCTTGTGCCCTGATTTTTATCCTGCAGAACCTGCTATAATTATTCTCTTTTCCCGACGTCTCCGTGAGACATTATTTTCGTATTCCGTGGCGGTTTCTATTTTTTGATCCCTTACGGAGTAGAAAAAACGAGACTGCCACGGCGCTGAAACACCTTTTCCCGGTATAATTATTTTCTCGTTTATTTGCTTTTAAAGCTCACACTGTAAGCGTCTCGCTCGCAAAGATACCCCGAAAAAATTTCCACAGAATTATAAATGAGGGGAATATTCTCCCTACAACCCCTCCTTTTTTTGTCTTTGCGAAGAGGAAATTATGAGGCAACCTCGCTTTTTTCTAATTAAAAAACCTTAAAAGAGCAAGAACCACTGGGGGAAAAGCATTCCTCTTGATGCTAGAATGCCCGGAGAAATTGCACAATACGGCAGAAAAGAGAAACAGAGCGTGAAGTAAGGAAACACCGCCATGAATTTTGCAGTTGGCTACAAAGTGAGCTGAAGATGAAATGATTCACAAAAAAAACACTGGCGCGCCTGGAGGGATTCGAACCCCCAACCTACAGATCCGTAGTCTGTTGCTCTATCCAGTTGAGCCACAGGCGCACCTTACCTCACCATAATTATATTTCTATTCAGCTATAAAATCAACTGTCTCTCTACTTCTCCACCCGGTAAGAACGACTGATTATTATAATCGCTCCTGCTACTAAAGGCAAGAAAGCCACAGCGTAAAGGTAAGCTCCATTTTCCTTTTTCAAGAAACGAATAGTCCGCTCGCTTTTAGGGATATGCTCTCCAGTTTCTCTGGAGATGGTGGATATCTGATAATCAGCCCCAACAAGGTCTTCCCCCAGAGTTACTTTATAGCTTTCAAAAGTGGGTTGATAACCACTCATTTTCAGTTCTTCATCATAGGGGATTATTTCATACCCCAGCTCTGGTCCGGGAACCTGCTTCACAAAATAAGGAGCTTTATCTACTGTTTGCAAGATCTCTTCTCCTCTTCCCAGAAGAACTTGAGCATCGTCTACCGGGTCAACATGCACCCATTTCCACTTTTCCAGCCGACCAATATTTTGAGGGTCTTTAAGCTTATTATAATACAGCTCATTGTATTCTTCCTGATAAAAGGGATTGAAGTAGAGTTCGTTTTTACCTACAGCATGGATAATCCAGGAAGGGTCGTCACAGTTTTCTCTCTTGGTCCAGCGGTTTCCCGGGATTATTTCATATCCCACTCCCTCTCGCCGGCGAGCAGTAAAGACTACTAAATTCTTCTCACTTCCTTCAAAAATAGTTCCATCTTCCATCCTTACCCTGATTTCATAGTTACCCACAGGAAGGTTAAGGATAAAACCCTCTGCTGGCTCAGTAACATAGAATTTTACGAACTCAGGAGGCTCTGGTTGCTGGGGAATAGAAATATCAAGAGGTCCGGTCTCACCGGCTTCCCGTCGGCGGCGCACTTCTTCAAAGAAATTATTCAGCTGTTGCTGATAATAATTCATAGCCTGATAATACTCTTGAAGTTTTTTGTTGAATTCATCTACTGCCGCCTTATATTCGTCGTAACACTCTTGAGCATCTTCGCCCAGATAAATCGTGGCTTTTTCTGACCAATACCCTTCGGGGTAATAGAGAACATACTTCTGCTTCTCCAGAGTGTTTATCAATTTTCCACCCTGCCAGATTTCCAATTTCCCCGGGACTTCTTCATTTAAGGTGCTGAACCCGGCCATATACCGGCGAGTTATAGGCCAGTAGTAAACAATGGTTTTTCGGGGGTTCACCACACTATTAAAATTGGCAATAAAGTACAAAGTTTCCTCGCTCTGAGGACAGAAGCTTTTACTGAAGCCAGAGCCATCAAAAGAAGTCAAAGAATAAACCAGTTGTTCCCGAAAAAGGGGCGCCTGAGCCCAGGAAATGCCTCCTCCCAGAACTAAAATACCCGCTAAAACAAAGAAAGCTATCTTTTTATTCATCAGGCTTTAACCCCCCTTCGATTCATAGTAAATATAGAAAGAGCCATAAAAATGAGGGAATAAATCAGACAATAGACTATGTTAGCCAAATACAATGTCCAGCTCTCTAAAACCACGGCATCCAGTCCCCGACTTAAGAAAGCAAAAGGTGATATCCAGTTTATGCCCTGAAAAATATAAGAGAGAGTCTGGCGGAGATAGAGAAGGGGGAGAGATATGGTTGCCTCTTCTCCCAGGCCTAAAAGAGCGCCATAGGCAAATTGAACAACCAAAAAAGCTCCCAGAATAGCTAAAAGAGTGACCACTGAGCTGCGAATCCGACCGGTTAAAGAAGAGATGAAAAGCCCGAAGCTCACCACACAAGATATGATAAAAACCCCCATAAACAGAGCTTTAATCAAACCTGTGGTGAACCCCAAATTGGTAAGACAGCTCACTAAATAAAAGTAAACAGCAGTGAAGCCTAAAGCTATGATTCCTAAAAGTAAATCCTTGAAATATTTACTCCAGAGAAAGTTTCCCGCTGTCACCGGTCCATAGAAAAGGACTTCTAAAGTCCCTTGCTCTCTTTCTCGAGAGATGGAAATAGCCGATACTATCACCAAATAGATGGAGATAATAATTAAGGTGATATAAAGAGGCTGATGCAGGGGATAAGCCGAAACTAAAATATCCTCTTCCCGGATACCATCTATAAAGTTTTTTAAAATAAAAGAAGAAACCAGGAAAGAGGCAAAAATGGCTGCATAATATCCCCAGCTATACAAGGTATAGAGAAAATCTCTTTTAAAAAGAGTTCTGGTTACTTTTTTTGCCATTCTCATTCCTCCTTTTTGGGTGACTGAAACTCTACGTCTTCAATAACATCTTCAAAATCTCCTTGAGGGGTGCGGAGCACCAGTTCCATGATGCCGTATTTTTCTTCTTCAGGATCAATCTGAATTTTGTCCCAGGTAATAAGTCCTTTATTGCGAGAAAGATAAGCATTGGGATCCCAGAAAAGTTCAATTGGTCCTTCAAAAATCAACCTTCCCCGGCTGTAGTTATCCTCATCTTCTCCCTCTCTAACGTAGAGTTTGCCCTCCAGCTGAAGTGGCAGAGCAGGAAAGTCTGATATTCCCACCCCTTTAGAATCTTTAAAGCGGATTTCAATTTGAATGCCTCTGTCCACGGGGTCGGCAAAACATATGATGCCAGCTAAATCAGGGATTTCTTTTCCCTTCATGGTGAAGTCAAAAACATTAACTCCTCTTTTTATCTCTAACTCTTCAGAAAAAGGATAGTAGTAGGGAGCTTCAGCGCGAAGAGTATGCTTTCCAGGGGGAAGATGGGTAAACTGATAATCTTTGCTCTGAAATAAAATATCAGAACGCCCATCAATGGTGAGATGTAGTCTTCTAACCACGTCATGCGAATAGTGGTCAGTTACTTTGCCTTGCAGAACCCCATAATTCAGCCGGATGGTAAAATAGGAAACCACAAATAAAACCACAACAACTCCTACAATAGCCAGAAAAATAGAGAGACCAACTTTTTTCTTCATGCCGCTTCCTCCCCTCGGGCCAGTAGAGAAATATTTTGCTGGGTAATGGTGATAAAGGCTTCTTCCAGACTCATTTCTTTAGCTTTCATAGAAAGAGGAAGATATCCATTTTGGTAAAGAAATTGAGACAATTCCGGACGATAGTCCCGGTCAGTTTTTAAACTCACTTCCAATTTGTGGCCTTCTACGCTAAATCCTTTCAAAAAGTCCAGCTTTTCTAAAGAGGAAGCAATGCTTTCCGCCTCTTTGTCTAACTCTATCTCCATCTCTACACTGTCGGTCAATCTTCGGCGAATATTATCCATGGTATCCTCAGCCAAAAGTTTTCCTTTATTGATAATAGCTACTTTTTTGCATAACCTTTCTACTTCAGAAAGAAGGTGAGAAGAGATAAAAACCGTTTTCCCCCGGTGGTTTTCCTCTTCAATTAAGTCTCGAATCTGCTTGATGCTGCTGGGGTCTAAGTTAGCTACTGGCTCATCCAGAATGAGGAGTTCTGGGTCATGCAAAAGAGCACGGGCAAAGGCTAACTTTTGTTGCATCCCTTTGGAAAAAGCTCCTATTTTTTTGTTCTGGTCGTTAATCAATCCTAAAGCTTCCAGCAGCTCTTCAATTCTTCTGGAAGCCTTAGGCACCTGGTAGAGTTCTCCAAAAAAGAGAAGATATTCTCGAGCAGTCATTTCTTTATAAAAATACAAACTCTCAGACACCACTCCAATTCTTTCTTTCACCTCCACTTTACCAGGATTGAATTCTTCTCCTAAGAGGAAAATTTTACCGCTGGTAGGAGGCATCAACCCTAAAATCATATTGATAGTGGTGGTCTTCCCTGCTCCGTTGGGGCCTAAAAAACCACATATATCTCCTTTATCTACCTGGAGATTTAAGTTATCGACAGCCTTAAAGCCATCAAATTCCTTGGTTAAGTTTACAGTTTGGATCATGAAATTTCCCTGCCTCCTCTTTTTTTTAAGCTACTTTATTTTAACAGAAAGAAAAAGCAAAACCACTTTTTTTTAGCTTCTCATTCTATAAGCGTATCTCAAGAGAAGAGCGATAGTTCCTTAAAAATTTCTCTTTAATACATGGCAATATCTTTTTTTCGCGCTCCACTCATCTTCCCTACCGGGGAATTATTGGGGGCAATTTCACCCGGCATGTCTTTGCCAGAGTCACTTTCTCGCCACCCCATGAGAAATCATTAATAATAGATTTCTGATAGACCTGTTCAGGAGTGACGAGCAAGGTGCTTTCCCTCCAGGTTATTTTTTATCTTTTTCCTTTGTGTTTTTCGTCTTTTCCGGGGTTTATAAGGGGGCGGCGCGATTCACCACCCTAACCCTCTCCCCGGAAGCTTTTTAAACCGTCATCGCGAGCACGGCGTATCTTGCCGTGCGTGGCGATCCCGAGTTTTCAACCCCATGTAATTTGCTTTATAA
>DGDO01000056.1:8138-8322 GCA_002385475.1 Candidatus Sordicultor fermentans | reverse complement strand
AGATGTGTATAAGAGACAGGGCCCGCTCTCCATGAGCCATCGCTTGCCCGATGGAAAAAAGAAAAGATGGTAAAAGATGATAGAGGGACCGATCATTTCGCGCTGGCACGGGTAAGAGAAAAAGAGCCGGAGTTAAAGCGAGATTATATAGGAGTGGCTCCTCTTTATTATATATTTAATGAAA
>DGDO01000056.1:0-8059 GCA_002385475.1 Candidatus Sordicultor fermentans | reverse complement strand
AAAAAAAAAAAAGAAAAAGAAGAATGAGGAGGTCATTTTGTGGGGGAAAGAAAAAAAAAAAAAAAAAGAGGGGAATTAAAAGGTAATTTTATATAGGAGTGTCTCCTCTTTATTATATATTTAATGAAAGAGGAGATCTTTGTTTTTCTTCGGAAGTAAAAGGACTTTTGTCTTATGGAAGAAAAATAAAAGAAATGCCTCCGGGAAGCTTTTTTTATAAAGAAAAAGTCAATCCTTATTTTCGCTGGAAAAAGCTGCCTCTTTTTCGGGGAGAACTGAGGATTGTAGCTCAAAAACTTCGTGACAAACTTAGTAAAGCAGTAAAAAAGAGAATCAAAAGTAACCCAGCAGGTTCTTTGCTTTCCGGGGGTCTCGATTCTAGCGTTGTAGCAAGTTTAGCTCGACCGAGAGTGCAAAAAATGTATACTTTTTCCGTGGGAGTAGAGGATGCTCCGGACCTTTATTATGCCAGGGAAATGGCTAAATTTATTGGCTCAGAACATAGAGAGATAGTAGTAGATTTAGAAGGAATGTTAGAAGTATTACCTAAGGTTATTTATCATCTGGAATCTTTTGATGCTCCTCTGGTTCGTTCCAGTATTATTAATTATATGGTAGCCAATTTGGCTTCTGATTATGTTCCGGAGGTTTTTTCTGGTGAGGGCGGAGATGAGCTTTTTGCTGGCTATGATTATCTAAAATCTTTGAACAAGGACAGATTACCTCAGGAGTTGAGAGATATAACTTTTAGTCTTCATAATACGGCGTTGCAGAGAGTAGATCGTTGTGCCTCTGCTCATGGGATAGTGGCTCAAGTTCCCTTTTTAGATCAAGAAATAGTAGATTATGCCTTTCAGATTCCAGTTGACTTAAAGATAAAAAACGGGGTAGAAAAATGGATTCTGAGAAAAGCAGTGGAAGATTTATTACCGGAAGAAATATTATGGAGAGAGAAATCCAAATTCTGGCAGGGTGCCGGGGTAGAGGAATTACTTTATCAGTATGCTGAGGAGAATATTACTGACGAAGATTTTGGCAAAGAGCGAGTTCTTCCCAATGACTGGGTGCTCAGGAGCAAAGAAGAATTGATGTATTATCGTATCTTTCGGGATTTTTTTGGGGAACTACAGGATTTGTCCTGGATGGGAAGAACGAAAGTTAAAGAATAAAAGTTTAAAAATTAGTTCAGGATGCGGAATAAAATGGCGCCCCCTGAGTAATAATTTAATCTCTCGACTTAAAACAGAGTCTTAAGAAATTAGCGGAAGATTTGTTTCCTAGAGCTCAGGTAGTGGCTGATGCTTTTCATGTATGCTCTCGCCAATAAAAGAATGGATGAGGCCCGAAGAATAGAACAGGATGTATACCAGAAGAGGAAAGTAAAGATACCCAAGAAGATATTCCTCATCGGTAGAGAGAAGCTCTCTCAAGAAAACAAACAGAAAGTAGACGATCTTTTGGGTAAGTATCCTACTCTACAGGGTTTCTACTGGGCTAAAGAGAAGATTAGAGAACTATATCGGCAAACTGATAGAGAAAAAGCCACTAAGATTTTAGATAACATCATTTTCAATCTTGAAGTAGCCGATGATGCTGAATTAGTTAGATGGGGAAATACTCTAAAGAAATGGAGAGAACCTATTTTAAATTATTTCCATAATAGAACTACTAATGGCTATACGGAGGGCTGTAATACTAAGATTAAGATGCTAAAGAGAAATATTGGGGGTTGAGGAATGTGGAGGTGTACTGGAGAAAGATGTTACTGGGATTCATACCACGAAGAGAATGTTTCCACACAATTTGGCAGAGAGCTTAGCTCTTATTGACTTTTTCCTCTTTTTAGTGTTCTCTTTCGTGGGTGGCTCCTTTCTTGAATGTTTTTTCTATTACGTGGATTATCCCACGGGGAGCCACTCTTTTCAATTTCAACTAAAAATAGCATAACCTTGAAAGGAGTGCATAAGATGTTTTTTAAACAAGTTGGAAACAGGCTAATAGCTCAAAAAGATGGTGAAACTATCTGGCTTGAACCATTTGGCAAAGACTGTTTACGTTTTAGGTCTACCTTGAATAAAGAAATTAATGAAGAAAATTGGACTCTACTATCTCAACCTACTATTCCAGCTCTCATAGATATTCAACCAATGAAAGCCACTATCAAAAATGGAAAGATTATGGCTGAAATATTAGCAGATGGAACAGTCAACTATTTTACCGATGGTGGAAAGATTTTATTAGAAGAACTGTGGATTGATGGAAGGATAAGCAATGCTGATGTTTTAAAAGCTAGAAATTATAAAGCTCTTAGCAGTAGCTTGTATAGAACGGACTTGTATTTTAAGGCTTATGAAGGAGAACGTCTTTATGGAATGGGACAGTATGCCAACGGGTGTTTAGACCTGAAAGGATGTGTATTAGAATTAGCTCAAAAAAATACCCAGATTAGTATTCCTTTTTTAGTTTCTACTCGAGGGTATGGATTTATCTGGAATAACCCGGCAGTTGGTAGAGCAGAACTCGCTAAAAATCATACCTTGTGGCATGCAAAAGCAGGAAAACAGATTGACTATCTTGTTATTGCTGGAGACACTCCGGTTGATATAGTTAAAAAGTATACTGATTTGACCGGCAAACCACCAATGTTACCGGAGTGGGCTTTGGGCTTCTGGCAGTGTAAGCTCCGCTACCGAACTCAAGAAGAGCTTTTAAACGTAGCTCGGGAATACAAAAAAAGAGGATTACCATTATCAGTTATAGTTATTGACTTTTTTCATTGGCCTCACCAGGGAGATTGGAAATTTGACTCGGAATATTGGCCAGACCCGCAAGCTATGGTAGATGAATTAGAAAAAATGGGAATTAAAGTTATGGTATCAGTCTGGCCGACAGTAGAAATAAATAGTGAAAACTACTTAGAGATGGTAAAGAGAGGTTTCTTGGTTAGAACGGAACGTGGGGTTCCTACAATTTTCACTTTTCGAGGAATCAACACCCATTTTGATGCTACTAACCCTGAGGCTAGAGAATTTATCTGGGAGAAAGTTAAGGAAAATTATTATAAGTATGGTATAAAGATGTTCTGGCTGGATGTAGCAGAACCAGAGCTGGGGATGCCAGGTTTTGGTTACGATAATATTTTGTCCTATGATTATGATAATCTTCGCTATCATTTAGGTAATGGCTTAGAAGTAAGCAACATTTATCCTTTTTACTACGCGCAGGCCTTTGAGGATGGTTTGCGATTAGCAGGAGAAAAGGAAATTGTTAACCTTATCCGCTGTGCCTGGCTGGGTAGTCAGCGTTTTGGAGTAGTGGTGTGGTCGGGAGATATTCCTTCTACTTTTGATTCTTTACAGAAGCAGCTTAGAGCAGGCTTAAATATGGCGATGTGTGGTATCCCCTGGTGGACTACTGATATAGGCGGTTTTTTTGATGGAGACCCAAACGACCCTGCTTTCCAAGAGCTCATTATCCGCTGGTTTCAGTTTGGGGTATTTTGCCCCATTTTCAGGCTGCATGGTTTCCGCCTCCCTTATCCTCCAGATTCGAATAAATGTGAGCCATATGACCTAACTGGTGGTCCTAATGAGATATGGTCATTTGGCGAAGAAGCATATGATATAATCAAAAATCTGCTATTCTTAAGAGAGAAAATAAAACCTTACTTAATGGAACAAATGAAAAGAGCTCATGAAGAGGGGATACCAATAATGAGGCCCTTATTTATTGATTTTCCCAGTGATGACGAAGCATATGATGTAGAAGATGAGTATATGTTTGGTCCTGACCTGCTTGTAGCGCCTATTTTATACGAAGGCATGAGGTCGAGGAGAGTATATTTACCTGAAGGGGCAAAATGGACCAGCGCTTACAATGGCACAGTGCATGAGGGTGGTCAATGGATAGAAAGCGAAGCACCATTGAATGTGATTCCAGTATTTTTAAAGAATGAGGCAAAAATTCCTATTTCGTTTTGACCAGCAAATCTTTCCGGGAAAGATAGCATAGAATAGAACCACGGGAAATAATGAAGCATGTGTGACTTTTAAGAATAGATTTGGCCGAGTAATATTTCTGTTTCACCCGGCCAAATCTATTCTCGTTAGTAATTTTATCTCTTTTCTCCAAAGGTGAAATTGCAAGGTTTGACCTCGCAATCATTGTGGTAAGTTCTCTCTGCTAATAATACTAAAACGTTAACTGGTTTATCTCCTTTGGCATAGAGGGCGTGATGCCAAACCCCGATTTTTAAGCGAACAAAGGTGAGCTTGGGAACTTCAAAAATTTCTACTTCCATGTCTTCCGCTTCCTGGGTAGCAAGTCCAACGTGCATGTACACATCTCCATCGAGGGGAAGGTTTCCCTCTTCAGTATAATTATGGTGTTCGGTGAGCTCAACCTTCAGATCTCGAGGGAAAACCCTGCATAAAGACACTCCCAGAATAGGGCTACCTAAATTTTGTAAGATCAGGTCGGGATAGAACTCAACCGGGGGTTGACCAATCCGCTGATATTTTTCAGGACTAACCTGGTCGAGCCGTACAAAATCACCGTATTTCTGGAAGTTTTCATAAGTGAGTGGTTTAATCTGGATACTATTCATAATCTTCTCTCCTCTGGTAAATAATAAAAATTCTTCTTTTTTTATTGTAACAGTCTTTTATATCCGGTCAATTAGTGACCATGAAAGTTTTGGTATTTTTTCCTTTGTTATTTTCATTTATTTTGTGCTATTTTCTGGAATTACATTATTCCGCAAATACTTTCCCGATGGAGAAAGAAAGGGAGAGATTTCTACGGGAAGGTGATAGAGATAACGACGACACCCCGGGATGAAATCGCCCGTAATAATCTCTGCTACGAAAGATAAGAGAGCACGAAGAAAAAATATTACCATAGATTAGATTTTGTGGTTCACTATGCTTGATTTTGCTGAAAAATATTTTTGATTTTTTTACTTTCAGGAAAGTCAGGAAGTAATATTGTTTGCTATAATTGAAGATAAATCAGTAATAACTTAAAGGATATGTTTGAAATATTAACTGAATATGCCTAAAAAAGAAAATAAGAGTTCTTTAAATTTATCTCTCCTTAAAAAAGGTGTTTTAATAGCTTTATTTGGCCTGGTGCTTCTTTCTCCCTATTATCGAGGTCTGTATTTTGATTATGAACGTTTCCTCTTTTTCGCCGTTTTCTGGGGAATAGCTATTTTTTTCTTTGTTGCTCAGTACTTTTTACGCCAGGAGAGAATAATTATTAGCACTATACCAGAATGGATATTTATTTTCTTAGTTTTACTTTATCTTCTTAATATTCCCCTGGCGGCTGATAAAGGAGGAGCTTTCCGGGAGTTTTTCAATTATTTAACTTTTGCAATGTTTTTCCTGCTGGTAGAAAACCTGTGGTCTTCCCTGGAAGATAAAAAGTGGTTTCTTCTTGCTCTGGGATTAAATGGTATTATTCTGGCTTTTCTGGGTATTTTTTATCAATTTGGCTGGGTATCTCCTTCTGCTACCCCCTTGGGTATGAGTATGAGAGATTTATTTATTGGTGGCAGATTGCATTCCACTTTTCAATATCCCAACACTACTGCTGCTTATTTCGCTATGAGCTACATTGCTCTTTTGACTCTGTTTCTTCTGGAGAAAAAGAAAAGCTGGTTTCTGGGAGCAATTTTTCTTTCTTTTCTCTCTCTTTCTGGCTTTTTTTTCACTTACTCTCGAGGAGGGATATTAACTCTCCCTCTGGCTTTAATTTTTTTGTTTTTGCTTCTCCCTCGCCGAGAAAAAATTCAGCTGGCAGAAGTGCTTTTCTTTTCTCTTCTTGTCCTTTTGCTTTTTGTTTCCCCTTTAGAAAATTATCTTGTTCACAAGGATCCTCTCTTTTTTGGCTTTCTATTCTCAGGAGCTTTAATTCTCACCGGAGTTATCTTTCTTTTGTCCAGAGTAGAAGAAAAAGTTGCTTCTCTTAGCAACCGTTCTCTTCTATTAGGAGTAGTAAGTCTGGTCGGGTTAGTGGTAATTATCTTTCTTTTAGCCCTCTATTCTGATTTTTTACCTCCTCAGCTTTCTCGGAGATTACGAGATATCAGTTTTACTACCCATAGTGCGGCGGAAAGATTTATTTTTTACCGAGATGCCTGGAGGGTCAGCTTTCCTCGTCTTCTTAATGGATGGGGAGGGAGAGCCTGGAAGGCTCTTTATTTAGGTTATCAGTCGGCTCCTTACTTTACTGAAAGTACTCACAATTTTTATTTGCAGATTCTGGTAGAGGGAGGGCTAATAGGGCTTTCTCTCATTGCTATTTTGCTTTTCTCTCTTTTTTATCCTTTTATTAAGAATCGCCACTCTTTACCTTCCCCAGATAAAATTTTGATTTTCGGGGTTTTATCTTTGCTGTTTATGGGATTTACTCATAGTTTTCTGGATGTCAATTTTTCCCTGGGAGCGTATCATTTCACCATCTGGTTTTTTGCCGCAGGGGTGGCAAATTATCTTCGGGACTACAAATTTTCCTCTTTTCCCTTATCTTTTCGAATTCACTACGAGTTCCTAATATTATTAGGAGTGGTTTTCTTTGTTCTCTCCATTCTTATCTTTCAAGGCACCAACAATAAAATATGGGGAGACTACTATGCTAAAGCAGGAGATAACGATAGCGCTCTTTATTTCTATCAAAAAGCAGCACGGTTTAGTTTTGGAGATGCAGAAATTCACCTGGCTTTAAGCAGAGCCTGGAGGGAAAAGTTTTTAAAAGAAGGCAATCCTCAATTCCGAGAAAAAAGCAAAAAAGAAGCAGAAAGAGCTCATCGCCTTTCTCCCTTTTATTACCTTTATTTAGAGCAGCTGGGAGTTCTTTATGTGGAAGAAGGTCAATTCGAAAAAGGCTTGCAGTTTTTAGAAGAAGCAGTAGAAAAAGCTCCTCTTCTTTCTTCTACTTATGAGGTTTTGGTTTCTGCATATCGAGCGGTGGGTGATTTTTATAAATCTCGAGGAGAGGAAGAAAAGGCCAGGGAATATTATGCTCGAGGTTTATTGGTGCGAGAAAAATTCCAAAAAAACGTTAGCCATTCTCGGAAAAATATTACCGAATCAGAAAACCTGCAAGAAGCATTTCAAGAATTTTCTTTATTGCTGGAAAATTGAATATGGTTATGTTGTATAATTGGACATTAAAAGAATAAGATGATAAGAGAGGAGCTTAAACTATGAAAAAGGAAAACTGGCCGAAGTGGTTTATCATTGTTTCAGTTTTTTCTCTTCTTTTGGGAGTAACAGGATGCTCTGACTATTTACCTTTACCCACAGAGACTCCTGATCCTTCACCTACAGATACACCAACTCCTACAGATACACCAACTCCAACGCCAGTAGATACTGGAATTAATTTTACTCTTCCTGACTTAGATGGGAAAGAGGTTTCCCTTCTTGAATTTCGGGGAAAACCAGTTTTAGTATTTTTCTTCAAGTCTTACTGTAGTTATTGCAAGGAGGAAGCTCCTGCAATCCAGGATATTTATCGCCGCCATCAAGGAGAGTTGACGGTGATGGGAATAGCAGTGAATGAAAGCGGGACGTCTGGAAATTTAATTGCTCCTACCGAGGAATATACCCAGATGATCAGGAGCGGTTTTGTTAATAGTAGTGACTGGACTTTTCCGGTTTTAATCGATGATTATGGAAAGGTGCAAAGAGAATGTTTTACAAGATTGGGAGTTCCAGCTTTTCTTTTCTTGAACGAAAAAGGAGAAATTCAACATACTGTGACAGGCGCTGTTTCAAAGAACGAGTTGGAATCTCTTTTATACCAATATCTCTTATAAATATGAATGAGATAGCAATTTGTCCATCTTTATCTGTGTTTCTTGCTAATTTCTTAAATAGAACTATAGGGGTAAACTTCTTATAACCCCTCTTCTTTTTGCGAGGGACTCCTTTTTCTTTTTCGTGAGGAGTTTTTCCTCTTTCCTGTTATACAAGTAGCGGGCAGATAATAGATTTATAAGGGAGTGATGCTCCCTTATAAATCCCTGAAACCGAAGTTCAACCTAAAATAG
>DGDO01000127.1:4829-7826 GCA_002385475.1 Candidatus Sordicultor fermentans | reverse complement strand
TATCCCTCCCTTTCCAGAAACTCAAAGGTTTGTAAAGAAGGTAATAGGAGGATAATAGAGCCGGTGGCCAGTAAAGAGATGGATATCCAGAAAAGAAGAGAAAAAACGGCCAGAAATAAAGCTTCCAGAAGAAAAAGTAGCTGGGCAGAGACAATATTTCCCATTCTGGTTTTTGCTTTTACTCTAATTTTCTTTCTCAATTTTGTAGGAATTATCGATTTACCTTTTTTATATTTTATGCGCATGCCTTCAGGGCAGGAGGGAGATTCAGAAAATTTAATAGTAAGAAAAGAAGAAATTGAAAGTCAGGTTATTTACCCTGGCCCTATTTTAGAGAAAGTAGGACCTCAAAACCCCGTGATAGAAGAGTTCTCAAAGGAGGAAGTAGTAGTGGATACACCATCTGAAATAAAAGAACCTTCCTCGGAAACAGGTGGGGAAGATGTCGACTCTTCTTCCCGGGAAGAAAAAATTTTTCGTCTGGCCAAGATTTATACCGCTATGGAGCCGGAAGAAGCATCCCGAATTATGGAAAAACTTTCTGATGAGGAGGTGGTGGAAATACTTTCGGTTATGAAAGAAAGAAATGTAGCCGAAATATTGAATGCTTTTCCGGTGGAAAGAGCGGCAGAAATCATGAAAAAAATGATGGAAGGGAGGTGAAAAAATGGATGGTTTTATATTTTTGCCGGTAGAAAGCAGGGACGTGAAAAATAATAGCAGCCTTTATCCCGAAAAAGTGGAAAAGGGAGAAGAGAAAGAGAGCTCGAATTTTGAGCAATTTCTAATTCCTTCTCTTTTTTCTCTGGGTTGGGGAGAAACCGCGCCGGTTAAAGATTGCAGCTTTTCCTCCACCCCGGCAGTAAGTAGCTGTTCTCCTTGCTCTTCTTCTGTAGTAGAAACTGCTACTCCCGGAGCTTGTGCTTTCTCTAATTGCTGTAATTCTTCCTTTGAGGAGATACTTGGAGTGGAGGGATGGAAAAAAACGATAGATAGCTTTCTCTCTGAAGTGGAGAATATCAGTTTTACTCTCAATTTAGGAGAGAAGGGGAAAGTGCTGGTGAGTGGCGGAACAGGAGAAAATGGAGAGTTTACTTTTCAAATCTCCGGAGACAAGGAGGCTCTCAGTGAGTTACTGGGCAGGTTAATAGATTATCTCGTTACCTTCTTAGAAGAGAAGGTTTTTTCTTACCCTCTTGAAAATAGTTCCCTTTCAGAATGTTCTTTAGGGCAGGGAGGGTGCTCTACTGGTGGGGGATGTTCTATCCTGCCAGGTAATGAGGTGGAAAGTGAACCAGAGCATCTTATCATCGATGACTTACCTCTTGCCGGGGAAGGAGAAGAAATCACTCCTGGAGATGCAGGTTTTGTTATACCGGGTAACGAGGTAGAGGGTGAATCAGTAGTGAGTGAAGAAGGAGAAGAAATCATTCCTCTTGAGGTGGAAACAGTAGAAGAAATCACTCCGGAGTTTTCTTCGGGGTTGGAAGAAGATACCATAGAAGAAGTAGCCCCCCGGGAAGGATTGGTTTTTACCTCTGAAGAGGAGAGTCTCTCCGGGGAAGAGACAGAAACTGTGAAAGGCTTACCTCCTCTGGAGACAGAGAAGGCAAAAAACACTGCTCAGGAGAAAAAGGTGGAATTGGCTTCTGATTTTTACGGAGGAGCACCAGGAGGAAGAGAGACTTCTCCAGTAGAAGAAACGATCGATTTTTCTCAGGTAGAAAAGAGTGAAATACCAAAGATATTTGATCGTGTTCTTCAGATGGTCAGCCAGAATGAGGGCGAGAAAGAAGTGGTGATTCAGCTCAAACCGGAATCTCTGGGTTCTATCGTGATTCAAGTGCGAGAAGATAACAATCGAGTAGAATGTGTGTGGCAGATATCTGATCCTCGCACCCAGGAAATAGTAGTAAAAAACCTTCCTGTTTTAGAAGCACAGTTGAATGAACAGGGATTGTGGATGAATAACTATCTGAATCAAAATGGTCACTACTTTTCCCATTCTGGAAGACCTAATTACTTCTCTTCTTCTTTTTCTTCCGAAGAAGGAGATGCGGTGACTTTCTCTCTGTTAGATGACTCTTCAGGGAAAGTTAATGTTTTAGTTTGAGGAGGTGAAGAGATTGATAATGGGAACTCAAGCAGTAGGAACGCAAGCAACGGAGACAAGTGAAAGAGGAAAGAATACCTTAGATAAGCACGATTTTTTGCAGCTTCTTGTGACTCAGCTCCGTTTGCAAAATCCACTGGATCCTCTGAGCGACCAGGAATTCAGTGCGCAACTGGCTCAATACAGTGCTTTAGAGGAGATGCAAAATGCCAATAAAAGCTTACAATCTCTACTTTTTTTGAACGCTTCTTCTCTTGTAGGTAAAGAAGTAGAGTTAACTGATGGAACAGTGGGGAAAGTGGAAGGAGTAACAGTTAAAGAAGAGCAGGTGGTTTTAGAAGTGGGAGAGAGAGAATACAATATCAGTGAAGTAGTTAAAGTGGGAGAGAGCTGATGGTTCAAAAGATAGAAAATTTTCGGGAATTTGTTCCTGAGGTTCAACCTTCTTCTTCTACTCCTCTTCGTCGCAAGACAGAGACTGGCGGGGATTTTGAGCGGATTCTTCAAGAAGAGGAGTTGAGCTTTTCCCTACACGCTCAAAGAAGGATAAAAGAAAGAGATATACCTCTTTCTCCCGATACTGTAGAGCGCCTGCAAGAAGCGGTGCAAAAAGTGAGGGAAAAAGGAGGAAGAAACTCTCTCGTTTTGGTGGGAGAAGTGGCTTTTGTGGTGAATGTCCCAGAGCGAGTGGTGGTAACCTGTATGGATTCTAACTCTCGAAAAGATAATATCTTTACCAATATTGATTCAGCGATTATTGCTTAGGGAGCTGGTCCTTAGGGGAGCTCCCCGAAGGGAGGTAAATTAAAAATGATGCGTTCTCTGTTTTCCGGAGTTTCTGGTCTTAAAAATCACCAGACCCGGATGGATGTGATAGGAAATAA
>DGDO01000127.1:0-4675 GCA_002385475.1 Candidatus Sordicultor fermentans | reverse complement strand
TGGGGATGGGTATCTCGAGCATTGATACTCTTTTTACTCCAGGGAGTTTGCAGAGCACTGATAATCCCACCGATTTTGCCGTGCAGGGAGAAGGGTTTTTCATAGTGAGTGATGGCAGCCAAGTGTATTATACTCGAGATGGAGCTTTCAAAACCTCTGCTGATGGAGCGCTGGTAAATAGCAACGGTTTTCGCCTGCAAGGCTGGATGGCCGATACCGATGGAAATATTGATTCTACCCAAGCTCTCCAGAATATAACTATACCGGTGGGCGCTCAGATGAAGCCTAAAGCTACCACACAAATTGCTTTTGAAGGGAATTTAGATGCTAACGCTGACCTTAACTCTGAATGGATTACCAGTGTTCAGGTTTATGATTCTTTAGGAAATCCTCACAACTTAACAATAACTTTTACGAAAACTGCAACAGCAAATGAGTGGGGTTGGAAAGCAACTTTGGATGGAGTTACGGCAACTGATGGCCAGGGTACTATTCAATTTGATGCTAACGGTTCAATTATCTCAACGACTCTTCCTTCCCTCCCAGCTAGTTTTGCTATTACTGGAGCTAATGCTATTAGCCTAAACATCGATTTTTCTCAACTTACCCAGTTTGGGGGTAACCCCACTGCCTATATTAATTTCCAGGATGGGTATGAGGCCGGGTCTTTAGATATGGTAAGTACTGATTCTGGTGGAGTGTTAACCGGGATTTTTACCAATGGTCAATCCAAAGCCTTAGCTCAAATTGCTTTAGCCACTTTTTCTAATCCGGGGGGTTTACTGAAAGAAGGTGGAAATCTGTACCAGATTTCCAATAACTCTGGTCTTCCCAATATCGGAACAGCGGACAGTGGAGGAAGAGGAAGCATCGCGGTAGGAAAACTGGAGATGTCCAATGTTGATTTAGCTCAAGAATTCACCAATATGATAGTAACTCAGCGAGGTTTTCAGGCTAATTCTCGGGTGATTACCACGTCTGATGAAATGTTACAGGATTTAATCAATATTAAACGGTGAAAAAGAGGGGCACCGCGCCCCTCTTTTTCAAGCCCATGAGAGAGGGATAGGGAATGATTGGTTTAACTCGGTTTAATGGTTCCAGTTTTGTTCTGAATATGGATTTAATTGAAACCATAGAAGCTACTCCGGATACGGTTATCACTCTGGTTACTGGTAGAAAGTATGTAGTTAAAGAGTCAGTAGATGAGATAATCAATAAAATCTTAGATTTTCGCCGACAGAGCGGGGTGAGTAAAATCTTGATACAGAATTTATCCGAGAGCGATATGGAGGGATAACTATGGATAAGGCAACTATCATCGGTTTGGTAGTGGGAGTAGTTTTACTTTTCTGGGGAATGACTGACGCTGCAGCTAATAATATGAAAATTTACTATAGCTTTTCTTCCATACTTATTGTGGGAGGAGGGACTTTAGCTGCTACTCTTATCAGCTTCCATCTGGACCAGGTGATGAAAGCTTTTCAGCTTTTTATGATTGCCTTGCGTTCTCGACTTCCCCATCCCTCAGAGATAACCACTACTCTCGTGGGCTTAGCAGAGAAAGCTCGCAAAGAGGGGCTTCTGGCTCTGGAAGAAGAAACAGAGAGAATAGACGACCTCTTTTTTAAGCGGGGGATTCAATTAGTAGTAGACGGAACTGACCCTCAGCTATTGAAAAGCATCTTGGAAACCGAACTGGTTTTTCTGGAAGAACGCCACAAAAAAGGGAGAGCTATTTTCGAAACGATGGGCAGTTTTGCTCCGGCTTTTGGTTTGATTGGAACACTCATTGGTTTGGTAGCCATGCTGGTTAGCTTGGATGACCCCAAAAAAGTGGGGCCGGGAATGGCAGTAGCACTACTTACCACTCTCTATGGAGCTGTTATTTCTAATCTGGTTTGTCTACCTATAGCCAATAAATTAAAGCTAAGGAGTAGTGAAGAAGTGTTACTGAAGGAAGTTATTATCGAGGGGATTCTTTCCATTCAAGCAGGAGATAACCCTCGCATTGTGGAGGAAAAACTTAAATCTTTCTTTGCTCCCAGTATTCGAGAAGAATTAGAGCGTGAGAGAGAAGACCTAGGCAGAGTGATTCCTCTAAAAAGAGAAAGCGAGAGCACGAGGTGAATTAGATGCCCCGTAGAAGAGTAGAAGAAGAAGCACCCCCCGGAGCACCTCTGTGGTCTTTGACCTATGGAGACTTTATGTCTCTGTTGCTTTGTTTTTTTATAATGCTTTTTGCTCTTTCCACTATCGATGTGGCCCGGTTTAAGGAGGTAATTTCTTCTATTCAGGGAGCGTTAGGGGTTCTGGAAGGTGGGCCCAGGGTTTTAAATCCTTCTGATATTCCTGTTCCTAAACCCCCTACTCAGATTAGCCCCTCGGGCCTGGTAGAACTGAAACTGGCTGGTCTCATGAAGGAGATTGAGAGGCAATTGATAAAAGAAGGCAACCTTTCCCCGGATAAAGTTAGTTTCAAGATAGATGAACGGGGATTGGTGATTACTTTTCTGGATGCCGTTTTTTTTGATGTTGGTAAAGCGAATTTGAAACCGGGAGTATTTCCCATCCTAGATGCTCTAGCTGATGCTCTAAAGGATGTTAAAAACTCAATCAGAATAGAAGGACATACCTGTGATTTACCCATTCACACTTCTCAGTTTCCTTCTAACTGGGAGCTATCTGCTGCTCGAGCTATTGCTGTGTTACGATATCTGGTGGAGGAAAAAGGGTTACCTCCAGAGCGATTGATGGCCGTGGGTTATGGAGAATATCGGCCTCTGGTTCCCAATGTAGATGAAGAACACCGCCAGAAAAATCGGCGAGTGGAGATAGTTATTTTACGAGATTGAAAGGAGAAGAAACTATGCCTGAAGAAACTGAAGACTTAGAAAAGAAGAAAAGCTTTTCTTTTCAAATGATAATGTTGATTGTTACTCTGGCTCTTTTGGCTTTTATGATTTTTGTCTATCTCCACCAGAGCGGGATGTGGGATAAACTCTTTGCTTCTTCTCCGCAAGAAGCAAAGGCAACTTCTTCTTTTATTTATATTTTTGAGCAAAATTTTCTGGTTAACCTGAGCGATAAAGACGTATTGCGTTATCTCAAGATGACTCTGGGAGTAGAAATTTCTGACCAGCGAGTGGTAGAGGAGATTAAAAATAAAACAGTGGAGATTCGAGATGCTATAATTACTTTGGTCAGTGCTCAAACTTCCGAGGACCTTTCTACCACGGAGGGCAAAGAAAAATTGAAGTTGCTTATTGCCGATAGTATCAACAGTTTTTTGACCTCCGGGAAAGTGACTAAAGTCTATTTCGTCGATTTTGTTATGCAGTAGGAGCGAAAAATGAGCGATATACTGTCTCAAGAAGAAATTGATGCTTTGCTCAGAGCTTTAGATTCAGGAAGCCTGGAAGCAGAAGCTATTAAAGAAGAGGGAAAAGAAGGTGGACGCCTCAAGGTTTATGATTTTCGGCGCCCGGAGAAGTTTTCTAAAGACCAGATACGTACTTTTCATATGATTTTTTCGTCTTTAGCACGTTTGACCTCTACCAGTTTAGCTGCTTTTTTGCGTAGCCGATGCCAGGTAGAGTTGGTTTCAGTGGACCAGCTTACTTATGATGAGTTTGTACGTTCGGTTCCTAATCCCACTTTTGTATGCATTTTTTCTCTTCCTCCTTTAGAGGGACGTTGTGTTTTACAGATGAATCTGGATATGGTTTTTCTAATATTAGATCGCTTGTTGGGGGGTTCAGGAAGTACTGTTTTTCATCCTCGTCCTTTAACTGAAATTGAAAATCGGATTATGCTGGAAGTGGCAGAAAGGATCATGGGTGCTTTAAAAGACTCCTGGGCTAATATCCAGGAGGTGGAACCACAAATAGAGGCTCTGGAATCAAGTTTAGAATTTGTTCAGGTGGTTTCTGGTAATGACATGGTGATTCTTTTTACTTTTTCGGTGGAAGTTGGAGAGCGAGAGGGGATGATGACCGTTTGTATTCCCTATCTGGTGGTAGAGCCTATTACTCAGAGGCTGAGCGCCTCTTTATGGTTTGCCAGTCGTAAATCCAACGACCCCCAGGTTCAGGAAAAAGTGAAAAAGAAAATTAATCAGGTTCGCTTGCCGGTGGTGGTAGAACTGGGTAAAGCAACTATAAGTTTGAAGGAGCTTTTGAGTTTGGAGGTAGGGGATGTAGTGGTGTTAGATAAAAGAGTAGGAGAGCCTTTGAATGTTCTGGTAGGAAAAAAGGTAAAGATGAAAGGGATGCCAGGAAGGTCGGGTCGGAGATTGGCTATTAAAATTACGGAATTGGAGGAGGAAGAGTGAATGCCAGAAGATACTTTGACTCTTGAGGAGAAAGATGTTATTGGCGAATTGGGAAATATCTCTATGGGGGCGGCGGCTACTGCTCTATCCACTATTTTAGGGCGGAGGGTAGAAATTACTGTTCCTCGGGTGGAAGTGATAAACAAAGAGGAAGTGGCAGACCTTCTTCCGGAGGAACATATTGTAGTTAAGGTTCGTTACCAGGAAGGGCTCGAAGGAGAAAACCTTCTTTTAATAAAAGAAGAAGATGCTCGAATATTGGTGAGTTTAATGATGGGTGGTGGGGACACAGAAGCACCCCTGGGAGAAATGGAGATTAGCGCTTTTCTCTTATACACATCT
>DGDO01000133.1 GCA_002385475.1 Candidatus Sordicultor fermentans | reverse complement strand
GGAGTGGTGGTTTCCGGGACTACCGGGGAATCTCCGACTTTATCCCGGGAAGAGAAACTCTGTCTCTTTGAAGTGGCTCTCGAGGAAGTGGGAGATCAGGCAAAAGTTATAGCAGGAACGTGCAATTACAATACTAAGGAATCCGTACTTCTTTCTAAAGAAGCGGAAAGTCTGGGAGTACATGGTATTCTGGCAGTGGCTCCTTATTATAACAAGCCCCCTCAAGAAGGGCTTTACCAGCATTTTCGTGCCATCGCTGAGGCAGTAAATATTCCAGTTATGCTTTATAACATCCCTTCTCGCACCGGAGTGAATATTGAACCAGAAACCATAGCTCGCCTATCAGAAATTCCGAACATTGTAGCCCTAAAAGAAGCAGGAGGAAGCACCGATCAGATTTCTCGAATTAAAGCTCTGGTTCCTCCTGATTTTTATCTTTACAGTGGAGATGATATCATGACTCTTCCCCTTTTAGCTTTGGGGGGAGTGGGAGTGGTAAGCGTGGCTTCTCATCTGGTGGGCAAAGAGATAAAAAAGATGATTCAGCTATTCGATGAAGGAAAAACTAAAGAAGCTCTGAAAGTCCATCTTGAGCTTTATCCACTCTTTAAAGCTCTCTTTATCTCCACTAATCCTATTCCAGTAAAAGCTGCTCTAAACCTGGCAGGGTGGAGAGTGGGAGGGGTTCGACCTCCCCTGTCTTCCTTAGAACAAGAAAAAGAGGAAAAATTAAAGTCAGTTCTGGAAAAATTCCACTTGATTTAATTACCAGAAAATGTTTAAATATCTATCAAAGCGATGATAGGGAAGAGATTAGCGTTATGGTTCAGCGAGGAAGGTAGGGTGCGAGCTTCCACCGTGGCGTTAAGGAAGATAGAGCCCTGGAGCTGACTCCGAAGAAAAGAGTTTTTCTCTAAGTAGGAGCTCCGGTTGAGCCGTTAAAACAAAGAGTATAGCAGGGTGGCACCGTGCACCAAGTGTTGCACCCCTGCCCGTCTTTGAAAACCTCGTCTAAAGACGAGGTTTTTTTATTGGTAAGAAGGAGGAATAATGATGGTACGTGTAGGAGTAATGGGAGCTACTGGATACACTGGTCTTGAGCTTTTACGCATTTTGGCTTACCACCCCGGTGTAGAAGTTTGCTGGGTAGGAAGTGAAAGTTTTCCGGGTATAAAATTGGAGGATTATTGTCTGGCCTGGCAAGGAAGAAGCAATTTGACTTTACAAAAGCAGGAAGTGGATAGTTTAGAAGGAATAGAGGCAATTTTTCTGGCTCTTCCCTCAGGAGTAGCTATGGATTATGTTCCTCCTCTTTTGCAAAAAGGGATACGGGTTATTGACCTGGGGGCTGATTTTCGCTTTAAAAACGTAGAGGTTTTCCAAAAATATTATCAGTTAGAACATCGTGTTCCTCACCTTTTACAGGAAGCAGTATATGGTATTCCGGAAATTTGTAGAGAGCGCTTAAAAGAGGCGCAACTGGTGGCTAATCCCGGTTGTTACCCTACTTCGGTGATTATTCCTCTGTATCCCTTTTTAAAAGAGGGAGTAATTTCACCTTCTATAATAGTGGATAGCAAATCAGGAGTAACCGGAGCAGGTAGAAAGCCTACTGAAGACAACCAGTTTTGTGAGGTAGATGAAAATTTCAAAGCCTATAAAGTGGGAGAGCATCGTCATCAGCCGGAGATGAAAGAACAGCTGGAGTTAGCTACCGGGAGGGAGGTCAACCTCATTTTTACTCCCCATCTTTTGCCCCTGAAGAGAGGGATTTTAACTACTGTTTATCTTACCCTGGAAAAAGATATAGAGGAGGAGGAGCTTTTATCTATATGGAAGGATTATTGGGGAAGGAAACCCTGGGTGCGGATTTTCCCTCTCCATCGTTTTCCTGAGCTGCGCTGGGTAGTAGGCTCTAACTTTGTTGATCTGGGACTCAAAAAGGTGGGAGAGAATCAGCTGATAGTAATTTCTGCTCTGGATAACTTGATTAAAGGAGCAGCCGGGCAGGCAGTGCAGAATTTAAATCTGATGTTTGGGAAAGAGGAAAAAGAAGGTTTGCCGGAGGATGTATTATACCCTTGAGGAGGTAGAGATGGAGAGCTGGAAAATTTTAGAAGGTGGATTGGATAATGTTTCAGGGTTTTCTTCCTATGGAGTACACTGCGGAATAAAGAAAGGGAAAAATGATCTGGCAGCTATTCTCTCTGATACACCGGCTGCGGCAGCAGGAGTTTTCACTCAAAATCGAGTTTCGGCAGCACCAGTTCTGGTTACCCGAGAGCATTTATTAAAAGAGAGAAAGTTACAACTGGTGGTAGCAAACAGTGGAGTAGCTAATGCGTGCACCGGGGAACGAGGAATAGAAGATGCCAGGAAAGTGGCTGACCTTGCTGCTCGTTATTTTAAGGTAGATCATCGGCTCGTAGCGGTGGCTTCTACGGGGGTGATTGGTGAATTTTTGCCTCTCACTAAAATAGAAAAAGGGATAGAAGAATTATCTCAATTGTTACCAGTGAAGAAATCGAGCAGGGAAGCAACCAAAGCTATAATGACTACTGATACTTTTCCCAAAGAGCGAGCTCTCTCTTTTTCCTGGGAAGGAAAAACTGTCCACCTGGGAGGAATAGCTAAAGGGTCAGGGATGATTAAGCCAAATTTGGCTACTATGTTGTCTTTTATAGTTACCGATTTAGGCATAGACGCTCTGGTTTTAGATCAAGTATTAAAAGAGGCGGTGAATCAAAGCTTTAATCGGGTGACGGTGGACGGAGATACGAGTACTAATGACATGGTATTGATTCTGGCTAATGGTAAAAGTGGAGTAGAAGTTAAGAAGAGTAATGATCCAGTTTTTTCCATTTTTCGAGAGGCTCTTTTTTGGTTAACTCAAGAGTTAGCTCGGGATTTAGCCCGAGACGGAGAGGGCGCCACTAAGTTTGTAGAGATAATAGTGCGAGGAGCGAGAACAAAAGAAGAAGCACAAAAGGGTGCTTTTACCGTTGCTGAATCTCCTCTGGTAAAAACTGCTCTTTTTGGAGAAGACCCTAACTGGGGAAGGATTATGGCTGCTCTGGGGCGAAGCGGAATAGAAATGATTCCCGATAAAGTTTCTTTAGAGGTTAACGGAATTACTTTGGTAGAGGGAGGAATGAAGGCTAAGGGAGTGGAGAGAGAAGAAGCTCAGGAGGCGATGAAGAAAAAGGAGCTTAAAATTATTGTAGACCTGGGAATAGGAGAGGGAGAGTTTGAAGTGTGGACTTGTGATTTATCTCTGGAATATGTACGGATTAATAGCCATTATAGCTGACAGCAACCTTATTGCCCCCCAAAAAATTAAATACAGAATAAAAAGATAAAAATCACCGAGGGAGAAGGGAGAGAAAACAGACGGTCTGCGACGCAAGATAAAGGCAAAATAGATAAAAAAGATTCAGAAAAATAACGTTGGGAAAATATCCCAGCGTGCTACGACGTAAGACTAAAAGTATGAAAAACAAAAAATTAAAATTAAAAGGACAAGAACAACTGAGGAAGAAAATGCCTTCCTCAGTGAAGGGGAAAAGAACTCCCGGAATATGAGAGGGAAACACTCCCCTTCGATCCTCAGCGGCGAGGGGAGCAAGATAAAGTGCAAAAGAGAAAAATGACATGATGTTTGTGATTAATTATTATTTCCTGTAAATCAGGAGGAGGAAACTATGAAGATAGTGGTAAAAATTGGAGGCAAAAATATCGATTTTAAAAATGAGGACTACTTTCGAGTGCTTGCCCAATTAGTAAAAGAGGGGATAAGATTAGCTTTAGTGCATGGAGGAGGGCCTCAGATTACTAAATTCTTAGAAAAAGAAGGAAGAGAAAGCCAGTTTGTAGAAGGTTTGCGAGTTACTCCTCCCCAAGACATGGAAATAACAGAAATGGTATTGAGCGGTCTTTTAAATAAAATGTTGGTAGGTATTTTTCATCGTCAGGGAATTCCTGCTTGTGGAATAAGCGGAAGAGATGGTTTTTTGCTGGAAGGGGAAAAGTATTACCCTGCCTCTGGAGATAGAAAGGTAGATTTGGGAAGGGTAGGGGAAGTAAAGAAAGTGAATCCTCGCCTGGTGCACGTTTTGTGGGAGGGAGGATTTTTGCCTGTTATTTCTCCGATAGCAGCTGATAGAGAAGGAGAGAGCTTAAATGTAAATGCTGATTGGGCAGCAGCTCGCTTGGCTGTGGCTTTGCAAGCTGATAAGTTGTTCCTCTTTTCTGATGTTCCTGGAGTTTTACGGGATGTGGAGGATAGAGATTCTCTGATAGAAGTTTTGTCCTGGGCGGAAATTGAAATCCTGAAAGAAGAGGGGAAGATTCGGGGAGGAATGATTCCCAAAATAGAGATGGCTGAAGAAGCTCTACGGGGTGGAGTAAAAGAGGTATTTATTGGCGAGGGAAAAGAGATGGAAAACCTTCCTCTCTTTTTAGCGGGGGGGAAAATGAGGGGAACGAAGGTGGTGCTTTAAAGGCAGTCTGCGAGGGACAATAAGAGTGCTTTGTCCCCTTATTGTCCCTCGGGAAAAGCAAAAAACAGACAGCCTATGAGGTAAGATTAAAAGCATGAAAATGTAGAGAAAAACAACTGAGGAAGACGAAGTCTTTCTCAGTACAAGAAAGAAGGTGAGGTAAATGACTTCTGCAGAAATCATAGAAAAAGAAGCACGCTATTTTTTGGGGACTTACAATCGTTTACCGGTGGTACTGGAGCGAGGAGAAGGATGCTACGTCTTTGATTTAGAAGGAAAAAGATATCTTGACCTCATGGCCGGGATCGCAGTAAACGTTTTAGGTTACTCTTTCCCCCCTCTCCAGGAAGCTATAAAAAGAGAAGTGGATAAATTACTCCACGCTTCTAATCTATATTATAGTGTACCTCAGGTAGAGTTAGCAGAACGCCTCGTGGAAAAATCTGGTTTCTCTCGGGTGTTTTTAGTTAACAGCGGTGCAGAAGCCAATGAGGTAGCTTTGAAAATGGCCCGTTTTTATCGCAAGAGGAAATATGGTAAAGGCTATAAGTTTATCTCCTTTTATCGCTCTTTTCATGGAAGAACTCTTTTGACTTTAGCTCTCACTGCTCAAGAAAAATTTCATCAGGATTTAGACCCCTTTCCTCCGGGGATAGAATATGCTACTCTTAACGACCTGCAAAGCGTAGAGAAAGTTTTAGATGAGGAGGTATGCGCCATCATAGTGGAGCCAGTACAGGGGGAGGGAGGAATTTATCCCTGTGAGAGAGAATTTTTAGAGGGTTTGAGAAAATTATGTGATGAGAAAGACGTGATTTTGATTTTTGATGAAGTGCAATGTGGTATAGGAAGAGTGGGAAAATTTTTTGCTTTTGAGAGTTTTGGAGTCAGGCCGGATATAGTTACTCTAGCCAAAGGCTTGGGAGGAGGCTTGCCTCTGGGGGCGGTTTTAGTTGATGAAAAAGTTTCTGCTTCAGTTCATCGAGGAGACCAGGGAAGCACTTTTGGGGGGAACCCGGTGTGTGCGCGGTCAGCGTGTGTGGTAGTAGATGAGGTAAGCGAGGAAAATTTTCTTGCTGCAGTAAGAGAAAAGGGAAAATATTTTGAAAAACAGCTCAAGAAGTTAGTTTCTACTTTCCCGATAGCAAAAGAAGTTCGAGGTAAAGGCTTGATGTTAGGTTTTGAGGTTCCCGGAAAAGCAAAAAAAGTTGCTGAGGAGATGCTCAAAGAGGGAGTTTTAGTCAATGCCTGTAATGATGACGTGGTGAGGTTTTTACCCCCTTTAATTATCAATCAAGAAGAAATAGATGAGGGAGTAGAAGCATTGAAGAAAGTTTTAGAAAGAATATAGTTTTATGAAGAAGGAGGACCTAAAATGGGTCGACAGAAAGTAGTTTTAGCTTATTCAGGAGGATTGGATACTTCAGTAGCTATTCGTTGGCTGGAAGAGCAATTTAATGCCGAGGTTTATGCTCTTACTATTGATGTAGGCCAAGGTAAAGACGTAGAAGAAGTGCGCAAAAAAGCTCTGAGCATTGGAGCAAAGGAAGCACTGGTTTTTGATGCGCGGGAAGAGTTTTTAAATGAGTACGTTTTGCCCGCTCTGTGGGCTCAGGCCATTTATGAAGATAGATATCCTTTGGCTACTGCTCTTTCTCGCCCTTTGATTGCCAAGTATCTGGTCAAAGTAGCAGAGGAAAAAGGTGCAACCATGATAGCTCATGGTTGCACGGGAAAAGGTAACGACCAGGTGCGCATTGAAGTTTCAGTGATGGCTTTGAATCCCGATTTACAGGTGGTGGCTCCCGCTCGGCAATGGGGGTGGTCAAGAGAAGAAGAAATTGAATACGCTCATGCCAATGGTATCCCGGTTCCCACCACTTTAGAGCAACCTTATAGTATTGATCAGAATATCTGGGGAAGGAGCATCGAGTGTGGAGTTTTAGAAGACCCGTTGGTTGAGCCGCCTGCAGAGGTATTTGAGTGGACGAGAGACCCGAAAGATGCTCCTTCGGAACCCGCTTATTTAGAAATTGGATTTGAGGAAGGAGTACCTCGTCTTTTGGGAGGAGAGTATTACTCTCTTTTGAGTTTGGTGGAAGAATTAAATAAGATAGGTGGTGAAAACGGCTTTGGTCGAGTGGACCATGTGGAAAATCGGTTAGTGGGAATAAAATCTCGAGAAATTTATGAGTGTCCGGCAGCTTTAATTCTCCTTGAAGCTTACCGTGACCTTCAAAATCTGGTTCTTCCTCGAGAAGTAATCCACTTCAAGCCCCACCTGGAGGAAAAGTATGCACAATTGGTGTACGATGGTCTCTGGTATTCACCTCTTCGGGAAGCCCTGGATGCTTTTATGAAGTCCTTTTTACCGCGGATGACGGGAATAGTAAGAGTTAAGCTTTATAAAGGTAGTATGCAGGTAGTGGGGAGAAAATCGGAATATTCTCTCTATGATTGGGGATTAGCTACCTATGACCGAGGAGATTTGTTTGATCATCAGGCCAGTGAAGGCTTTATTAAAATATGGGGTCTTCCCGCTCGAGTGCAGGCCACTCTGGAGAGAAGGAAAAAATCATGACCAACTTATGGGGAAGTCGGATGGAAAAAGGCTTAGACCAGGAAGTGAAAGAATTTTCCACTTCTATTCCGGAAGATTTCTTCCTCTATAAGTATGACCTGTGGGGAAGTGCCGCTCACTGCAAAATGTTAGAAAAAGTAGGAATAATATCGGAGAAAGAGAGCAAAGAAATTTTGCGAGGCTTACGGGTGATTTTTCAGGAGATAGAGGAGGGGAAGGTAGATCCTTCCCCTTTTGAGGACATACATAGCCTGGTAGAAATCCGCCTTCGGGAAATAGCAGGAGAGAAAATAGGCGGTAAACTTCATACCGCTCGTAGCCGTAACGATCAGGTGGTTTTGGATGAGCGCCTGTTTCTGCGAGAGAAAATAGGAGAGGTTATAGAAAAAATCAGTTTTCTTCAGGAAGCCTTACTGCGAAAAGCTCAAGAAAACAAAGATGTGGTTATGCCTGGCTATACCCACCTTCAGCCAGCACAACCGGTTCTTTTTGCTCATCACCTTTTAGCCTATTTTTTTATGTTCCAGCGGGATATAGAAAGATTAGAAGATACCAGAAAAAGAGTAAACGTGCTTCCTTTGGGAGCAGGAGCGTTGTCTGGAACTTCGCTCCCTATCGATAGACAATATGTGGCTGAACTTCTGGCTTTTCCTCGAGTGCAGGAAAATAGTATGGATGCCGTATCCGATCGGGATTTTATTCTGGAATTTTTAGGGGGTCTGTCTATTTTGTTTCTTCACCTCAGTCGGTGGGGAGAAGAAATAGTTTTGTGGAGCTCTCCGGCCTTTCACTTTTTAGAAATTGATGATGCTTTCACAACCGGCTCAAGTATTATGCCTCAGAAAAAAAATCCCGATGTAGCGGAGCTACTACGAGGAAAAACCGGGGAAGTATTGAGCTCCTGGGTTAGTTTGGCTATCACTTTAAAAGGGCTCCCTCTCACCTATAATCGAGATTTACAGCAGGATAAACCCCCTCTTTTCCGGGCCACAAAAGAGACTCTTTCCTCTCTTCGCATAGCTGCTCGTCTCACTCAGAACATCTTTCCCGACCGAGAAAGTATGAAAAAAGCACTATCGGTGGGTTTTTTGACCGCTACTGATTTGTGTGAATATTTGGTAGGACAGGGAGTTCCTTTTCGCCGGGCTCATGCCTGGGTGGGAGAGATGGTGAAAAAACTATCTGCAAGCGGAAAACACCTGCGGGATTTGAAGAAGGAAGACTGGGGAGAGTATCAACATCTGTTCCCCGAAAATTGGGAGGAGATAATAGATGAGGAAAAGTCAGTGAGAAGGAAAATATCGGAAGGCAGCACCTCTCCTCGGGAGGTGGAGAGAGAGATAAAAATAGGAGAAGAACTTTTGGCTCAATCCCGAGAGCGAGTTTCCTCCTGGAGAAAAATAGAGCAAGAAAGCTGGGAAAACTTGATGGGTGGAAGTTGTGTTCTCTAATTTTTAAGATATACATTAAAAGAACTCAAAAAATATCAGTTTGTTCGTTTACAATTTGTGGATGTTTCGGGTAAAGCTAAAAATGGGGAGTTCCCGTTTAGAAGTTGTTTGCTGCTTTAGAGGGAGAAGTTAGCTCTGTGGTTTGGATTGTTTATTATGTTCAATAGGTAGATGGACCAGAAAATTTTGGAGAGTGATAGGGGGAATTACACTGATTATTTCTCTAATAAAATACGCAGAGCTGCTATATCAGAAGGAGTAACTCCTGCCACCCGGGCAGCTTGTCCTAAAGTGGCAGGTCTTACTTTTTGTAGTTTTTCCCGTGCTTCCTGAGAAATTACCTGAATAGAAGAGAAGTCGAAGTCAGGGGGAATAACTTTATTCTCCATTTTTTTAAACTCTTCTATTTCTCTTTTTTGTCGCTCAATGTATCCTCGATATTTTATTTCTATCTCCACTTCCTCAATTACCTGAGGCTCGAGAAATGGCCTTTCCGGATCAAAAGGAGCTAAATCCCGGTAGCTAATCTCCGGACGAGAAAGAAGAGCGCTGGCTTTTATTGCCTCTTTTACCGGATTTGTTCCCTTTTGTGTTAAGAGACTCTGCAATTGAGTGGTGGGATAAATAGTAAGGCGAGAAAGGCGCTCGATTTCTTTCTGGATTTTATCTCTCTTTTCCTCCACCCGGTGATATTCTTTTTCGCTTATTATTCCCCGCTCATAAGCATAGAAACTGAGACGGAGGTCAGCGTTACTGTGGCGAACCACCAGGCGAAACTCTACTTTTCCAGTGCGTAACCGATAGGGTTCATCTACTCCTTTGGTTACTAAGTCATCGATCATAACCCCGATATAGCTTTCATCTCGCCGAAGAATTAAAGGGGGTTGACCTTTGACGTAACTTGCGGCATTAATTCCGGCTATTATTCCCTGTCCTGCTGCCTCTTCGTATCCTGAAGTCCCGTTGATTTGTCCGGCTAAAAAAAGGCCGGGAATTTCTCGACACTCGAGAGATGATTTAAGCTGAGTAGGTAAAATATAATCGTATTCAATTCCATATCCTGGCCTTATTATATGAGCTCTCTCCAGGCCAGTTATAGAGTGGACTATTTCTCGCTGCACCTCTTCTGGTAGCGAAGTAAAAAGACCCTGGACGTAGATTTCGTTACTTTTCTTTCCCTCAGGCTCCAAAAACAGGAGGTGATTTTCTCTTTCGGGAAAGCGATAAACTTTATCCTCCAGGGAAGGACATTCCCTCACTGAAGAAGTATCGGAGATGGAGTAGAGAAGAGGGGAGCGATGGAGGTTGGCTTTTATGATATCGCAAGTTTTTTTAGAAGTACGGGTAATAAATACTGATGCTCCTTCATAAACCTGAGGAACCCCGGTAAAGGAAAAGCACAGAGGCTTATCGTCGCTTTTCTGCTCTTTTAAAGAGGAAAAGTCTATAGTTCGTCGGTCCAGACGAGGAGGACTGCAAGTGCTGAGCCGGCCTGACTGCAGTCCCATATTGCGTAAATTGCAAGCCAAATCTATCGAGGGAAATTCTCCCTGTCTTCCTGCAGGATAGCTCAACTCCCCGATTTTAATCAATCCATTTAAAAATGTACCGGTGCACAAAACCAAAGCGGGAGCAAAAAAGGTGGTTTGATTTTTTACCTTCACCCCTTTTATTTCCCCTTTTTCATCTTGTAATATTTCAGTTGCTTCTCCTTGAAAAAGATAGAGGTGAGGTGTATTTTCCAGGAATTTCCGCATAATTAAACTATACAGGTCTCTCTGAGTTTGAGCACGTAGGGTTTGCACTGCCGGCCCTTTCCCGGTGTTAACTCTTCTTATATGAATGGTAGAAAGGTCGGTAGCTTTAGCCATCAGGCCTCCCAGGGCATCTATCTCTCTTACTACGTGTCCTTTCCCCGGTCCACCAATGGCGGGGTTACAGGGCATAAGGGCTAAATGGTGAATGGAGGTAGTTAGAAGAAGGGTTTTTGCTCCCATCCGGGCTGAAGCATGAGCAGCCTCGCATCCGGCATGACCTCCTCCAATCACGATGACGTCATAGTATTTTTCCATAAATTCTTCCCGTAAAACTAACCTCCCGGAATATTAATGCCGGAAATGGCGAATCCCGGTAAAAACCATACTGATTCCCAGTTTATTGCAGGCCTGGATGGAATCTTCATCTCTAATAGAGCCACCAGGCTGAATAATAGCGGTAATTCCATTTTTCCCTGCTTCTTCTACTACATCAGAAAAAGGAAAGAAGGCATCGGAGGCCAGCACTGCTCCCTTTTCTCGCCCGTGGGCCTTAAGAAGAGCTATATATAGAGCATCGATTCTACTCATCTGTCCCGCTCCCACTCCCACTGTCTCGCGGTCTTTGGCTAACACAATGGCATTGGATTTGACATGTTTGGCTACTTTCCAGGCAAATAATAAATCTTCTTCTTCCTGAGGAGTAGGTTTTTTCTCTGTTACTACTTGCAATTTATTTTTATCTAAATCAATTATATCCTTATCCTGGAGGAGAAAACCTCCATCTACCTTTTTTAAGTCAAAATAGGAGGGAGAAGACAGAGGAGCTTGAATAACTCGCAGATTTTTTTTGGAGGAAAAAATCTTCCGGGCACCTTCCTCATAAGAAGGGGCGATAACGACCTCTATAAACAATTTTCTGAACACCTTGGCGCTTTCTTTGTCTACCGGACGGTTGAAGGCCACAATCCCTCCATAGGCCGATACCGGGTCTCCAGAGAGAGCTTTTTGAGCTGCTACCGAGAGATTAGAATCGGTTGCCACCCCACAGGGGTTATTATGTTTTACTATTACCACTGCTGGGTCTTCGTATTCTTTGACCAGGCTAAAAGCAGCCTGTACATCGTAGAGATTATTGAAGGAAAGCTCTTTTTCTCCCCAGTGTTCTATATATCTCATAAAACCCTGAGGGTCTAAAGACAGGTCTTCATAGAAAGCTCCTCGCTGGTGAGGATTTTCTCCATAGCGAAGAGGGTATTTTTTACGAAGTAAAAGAGAAAATTGGGGATAAAAAGGCTCTTCTTCAGGGTAGGTTAGTCTGGTAAGATAGTTGGCAATATGGCCATCGTAAGCTGAAGTCCGGAAGAAAGCCTCTATGGCCCACTTCTGGGATTTATCTTTGGGGAAAGCTCCTCCGTTTTTGGTCATCTCTTCCATCAATTCTTGATATTGGCAAGGGGAAGAGACCGATACCACGTATCGGAAATTTTTGGCCGAGGCTCGAAGGAGAGTAATGCCTCCTATATCAATTTCTTCCACTACTTTCTCTAAAGAGGTTTCTTCCTTTTCTATCATTTTTTCAAAAGGGTAGAGATTACATACTACTAAATCTAAGGGTTTAATCTGGTGTTTTTTTAGGTCTTCCTGATCTTCTGGATTGTCCCTCCGGGCTAATATTCCTCCCTCGATTACCGGATGCAGAGTTTTCACCCGTCCTCCCAGTATTTCTGGAAACCCGGTAATCTCAGAAACTTCTTTTATCTCTATTCCCAGATTACGGATGAATCTGGCTGTCCCACCGGTGGCTATTATTTCCACACCTTGTTTTTGCAAAAAGGTAGCTAATTCTTCTAAACCGGTTTTATCGGAGACACTTATAAGAGCAGTCTTTATTTGAATCAATCTTTTCACCTCCTGAATTCTATTGCTCATTTTATCCCACCGAGCAAAAAATGCAAAATTATTTCTGAACTCGACTTGTGCATAAAGAACAATGGAGAAAGAAGTGTTCTTCTTCGGGAAAGTAGCAGGGGGTTCCCCGTGGCTCTGTGCTGGTGGGCATACTGGATATTTTCCTGGTTATCATCTTTTGTGTCTGGAGACACTCAGGAGAGGCATTTTCTCTTCCTCAGACTCTTTATTTTTATACTTTTAGTTTTTTTGTGTTTATGCAGTAGAGTGCTGTTATTGCAAACCTCATTCATTTACGCGGCGTGGCAATTCTTCCCCCAACGGTCGTTGTGAACCTCACCTGGCAGCCTGACAATGTTGAGGAAAAGGTAAAGAGATTATAAAACTAAGATAACGATGCTCGAGAAAAAATCCCGTTGTGCGCGGCAATCTCTTTTTTCTTCCCCCTGAAAGCTCTTCTTTCCTTCTCTCTTCATTCCCAAAATTCAGTTCGGAATCCAAAGGCTTTTCAATACTTATGGACCCCTGATAGAACCATTCAGGGGTGACATCCCTTTTTGTCATTCCCGAAATTTAGGTGGGAATCCAAAGGTTTTTACCGAGGAAGAGGGAAAAATACATAGAGGATTTCCCCTTCCATTATTTAGATTCCTGATAAAGACACTCAGGAATGA
>DGDO01000128.1:310-5292 GCA_002385475.1 Candidatus Sordicultor fermentans | reverse complement strand
AACTATATCTACCGGTATTTTAAGTATTTCTTCCATTTCTCTTGATAGTTCAACGTCATAAAACAGGTTGTTTGCCCGGGGATGGGCTTCATCAAGATATATTGCCAAGTCGATATCTCGGTAATCTTCCTTTTCAGTAAAAGAGCCAAAGAGATAAGCAAAAATAATCTCTTCACGTGCCCGGACCAATGTTTTTACTTTTTGTAAGATAACTTCCTTTGATACTGGATGCTGAACCACTTCAAGCTCTCCTTTGTACAATTTTACAAATCTATTATAGCATTTCACTTCCTCCTCCGGGGGAGAAGGGAGATGGATTCCCGCCTAAATTTCGAGAATGACGAAGGTAGGAAATTCCTCATAATAAAGTAGGAAGACACTCTATCCGCTGCAGGACACCCTTTGGGGTGTGATATAATGAGGCAAAGATGCCCATAGAGAAAGAAAAAGGTTATATGGATATGGAAGAAAAAAAGGATACCTATATTACAGGGTGGGATAAAAGGTCTGAAGCAGATAAAGAGCGCAGGAGCAGAAGATTCTGTGAGGCTACCGCTGCTGCAGATAGGTGTGCTGATCTTCTTTATGAAAAATATGGTGTGCGCAGAGTATACCTGATTGGGTCGCTCACCGATCCTGAAGCATTTCACGATAAGTCTGATATTGACCTTGTGGTAGAGGGTTTACCCGCCCATCTTTATTTTAAGGCGCTGGCTGAGCTCTGGCGAGAACTTCCAGCCGGTTTAGAGCTGGATTTAATTCCTTTTGAAGATGCCGATTCCGAACTTCGCAAACGGGTGCTTGAGGAAGGGGTGGAACTCTATAAGTAGATTTGCTGCGCTCAAGGCAGATATTGACCAGGAAGTGCGTAACTTAGAGCGATTGCTCTGCGAGATGAATGAAATTTTTTCTACCACTCAGGAAGGCTCGACTGCCAGAGTACGTGCTGCTGGTAGCATACTCCATGATTTCTACACCGGGGTGGAAAGAATTTTTCGCCAGATTGGAGTTAGAATAGACCAGGATTTACCGCGAGAGGAAGATTGGCATATTCAGCTGCTCCACCGAATGGCTGTGCCGGTGGAAGGAATTCGCCCCCGGGTAATCGATGAAAAACTGGAAGCCAAACTTGAAGAATACCTTCGCTTTCGCCATCTCTTCCGCAATATATATGGTTTCGAACTAAAATGGGATAGATGTCAGCCATTGGTAGAAAACCTGGACCAAGTTTTCAGCGATTTGAAAGAGCAAATTGATAAATTTGAAAGTTTCCTGAATTCTATTGGATAGAAAAAAGATAGGTGAGACCACCCATATCCTTCCCCTCTCCCTTTGTTTCCCATCACCGCGAGCGTGGACAGCCTACGGCAGGCAATAGGGGGAAACTGATCCCCCCTATAACCTCCTGGAAAAGCAGAAAAAATAAATACGAAGGGCAAAAAACTAAAAAGCAAAAAAAATCACTGAGGAAGAAAAAACTTCCTCAGGGTTCACAATGACCGCCTGGGTGCGCCCTCTTTTCCTCTCCTTGCAAGGAGCGGTTGATCTTTGGCCTCCCTCACAACGGCGGCTAAGGCATCCTCTACAATTCTCGGGGATTACTGCATAAGCAAGAATTACTTAAAAAGGAGCCTGTTTCCTTTCTATTAGCTATATTTAACAAAACATAGGCTTTTTGTGAAATGCGTGGTAAATATGCCCTGGGGGAGAGAAAATGAGCCTGAAAGAACTCTTTTTTACATCCTCTGCACTGGAATTTGCAGGATGCCACACTTATTAAGGAAGTGATCATAAAACTTTATCAGAAAACACATCCCGTTTATGGGATAGGAGTAAATCAATTGTTTGAAGATTTATCCTCGTTCAGGGAGGTGGGGAGCCTTGATTTAATTTTGACATATTCCCAGAAGCTCATTCCTTGCTCTTTTGCCTCTTCAGAAAGTAGCTTTCTTGCTATGTGAACTTGTTGTAATGCAAAATCATTGGGGAATTCTCTTTCAACCTCTCTTTTTATCTCCTCCACTCTTGTCTTTTTCATACTTTCGCCCCCTACAATAGTTCTCCCGGTGTAGCTATCTCCACTTGTTTTAGATTTCTCAGGGTGGATATCATTCTCACAATATCCTTTGTTATTCTCCTGACGATATGTCGAAAGTTCCAGCTTATCAGGTAGTCCATCTCATTAAGGATAGCAACCGCAATGTGATAGGCATCTTCCTGATAAGACTCA
This sequence comes from Candidatus Sordicultor fermentans, assembly GCA_002385475.1. Taxonomy (GTDB): domain Bacteria; phylum Atribacterota; class Atribacteria; order Atribacterales; family Caldatribacteriaceae; genus Sordicultor; species Sordicultor fermentans. Next base: position 3,062 of record DGDO01000128.1, on the reverse strand, counting down.
GGCACCGCACCGTAATTTACACATTCCTTTGCCAGTTCTTCTACAGATTCATTTATTTCAAGGACTGAGAAATCTTTAATTACCTGTTTCATTTTGTTTTTCAAACTCTGGTCCGGTGTGCTTTCTATCTCTGCAATGGTGAGTTCTGATATATAAACATCGTAGATATCAATCCTGGAGAAAAACTCCTCAGTCAATGCCTGTCTTTCTGGATTTCTATCATCAAACAGCGCAGAGATTACCGAGGTGTCCAGGTACATTTTCATAGCTACATTATATCATATCGTCGGACTAAAGAGAGAGAAGCCCTTCTGTGTGTCCGTCATTCCTGAACACTCAATCATCCCGTGCCCGTCATTCCTGAATGTATTTATCAGGAATCTAAATAAAAGAAGGGAACACTCCTATGGTTCCCTTTCTTTTCTGTCATTTCGAAGACTTCTTTTCTCTCCTTGCGAGGAGCGAACAGCCTGCAACGTACGTAAGATTAAAAAATAAAAAAACTTAAAAGACAAAAACTAACTGAGGTAGGAAAGCTTCCCTCAGCAGATTCCTTATTGAAGGGAATGATAGAAAGAAGCCAACAATATCTAATCCGCTGAGCTGAAAACACAAGCATATCATTTTTATGGTCTCCTTCGGTCTTATTATTACCTCTTTCTTAATCCTTTCTCCTTTCTTCCTCCTCGAGGATACTCTTTATTTTCGATTGTAAAAATGGCACATCCTCGATAACGGTTTTCTAGACCACTTCATAATCTACACCGAAATAGTTGTGAATCAGCTTGTCCCTCATACCAGCAACATCGCGCCAGATTCCTGATAGGTAATCATCCTGGACCTCTCGACAAGGTACATACACTCATTGAGAATATCTTCGAGGTAATCGAGCACGTTTCGCTTCATATTGTGATAACTTCCCTGAGGATTTCCTCACCAATGTTTCGCTTTAAGGCTTTTTTCATCACCAGGTCAACTTTCATCCCTAAAAGGTCAGAGAGATAATTCTCCAGGTTGATGAAACGAAGAAGTGAGGGAACTTCGTAAAACTCAACCAGAATGTCTATGTCGCTCCCTGCTTTCTGTTCATCCCTCACATAAGAACCAAAGACGCCAATTTCTTGAACATTGTACTTCTCAGCCAATTCCTCTTTATGCTCTTTGAGGACCCTGACAATATCTTCAAGCTTTATCTGCTCTGCTTTTTTCATATCTCTCACCTCTTTCCCGGCTGTAGCAAATCTACCTGAGTTCCTTAATTTTCGCGCCTCATTCCGGAAGTCTGCATTTACTATATTTGAAAAACTCAACTCCCCCCCTACCCCACCTTATTTACCGGTATACTCTTCTCTGCATCTTTTCGCATTATGTAGATAATTTCTTGTTCTCTATCAATTTTCAATTTGCAAGCGGATAAGGGGGAGAATATCTTCTTCCTTATCAAAATGGCATTTTATGGCGCCCTTGATGTTTTCTTTAAGCTCTTCTAATGACTCACCTTCGGTAAAGATGGAACAATATAGCGCTTTAGCATTGTATCCACCTTCTGGGTCTTTTTCTACTATAAAGATTATTTCTTTAACTTTCATCCCCTTATCCCCTTATCCCCTTATCTGTTGCATTTATTATAACTCAATTTACCACCTTGCAGAGAAAAAGGCGGAACAAAGACTACGCCCCGCTATCAAGGCCCCTACCGCCATTTCTGTCCTCGCGAGGAGCGATTGAGGGGGCATCCTCTCTGCAATCCTCGGAGATTACCGCGTAAGCAAGAACTGCTTAAAAAGCATTTTGATTAGCACGATTGTGGCCTTTTTGCCAGGATGATGCTTTCTCCTATGATTTCTTTCACGGTCTCCTGCTCTTCTCTGGTCGCGACAATGAGGTCTAAAGCTATGGGAAGCATTTCTGAAAAGTAGAAAAAATACGGTTTTACCCTCTCAATCGGGTTTTCTATGTTGGTCTGGGCAATGATGAGTATATCGATATCGCTTAAACCTGTTTCTTCATTCCTTGCCAGTGAACCAAAGAGCCGTATTTCTTCGATTTCAGGGAATTCCCGGAGAGCGTCCCGGGCAACTTTATGCAATTGCTCCATGGTCTCTTTTTTATCTATATAGATGGCTTTCACAGAACCTGATGATACTATGCGCCGCATCCAGAGCCTCCTCAGCTTGTTTTTCGGTAAAGTAATCAGCGGGTTTGCCGGAGGAAAACCCGCTGGGATAACGGGTAGGAATGTAATAAAGGTCGAGAAGCTTAGCGCCATTCTGGAGTTCGCCAGGTATTTCTATTTTCTTTGACAGAATACCAACAATTTCGGTCAAAGAATGCCCGAATATCTGGAGCCCCAGTTTAAGAGCTAACGCTTTTAAGGCTTTTTCTGCAGCTTGTTGGGAGGTAAAGCATGCCCACTCAAAATATTTACTCTCTAAATCTATTTTTGCCCGGGAAAAATCCCTCTGGCTCTGTTCTATCCAGTCTTTCCACCTGTTCATATTTTTCATTATACTATTTTTTCTTTCCTGTTGCACTGTTTTACTGGCTCTATTGCCTGATGAGGAGCTACAAATACCGTCTGTCCATCGTCTTCACCTCTGTAATCGCAACCCCGGTGTTCAACCAGGGCTTGTTTTCTCTCTGAAGTTTTTTCCTCTCTCTTTCCTTTCTCCCACCTCTCCCGGAAGGGAGTTTCCCTCGTATTTTTTCTCCCTCCCCTCGCGGGAGGGAGTGCCCGGGTTCCCTGCCAAAT
>DGDO01000128.1:0-122 GCA_002385475.1 Candidatus Sordicultor fermentans | reverse complement strand
GAGTGCCCGGGTTCCCTGCCAAATTTTGATTTGGCAGGGTGGGCAAGGGAGGGGGAAAAGAAGGAAAGAAGTTTTGAGGAAAGAAAAAGAGTTGAGGGCTTCCCCCTCCGTCATTCCCGAAA
>DGDO01000116.1 GCA_002385475.1 Candidatus Sordicultor fermentans | reverse complement strand
GTAGAAAGCTGGAAATGGAAAGAGCGGCTCTTTTCCCCTGAGCAATGGCCTCCACTAAAGTAGCAGGGCCTAAAACCACATCTCCCCCGGCAAAAACTCCCCCTCGAGAAGTATGTAGGGCATCATCGACCATTATCGTTCCATAGGAAGCGAGCTCTACTTCTCCTTCTGGTATATCTACTCTTTGCCCTGTAGCTACCAGGAAAAGGTCTCCCTCCACTTCAAAACCAGCCCCGGGAATAATTTCCGGTCTTCTTCTTCCCGACTCATCAGGAGCACATAACCTCATAACATAAGTCTCCATAAAAAGATGTCCGTCTCTTTCTTCGAATCGGCGGGGACTGGCACAAAAGTAAAACTCTACCCCTTCTTCTTGTGCTTCTTCAATTTCCTCAGCTCGGGCGGGCATTTCTTCCCGAGAGCGGCGATAATACACAGAGACACTTTTTGCCCCCTGGCGAAGAGCGCTGCGAGCACAATCTATGGCCACGTTGCCTCCTCCAATTACCACCACATTTTCAGCTTCAGGAACATCATCTCCCTGGTTGAGAGAAACGAGATACCGAAGACCATCCCATACTCGAGGGTGATCCTCTCCTTCTATCCCTAATTTCATCCCTTTCCAGGCTCCTGTGGCTATGTATATAGCAGAGAAACCCTCCTCAAATAGAGTAGAAAGAGAGAAATCCCTGCCCCACTCCTGACCATAGATTATTTTCACTCCCAAATTTTCGATAACTTTTATCTCTTCTCCTACCACCTCTCGAGGCAGGCGATAGGGAGGAATGCCAAAGGTCATCATCCCTCCAGCTTTTTCTCGCTTTTCCAGCACTGTTACCTCGTAACCTTTCCAGCTCAAAAAATAGGCGCAGCTCAAACCGCTGGGTCCTGCTCCAATTATGGCCACTTTTTTATCTTTTTTCTCTTCTGGCTCGGGAAGTGGACAGATACCTTTTTCTCTTCCATAATCAGCTAAAAATCGCTTAAGGTAAGGTATCCCTAAGGGTTCATCCAGGATACCTCGCTGGCAGTGCTCCATACAGGGGTGATGGCAGACTCTTCCACAGATACCGGGAAAAGGATTATCCAGATAGATAGCTCGTAGAGCTTCCTCTAATTGTCCTTTTCGTAGAAGAGCGATGTATCCTTCTGCCTTTTGTTCTAAGGGACAATTTGCCTGACAGTTGGGGACTCCTTTTTTTTCAATGGTGAAAGCACCAGGGAAAGCCTGGGGAAAATAACGAAATATGGCTTTTCTGTTACTCAGCTCTCCTTCAAACTCGTTGGGTAAATCTATGGGACAAACTTCCTCGCAATCGCCGCAACCGGTACATTTATCTTCTTCTACAAATCGAGTCTTTCTTCTCACTTTTACAGTGAAATTTCCCGCTTCTCCCTCAATGGACTCTACTTCCGAATAAGAGAGAACTTCAATATTGAAGTGCCTTCCACATTCTACCAACTTAGGAGAGAGAATACACATAGCACAATCATTAGTGGGGAAAGTTTTATCCAGGCGGGCCATTAGCCCTCCAATGGAAGGAGAAGACTCCACAATATACACTTTGAAACCAGAATTAGCTAAATCGAGAGCGGACTGGATACCCGCTATTCCTCCTCCCACCACCAATACTTTACCCACTTTATTTTCGGTCATTCTCTTTTTCTCCTTGTTCTCTCACCCAGGAGAGCTTCCGGACTTCCTCCTGGTACAAATCTACATATTCTTGAAAGGAGGGAATTTTCTCTTCCCACAGGTAATCAATCAAATCTCGGCGTAGCTTCTGGGTCTTTCGGTCTATATCCTCTACCATTTTTATCCAGTGGGTATCTACATAACCTTCTTCGGTGGCCATTTCTCGCAAAACTCTCAAAATATTCGTGAACTCTACATCTTGAGGGCAATGGGCAGTGCAGCGATAGCATCCCACGCACATCCAGATAAATTTGGACCGCAAAACACCTTCTCTCTCTCCTAAAAGCACCTGGTGAATTATACGCCGGGGATTAAAACCTTCTTCTACCTCTGCTACCGGACACCCGGCAGTGCAGATACCGCAGGAAAAGCAAACTAATAATCCTTCCCCTCCCGGGCGATTTGCTACCTGGTATTTAAATTGATAATCTACGACCATTATCTCAGCTCCTCTCCGGGCGAGGATACAGATTGGCCTCTTTTACTATTTCTGGAACTATGCTTTCCCAGGATATAGCCATAATATGCACTCCCCTCACTCCCTCTATCTTTTTCAGCTGTTCAATGGTTTCCACACAAATTCTTACTCCTTCCTCCTTGGGGTCTTTAGCTTTTTTCATTCTCTCTACTAAAGAATCGGGAACCACCACTCCCGGAACTTCATTTTGCATGTAACGCAGAGCAGAAAGAGATTTAACCGGAATCACCCCCGCTAAAATAGCAGCTTTTTTATCCAGGCCCGCTTTTCTTACCTCTTCCATAAATCGGGAGAAAATTTCCAGGTCAAAAACTGCCTGAGTTTGAATAAATTGTGCTCCGGCGGAGATTTTTTTAGCTAAGCGAATCACCCGGAATTCCAGAGGGTCAGCAAAAGGGCTGGCTCCTGCTCCTAAAAAAGCCTTTATTTCCCCTTTTAGGGGTTCCCCATTCTGGAAAACTTTTTCGTCTCTCATATTTTTTAAAATCTGGAGAAGCTGTATAGAATCCACATCAAAGACATTTTTGGACTGAGGGTGATTTCCCATACTCTGGTGATCTCCGCTGAGACAGAGAAAATTCTCCACTCCCCAGGCACAAGCACCCAAAAAATCACTTTGTAGAGCAATGCGATTTCTATCTCTGCAGACCATTTGCATCACAGGCTCTATCCCCTTATCTTTAGCTATCAGACAACTGGCAAAACTGGAGAGACGAACAATGGCAGTCTGGTTATCGGTGATATTCACCGCATCCACAAAACCACGGAGCCCATCACATTTTTTCTCTATTACCTCTCGATTTACCCCTTTGGGAGGCCCAACTTCCGCCGTAACAGCAAATTCTCCCCGACGAAGGATTTCTTGCAAAGCGCTCATAACCGGACATCCTCTCGTATCATCTTTCTCTGTCCCCCGTAGTGAGAAGTAGACCAATCCCGAGGAGGCTGAATGGCATAGAGGACCTCCAGTTTATTTTCTTTCTTCAGCCGATCGTAGATAAGCTGCCAGGCACAATCTCTATCAGGTTTTATTTCACATTTGCCACTTTTCGAGCCTCCACAGGGTCCATTCAAAAGACTTTTAGCACAACGAGTAACCGGGCAGATATAGCCGAAAAGATGTACGGTACAATTCCCACAACCCCAGCATCGCTCTTCCCACAGACCCTGTTCTTTGGGCATACCCATAAAGGTAGTATTGAGGCCCGGAAAAATCTTTTTCTCCGGAAAGTACTCAGCTAAAGTCTGCACCCCCACTCCACAGGCCAGAGAAATTATCGTATCCGCGTGTGTTATTTCTTCTTTGGCTTTCAGATTAAACTCCGGCTCACATTGTCTCTCTATAGTGGAATCTTCTGCTTCCCATCCCTTGAGATGCAAAAGAGAAGAAAGCTCCCGAGCTTCTTTTTCTCCTCCCGACATGCAGACTGTAACGCAAGTCCCGCAACCCAGAACTAATACTTTCTCTCCTGGCACTAAAAATGAAAAAATTTCTTTTATCGGCTTTCGTTCAGCTATGATCATTTTTCCCTCCAGATAAGCTCCTCACTTACTTTTTCTATTTCTCCAACTTTACCGGAAGTGACAAAGGCTATGGCCACTTTTTTGGAAATATCAGCTTCCTGTAAAAGAGAATTTACTCTTTTTGTTTTGAGATAAGCTCCTCGGCTTCCTTTTTGATTGTGACAACTATCTAAGGGGCAACCAGCTAAAAGCAGGGCATCACTATTTTCCAGAATTTGAAAAATCATTTCCTCAGTTACCAAACCCAGACAGGGGATAGAAAAGACCTCTACCTCCTCAAAAGGTAGCAACTCTTTTTCTCCCCATCGAAGAAGAGCAGGGTATCCACTTTTATCGCAACCTAAAGCTACTACTTTCATCTTTTTCCTCCTAAAGAGATCACAGATATCCAGTCCTCAAGAGATAAACCCTTTGCTTCGATGGCATGAGCGGGGCAGAAAGAGGTACAGAGTCCACAGAGGTGGCAGAGTTCCCAGTTTATCCTGGTTTTCTTTTTTTGTTCTTCTATTTCTATAGCCCCCCAGGGGCAAGTGCGCAAACAAGTAAGACACAGAACACACTTTTCCTCATCTACCTCTATTCTACCTATCTCTCTTACCATTCCCTTTCTCAAGTATTGTTCTACTACTTGAGAAAACTTCTCCTCTTCTCCGGGAAGAGAAATAAAAATCCCTTCTATTCCCGAAGAAAAAGGAGAAATATTGGGATTTTCAAGGGGCAAGATTTCTCCTTCTATTTTATCTCCCCGAAAGAAAGGAGCCAGATCAAAGGGAAGAATATTCCTCTCAGGCAGGAAAACCAGCCAATTAGCCGTTATTCTTTGCCTCATCTTATCTCGCTCGGTAGTGAATTCTACTTCTATCCCCCGCATGTCTAAAGTAGGTTGGGCAAGGAGGTTTGAAAAATCTGCTTTTTCAAAAATAACCCCGGAAGAGCGCGCTATTCGGTATTCTTTTTCTAAGCCTTCTCCGGCTACTAAAACTTCTTCTACTAAAATGAAAACCTCCGCTCTGTCTCTTTGCGCTAAAAGCCAGGAGAGATGGAATACCTGAGACCATTCTTCCTCACTTACGCCCTTTTTGGGGAGAATGAAAATGATGGTCTCTCCTGTAAATCTATTTTCTTCTACTTGCTTTTTCATAAACTCCAGGTTCACCAATCGCCGAGTATCCTGAATTTGCGAAGAAAAAGAAACTGGAGGTTTTTTTTCTTCAGAAGGCAACACTATCACTGCCCCGACACTTTCCCCGGAGGGAGAAAGATAAAAATTTACTCCCTCTCGCCGGAGAGAAAAAGAAGGAGGAGGAATTATTGTATCTATACCTCTCTCTTTTAAAGATTTTTCCAGTGCTGGAGATGCTTGAGGCAAAACTAAAACTCTATTTTCTGGTATTACCATCCGTGCTTCAAGAGGAAAAAGGGGTTGCGACAGAGACCGAACGATAAATTTTTCGAGGATAGAGAGAAAAGACTCCGGAAAAATAATTCTAACTTCTTCTCCGGGGAAAACTTGAATTCTGGAAGGATTAACTCCCCACTCCCAGGAAAGCAAAGATAACCTTTCTTGAGGAAAGGAAAGACTGTTCCCCAGGATGAAGATCCTATCGTAGTCGATAAAACTATCGGGTTTGTTTTCCCAATATCTTACCTCTATCTTCCAACCATTATTTCTCTCCATTTCCTCTATTAGAAAATCAGGAAAAGGGAGAGCATCATCTATTAACCAGAGAAGTTTACTCAAAGTTATCCTCTCCACACCCGCCAGATTTCTTCTGCTACCATTTGTGCTTCTTCCCGGGTGGTTTCAATGTCTTTAGGACCACAAGCTGTACCACATACAAAAACTCCCTTGCAAGAGGTGTGTCCCTCACCGTAAGATTTTATAAAACCAGTAGAATCAAAGTTGAGCCCTAACCACCTTCCTATTTCTTTAGTGCCAGAGGAAGGAATCATTCCCACTGAAAGAATCACAGCATCGTAATCTTTTCTTTCCACTCCCTGTTCTTCAAAAACTAAAGACAATTTTCCCTCCCCCTCTTTTACCTCATAAGGTAGATGACGAATTAAATTAACTTTATCGGCTATTTCCCATAATTTCCCCTTTTTCTTTCCCAAAATTTGTAAATCCATATAATAAAAATCGATGTTAAGTTGAGGATAGGAAAATTTCAGATTTTCCGCTATACGCAAAGCATAACGACAGCAAACTTGAGAACAATAACCCCGTTTCTCTTTGAAATTTCGAGATCCAGCACACTGGATAAAAGCTAAAGACGAGAAATCTCGAAAAGAGGAAATAATACCTTCGTTTAAGCCTCTTTCTATATCCCAGCCACTATAAACCCGGGGAAATTTCCCTCCCCCTAAAAGAGGAAGACTTTTAATCTCCAGAGGAGAAGCACCAGTTGCTACTACGAGCAATTGACTGGTAATTCTTTCTCCTTTTTCGGTCTTGATTTGAAACTCCCTACCGGATTTATCTAGAAAAGTTATTTTTCTGCCTTCTAAAACATCAAATTTTTTAAAGAAAAGCTCCTTTTGTAGATTAATAAACTGGCAAACTCCGCAATAAAGGCACTCATCAGTAGCCTTACAACCTAAATCAGTTGATAGCCCTCCCAGAGATGATTCTTCTATCACTAAAACTTTCAACCTATCCTGCAAAGTTTGAGCAAGAGTTAATCCCGCCACTCCTCCCCCAATTATTACTAAATCGTAAGTCATTTTTCCTCCCTTAAAAAAGACCTACTACTCTCCCCTGATGGTCAATATCCACTTTATTTCCTGCCGGTTCTGACGGCAGGCCAGGCATAGTACTCATTTCTCCGCAAAGAGGATAGAGAAATCCAGCACCAATAGAGGGGCGAATATCCCGGATGGGAAGCTTAAATCCTCGGGGTCTACCCTTTAACTTGGGGTCATGAGAGAGAGAAAGATGAGTCTTAGCCATACAGATGGGAAGTTTATCCCAGCCCAGATCGGTAAATCTTTTAATCCCTTCTTCTGCTTTCGGCTCATAGATTACTCCATCAGCACCATAAATTTTGGTAGCTATGATTTCAATTTTTTCTTTAATAGGAATATCTAAAGGGTAAAGAAAGCGAAAATCTTGAGGCTCATCACAGGCTCTTACTACTGCTTCTGCCAGATTTCTTCCTCCTTCTCCTCCTTTTTCCCATACCTCAGATACTTCTGCAGCAAAAGCTCCATTTTCTAGAGCAATTCTCCTTACTGTTTCCACTTCTCTATCGGTATCAGAAGCAAAAAGATTGATAGTCACCACTACCGGTACTCCAAAAAGACGAGCATTTTCAATCTGCTTTATCATATTCTCCGAACCTTTTTCTACCGCTTCTACGTCTTCAGAAGTAAGCCCCGGGTCCAGGGGCCTACCAGCAACTACTTTATACTTTCCGCTGTGCATTTTCAAGGCCCGGATAGAGGTAACCATTACCACACAACTGGGAATTAAGCCACTGTAGCGACATTTGATATCCATAAATTTTTCCATCCCACAATCTGCACCAAAACCGCTCTCTGTAACCACGTAATCACTCAAACGGAGAGCAATCTGGTCAGCAATAATAGAGCTATTTCCATGGGCAATGTTAGCAAAAGGACCAGCATGAACAAAGCAAGGAGTATTCTCCAGAGTTTGCAAAAGATTAGGTTTAATAGCTTCTTTCATAAGAACAGTCATCGCTCCAGCACACTGTAAATCCTGTCTCTTATCCGGTTTTTTGTCCTTATTATAACCGATAACTATTCGTCCCAGTCGCGCTCGCAGGTCAAAAATATCAGTAGTCAGAGCTAAAATAGCCATTACCTCAGAAGCTACGGCAATATCAAAGCTACTTTCTCGAGGAACTCCATTAGTTTTTCCTCCCAAACCGATGACTATTTTTCGCAATGCCCGATCACTGATATCTACTACTCGAGGCCAGCTGATAGTAAAAGGATCGATATTCAATTTGTTGCCATGATGAAGATGATTATCGATGAAAGCAGCCAATAAGTTATTAGCAGCAGCCACAGCATGCGTATCGCCGGTGAGATGAAGATTAAAATCCTCCATAGGGACTACCTGCGAGTACCCACCTCCTGCTGCTCCTCCTTTAATCCCAAAAACCGGACCTAATGATGGCTGACGAATACAAACTATACTTTTTTTACCGATTTTATTAAGAGCCTGGGAAAGGCCAATAGTGGTTACTGTTTTACCTTCCCCCAGAGGCGTGGGAGTAATAGCGGTGACGTCAATGTATTTACTCTGGGGTTTTTCAGAAAAATTTTCTAACACTTCTAAAGAAACTTTTGCTTTATATTTACCATAGAGATCGATATCATCAGAAGATAATCCCAGACTTTGTGCTATCTCAGTAATAGGTTTCATTTGTGCTTTTTGAGCAATTTCTAAATCACTTAACATTTCTACCCTCCTAAATTTAAAGGTTAAATTATTTATTAATTAAAATAATTAATTAAGTTGATAACGACCAAGAGAAGAAAAGTATTTTCTCTTGGTCGTTAGAATAGAAAGCTATACAGCTCAGCTAATACCCAGTAATTCCTTGGCTTTATCCACAGCTGAGGCAGCATCAGGAGCATAACCATCTGCTCCCACTTCATCAGCAAATTTTTGAGTTACCGGAGCTCCTCCAATCATAACTTTTACCTGGTCTCTGATGCTTGCTTCCTGAAAAGCTTTAATGTTCTCTCGAATTTGTATCATAGTAGTAGTCAAAAGAGCAGACATTCCTACCAGCTGGGGCTGATATTCTTCTATGGCTTGAATAAACTTCTCCGCCGGCACATCTATACCTAAATCAATTACCTCAAAACCGGCTCCCTCCATCATCATGGCCACTAAATTCTTACCAATATCGTGAAGGTCTCCTTTTACCGTCCCAATGATCATCTTGCCCACCGGTTCTACTCCAGTTTCTGCCAGTTTGGGTTTGAGAATTTCCATCCCTGCTTTCATGGCCCGAGCAGCAATCAAAACCTCTGGAACATAAATCTCATTGGCTTTAAACTTTACCCCCACTTCGTTCATGCCTTTTATCATACCTTCATTTAAAATCTCTTGAGGAGAAAACCCCTCACTGAGAGCTTTTTGAGTAAGCTCTGCTACAGCTTTAGCATTACCGGCAAAAAGCTCTTTTGCTATTTGATCTAAAATTTCCGCCATTTTAGACCCTCCCTCTCTTAATTTTTTGCTATATTAGCATAAGATAATAGAAAAATCTATAACTATGCTATATAATTTTTCCATAAAATTAATTTTAGCTTTTATTTAATTTATAAGGAGGGTTAAAAATGAATCAGGAAAGAACGATCATCCAGAGATGGTGTGAAGAAAAAACTGAAAAAAGAAGAGGAATAATTATCTTTATCGCAGCTATATTGGCTGGAGCATATATCGGGTTTGCTGCTCAACTCTTCACCCTGGTTACCACTTCCTCTCTACCTTTAGGGCTTAACCAGCTTTTAGGAGGGTTAGCTTTTTCGGTGGGATTGATTATGGTAATTCTGGGGAAAACAGAACTCTTTACCGGCAATTGCCTTTTAGCCTACCGATGTTTCGACTCTCCCCATCGGTGGCGGGAAACTTTAATTAACTGGCTGGTGGTCTACGCTGGAAACTTTTCAGGAGCACTATTATTACTTCTTCTCTACTACCTATCAGGGCTATTCTCCATGGGTAACTTTCTCATAGCAGAAAGAGCCTATGCCATACTAGAAGCCAAAGTAAGTCTGACCTTTTCCCAGGCTTTTTTCCGGGGTATTCTCTGCAACTGGTTAGTGTGTCTTGCGGTTTTACTTTCCTTATTTTCAGAAAATAACCTTACCAGACTTTTGGTAATACCCATTCCTATCACTACTTTTGTGGCTTTAGGGTATGAACACAGTATCGCTAATATGTATTTTCTACCGGCAGGAATGATAGCCCAGAATTTCATAGAAGGAGCAAAAAATATAAGCTGGGGAGCGATATTTATAAAAAATCTAATTCCTGTTACCATGGGAAACATCATAGGAGGAAGCCTGTTAGTAGGATTTCTTTACTGGATTATGACCAGTAGGGAAGAGTAAAAAAGCCGGGCTAAAAAGATAAATCGGAGGCCTACACTACACAGGAATCTGGAGCAATGTGTATTTTTTTATTTTTCTAAAGGAGTCAGGTCTAAGGTTCGAAATATCTGAGTATTATAATTCTCTTTAGCTATATTCGCTAAAAAACCTCTGGCGGGAGAGTAATATTCAGCTCTCGGCAAAACGACCATCGTCACGAGCATAAGGTAGATTGGAAAGCTTCTCTTCCAGCCATCCTCGTTTTTCCACTGATGGAGAATCAAAATCAGGTAAATAGGGCTTAATATCTAAAAGAGGAGTTCCATCCAGTATATCTAATTCCTGGATAGAAAGGAGATTGTTATCTACTTTCAGTAGTTTTACCACCGAAAGACCAATAGGATTGGGTCGGGAAGGAGCCCTGGTGGCGAACACTCCTCTCAGCTTCTGGTCTAAAAAGGGCTTAACTTTAAGGCTACCAGGCCTAGCCAGATGAAAATGGTAAATAAGGATGATGTGAGAAAACCCCTCCAGGTCTTGTAATCCTTCCACATATTGGTCGAATATTTCCACTGTCCCTGATACCCCACCAGCAGTTCGGGGCTGAATAGGAGTTCCCTCCGGTTTTAGATAAGGAGAGTGAATAATTCCAATTGGTTGATAACAAATTTGCATCATCTTTTCCCCCGTCTCAATTTTAGCTCCAGGTAATTATACTCTTTAAAGGGAGAAAAGATAACCGATTATGGGAAAATGATAAGACTTGTCATATAATAGATACTCGAATCATTACAGTTTGAAAATACGAGAGGACACAGCGCAAAATTCATTAAAAAACGTATTTAGCGGTTTTTCAAGCCGGAGTTAGAAGTTCAGGTTTCTCTGGTGAATGAGCGTGTTAGACAATTGCTTGTATAAATAAAAACTGAGGAGTTTGAGGCTGGAAATGAGTTTAATTGCTTTTGAGCAAAACAAAAGATTAGAAAAACAGATTAACTTTATAATCGAAATAGATAAAGTTAAAAATGTCATCCGAAAATCGCTATTATTCGATGGTAGTCGGTTTGAAAATGTGGCAGAACATTCCTGGACCGTATCTATAATGGCAATTTTATTGAAAGAATACGCCAACTTTAAAGTAGATATAGAAAAAGTGCTATTTATGCTGCTAATTCACGATATCGTGGAAGTTGATGCTGGTGACACATTTTTATATTCTGACGAGAGAAAAAACGCTCATTTCAATGAACAGAGAGCCGCAGAAAGAATATTCGGGATACTGGATCCTGACCAGAAAAAGATGTTCATTGATACCTGGAAAGAATATGAAGAAGGGAAAACAAACGAAGCTAAATTTGCTCTGGTGTTCGATAGATTACAGCCCATTACCCAGAATTACGTATGTAAAGGTATCACCTGGAAAAAGCATAATGTTACTTATGAACAAGTTGTAGAAGAAAATAAATGCATCAAAGAGGGCTCAGAGGAAATATGGAGCTTTGTAGAATACATTTTACAGAAATCAGTTGAAAAAGGTTATTTGGCCAAAAACCAACCCCCGAGGGAGGGAAATAAATAAACTATCAGAAAATAAATCAAGTTGTACTGGAAAGCAATTATCGTCATGCACGCCGGGACATGTTTTCCAGGAATAGTTC
>DGDO01000112.1:2897-4476 GCA_002385475.1 Candidatus Sordicultor fermentans | reverse complement strand
AGATGTGTATAAGAGACAGGGAGGTGGGAATCCATGCTTTTTGCCCTTAAGTAATTTAGATCCCTCGTAGAACCATTCAGGAATGACAGATAAGGTGATGATAGAGGCGCTCAGGGGTGACGAACAAGGGGTGATAGAAGGATTCAGGAGTGACGACCTCCCTTCTCGTCATGCCTGAAATCCTTAATCAGGCATCCATGTCTTTGCTTTTTCTTTTTGTCCTTCTATTGTGAACCATAGGGATGTCTCCTTCCATTGTTTAGATTCCTCGTAGAAACACTCGGGAATGACCTCCCCCGCCGTCATTCCCGAGATCTTCAATCGGGAATCCAAGTTTTTGCTTTTTCTTTGGTTTTCAAAGCCGTGGACCCCTGATAGAAGCATTCAGGAATGACAGCTGAGGGGATGATAGAGGCATTCAGGAATGATAAAAAAAAAGAGACTCTCCGAGCGAGAAGGAAAAAAGAAGGAGTCATATGGAGAGCTCTTCCGAGGATAAAGGAAAGAAAGGGGTCTAAAAAAGTAGTCTGTCTCCTTCTCTGATCTTTACGTTCCTCCTTTTTGCGTAGCATGATGGGTAGCTCATCTCTCGGTATTGTTCTACTCAGGACCGTAGAGCATGGAAACCAAAAATCGGCTACAAGAGCTCATTCAAAGCTTACCGAAGGATATAAAGGCAGAAGTCTATGATTTTGTGCGTTTTCTTTTCCATAGGAAGCCTCGGGAAAAGGCTCATAGTGGAATAGTTTTCCTTGCGCCAGGCGTTACGAGAGTTTAAAGAGGAACTATAAGCGATGATGCCAACCAATCTGAGACAAGCCCTTCCCGGTTTTGATGAGGTGGTAATAACCCGACAGGACCACGATTTTACCTGACCCCCGGGAAGAAGATACGAATTGTGGTATACTTGAGGAGAATAATCAAGTAAAGGGGAAAGCAAGATGAAGTTTTTAGTAGTTATTGAAAGAGATGAGGATGGAATGTATATAGTAGAATGCCCCTCTGTTCCTGGATGTGTAAGTCAGGGAAAAACAGAAGAGGAAGCTATTGAAAATATAAAAGAAGCGATAAAAGCATGCCTTGAGGTAAGAGCAGAACAAGGTATGCCTCTTACCATTAACGTGAAAGAGATTGAAATAGCAATATAAATAATGCAAAAATTGCCGGCGTTGAGCGGGCGGGAAACAGCCCGAGTCTTTGAACGTTTAGGATGGGAAATAGCAAGACAGAGAGGTAGTCACATCATTCTTGTAAAAAAGGGCCATGGTGTTACGCTATCCGTTCCAGACCATAAGGAAATTGCTAAAGGAACTCTAAGAAAACTTGTAAATTTGGCCGGAATAACAGTTGAAGAGTTTTTGGACGCAATGAGATAGGAAGTTTCAGGCATCTCATGTGCTTCGCGTGTTCTCCGGTGTTACGCCTCAAGTGGTTATAGTGAACCTCGTCTGCCCTCTCCCCGGAAGAGTGAGGAAAGGAAAAAAGAATCAAGGGAGAGGGAAAGAATATGTGGAGTCTCTCGTCGAGGACTTCCTCCCGCTGTCATTCCCGAAATCCTTAATCAGGCATCCATGTTTTT
>DGDO01000112.1:0-2702 GCA_002385475.1 Candidatus Sordicultor fermentans | reverse complement strand
GTTTTTGCTTTTTCTTTGGTTTTTCAATACTGTGGACCCCGGCTTGAAAATTGCCGGGGTGACGAGGAGGGGGTGATAGAAGCATTCAGGGGCAGGCTGAAAACGGCTCGCAAGTTGTCGGGGTAACGAAAAAAGGCAATAGAACCATTCAGGGGTGATGACACGAAGGCTTTTCCCTCCGGGTTATTTTTCATCTTTTTCCTTTGTCTTTTTGTGTTTTCGTCTTTTGGGAATTATGAGGGGCGTTGCTCCCTTCTTTATGACCCGTTATGCAGAAAACAATATCTCTTTAATATTTGACGAACACCTCACAACCTAACCCCCCCTTGTCAACAGTTAGAAATATTAGTATAATTGTATGAACATATATAGGAGGTTTGGAAGATGAAGAACCTATTGGACGAGAAAAGCCCCGTTCCACTTTACCACCAATTGAGCCAGATTTTAAGGGAAAAAATTGAGCAGGAAGAATGGAAAGAAGGAGAGCAAATCCCCACCGAGCTTGAGCTTTGTGAAGAATTTGGCCTTTCTCGAGGAACCGTAGCTCAGGCACTCCGGGAGCTGGAGGATGAAGGCTTAGTTTACCGCAAACAAGGCCGGGGCACTTTTGTAGCAGAGAAAAAACTTTCTCTCGACCTTTCTCACTTTTATAGCTTTGCCCGGGATATGGAAGCCCGGGGTCAACGTTTCTATTCCAAAATCTTGCGAATGGAAAAAGAAGTACCCCAAAAGTCGGTACGAGAGAGGTTGAATTTAGAGCAGGATGAAGTATTTACTATTGAGCGATTGCGGTTTGCCGATGAAATGCCGGTTATTTTAGAAAAAATATACCTTCCTCCTCAATTTGAAAAGATTGCTTCTCGAGAAAAAGAACTGGAAGAGGGAGCAATCTACGATGTTTTTTTAAGAGAGATGGGAATACGAGTACAAAAAGCCCGGGAAGAGTTCGAAGTAGTAAGGATGAATAACTACGAAGCTGAACTTTTTAAGGTGGAAGCTGGTTTCCCAGCGCTTTTAGTGAGAAGAGTTACTTTGGGAGAAAATGGAGAACCATTTGAATATCGGAAAAGCATCATCCGGGCAGATCAGTGCCGCTACTCAATAGAATTAGAGGTTTGAAAAGTGACTCTCCCAGAGGAAGAAAGAACGACTCTTTTTTCCCTCTTTTTCTCTTTTTTTAAAATTGGGACTTTTACCTGGGGAGGAGGTTATGCCATGCTCCCCTTAATTAAGCGAGAAATAGTAGAAAAAAAGAAGGTATTAACTGAGGAGGAGTTTATCGAGGGACTTTCAGTAGCTCAGAGCCTCCCAGGAGCGATTGCTATCAATACTGCTTGCTTTGTAGGAAGGAAAGCAAGGGGAATTGCTGGAACACTAGTTTCAGTTCTGGGGGCTTCTCTTCCTTCTTTTTTGATTATTCTGTTTGTTGCTTCTTTTTTCCTCCAGTACCGACATCTGGAAGCAGTACAAAATTTTTTTCGGGGAGCTACTCCGGCTATTGTTGCTCTGATTATAGGAGCAGTAGTAGATATCGGGAAAAGTGCTTTAGATGATTGGGGAGATTTGATAATTGCTTTTATACTTTTTTTTATAACACTATTTTTTAATCTTCATCCTCTATGGATAGTGTTAATCGGAGGAATGCTGGGAGTGTTGAGAAGAAAATGATATATCTTCAGCTTTTTTTAGCTTTTTTGCGAGTAGGATTTTTTTCTTTTGGAGGAGGGATGGCTGCTCTTCCTTTGATTGAAAAAGAAGTGGTGGATACATATCATTGGTTGAGTAATGGCGAGTTTTTAGAATTAGTCACTCTTTCTGAACTTACTCCCGGACCCATTGGCATCAACTCTGCCACTTTTACCGGTTTCAAAGTAGTAGGAGTATGGGGTTCTTTAGTGGCCACTCTGGCTTTTTGTTTACCTTCTATATTTCTGGTAAGTTTAATTTTTCGCTTCCTCTCTTACTTTGAGGAAAATGTTATAGTGCAGCATTTCCTGCGGGGCTTACGTCCAGCAGTAATTGCCCTAATAGGGATAGCAGCTTATTCCCTGGCCCAAAAAGGAATAAAAGATTGGTTTGCCATTGGTTTAGGGACAGTGGTTTTTATTCTTGTTTATTACCGAAAAAAAACTGACCCTATTTTATTTCTCCTTTTATCGGGAGTGGCGGGATTAATTTGGTATGGAAGTTGACAAACTTTATATTTATGTTTAGAATTAAAAAAGAATAAATGAATAGACAAATAGGAGAGGTGAGAAATGAGCAGACCCAAAAAACTTGTTTTAATAGGGCTTGATGCAATGATTCCTGAATTTGTTCAGAAATTTTCTAGAGAAGGCATAATTCCCA
The DNA here is from genome assembly GCA_002385475.1 of Candidatus Sordicultor fermentans. Lineage (GTDB taxonomy): Bacteria > Atribacterota > Atribacteria > Atribacterales > Caldatribacteriaceae > Sordicultor > Sordicultor fermentans. The sequence continues at coordinate 353 of DGDO01000112.1, read as the reverse complement.
ACATGACAAATTTAATTGAAAATGGAGTTTTTTCAGAAATGTTGTCGATGGTTCAAGTAGAAACACCAACCAACTGGACTTGTATTGGCACAGGAGCTTTACCTGGCACTCACGGCATAAACTCCTTCGGGTTTCATATAGAAGGAGAACCATTCGAAAATGTTTATGATATGGGAAACAATCTTTTCCCCATAGTAGCTAATGTTAATACAGTTCATTTTATGAATAGACTTTGCAAAGCCGAGTATGTTTGGCAAGCAGCCGAAAAGGTGGGCAAAAAGAGTATTTTAGTGAATTTTCCTGGAGGTTGGCCTCCAAACATTTCAAATGGAATAGTAGTGGACGGCACCGGT
>DGDO01000094.1 GCA_002385475.1 Candidatus Sordicultor fermentans | reverse complement strand
TCTTGATATATTATCCCCCCGGCAGCGGGAAGTAGTTTATCTACTTTATTATGACTACTTATCAGAAATAGAAGCAGGAAGACAGTTAGGTTTATCCCGAAGCACAATAAGGACACATAAAAAAAGAGCATTAAGAAAGCTCGAAGTGAAGCTTAGTCGGTGAGCTTACTCACGTTTTGCTCGAACCGCTCCAATCATACTACTACCTGATCCTAAACTTTTATTTTACTGGATTGTAAGTTGGTAAAGTAGTAAAATTGGGGAAAGTATATCCTAAAGGGGGGTAAAGAAATATGAAAAAAAGAAACCTCGGTTATCTGGGATTGTTGGGTTTATTGGGTTTACTGGGTCTTATCACGGGTAATGCCGGTCTTTACGGTTTCTTCGGTTTCTTCGGTTTCTTTGGTTTGTTTGCAGCCGAAGATAAGGAAGAGAAATAGCCAGAAAAGCTTCTGGATTGGGGATAAAAGGCTTGGTTCTGTTTTGAGTATATTTAATATTTTCAAAAAAGAGTCAAAGCAAATTCAAGGAAAAATCGGGTATTTTGGGCTTAGTGATTGGTGGTTATCAAATTTTTCGGTAGAGGAAAGAGAACATATCATAAAAACATTTCAACCATTTGGTTCAAGCGGAGAATCTTTAATTAAAGGCGATATTGCTAGCACAAGCGAAACTCCCATCGGCTTATTATCAGCTCTTGCGAGCTGGTTTAGTAAAAAAGATGATAGAACAATAGCATATAGAATTATCAAAAAGGCAGAAGAAATGATAGATGAATCAAGTAATATTTTAGACATCCACTTTTTGTACCAGAGCAAAATAGAAATATACTACAGAAATCGAGATAACGACCCTGATGCACTGGAGAAAGCAATTGAGGCTTGTAAACAGCAGATAGAAATATCCCCCAAAGCTAAAATTGCTTTTCAAAGAGAATATGAAGACAGCCCTTTGCCAGCTCATAAGGGTTTTGGGCAGTTAGCTATAATTGAGGAAAAACGTAAAAAATTTGAATCTGCAATTCAAATTTCAAAGGCAGCTTTAGAGCAAGGGTGGGCTGGTGATTGGGAAAAGCGGATAGAGAGGTGTTCAAAAAAAATAGCGGGATATAACCGCTATTAGGAGAGAGTAGCATTTAACTCTATCCTTTTTTAGAAATAGCTTGTTCTATCATATTTTCTAATTTTTGTTGGAATTCCTCATCAATAATTTTCTTTCCAGCTTCTTCATATTCAATCCAAGTTTGTCCAGAGATATCTGTTGGAGGTTTAGGGCTATTTTTTTCTCTTAGAGGTAGTACGCGCACTCCCCAAGTTAGAGCTACTCCTAACTCTATCATTACATTTGGATTTTGATCCGAAACTTCAAAAACCGCAATGTCAGAGCTTATTATACTCCTTGCAATGTCATTAAATAAATGCTCTCCATATCCCGCTGCTAATTTTTCAAATTGCATTATAATTGTTTCTCCAGAGTGTTTCTTATTATACGCATCAACCGCCTTCTGGAAATGCTGCTTAATATTATCTATCAACTGGTCGGTAGGGTAATATTTTGATTCAAATTGTAATCCAAATACTACATTTAACGTGTTTCTGTCTTCTCTCCTTGAGGATACGAATTTCCAGTCAGCATCGGTAAATCCATAGGGAGAACCTACAGGATTAATAGGTCTCTGTGGAAGCAATTTTCTATCTTCTCTTTTTCCTGCTTCGCTTATTTTCTTCTTCATTTCATGGTATAAATATTTCCCCCGAGAATTAACTGTTACCGCACCAAACTTATAAGGAGTGGTTCCGAACCACTTAAAAACATCTAGAGCTCCTAAATCCTCCAAATAAGCTACAGCATCATTTATATCTTCTGGATTTAAGTCTACTATTTGTTTTATTTGTTCTCCCTCGGCTTCTTCTATTCCTTTTTCTACCAATGCCATTAATATTTTAGCTGCTTTTTCTTCGATAGGATTCATCTAATAAACCTCCTTAGTATTTCCATCTAACTCCAATATATTATCCACATCGCAAAGTTAGTGCGCTTCGTTTTGAGTTTCCCTTAGAGCTCAATACTGAGCATCGTTTAAGAGCCAGTAAACTTCAGTGCCTTTAATGTGTTCGTTTCCCCGAGCATAATCAAAAGCAGTTTTACTTGCATTACTCTTGGCTTTTCCATCTGCTCCAGCATCTAAAAGTATTCTTATAACTTCAGGATTTTGATTCAATAAAGCTGCCCACATCAGTGGAGTTAAACCATCTTTATCTCTCGCATTAACATCAGCTCCTGCATCTAATAGTAGTTTGATAACCTCAGGATTCTGGTTCCAACCAGCTGCAAGCACAAGTGGAGTAAAACCCAAAATTTTATCTCTCGCATTAACATCTGCTCCAGCTCCTAAAAGAACTTTAATAACCTCAGGATTTTGATTATACTGAGCAGCCAGCATTAGTGGAGTAACACCCTCTGCATTTCCGAAGTCCTCAATTTTCTTTGTCGTCCGTGCATTCACATCAGCTCCCGCATCTAATAAGACTTTGATAACTTCAGGATTTTGGTTAAAAGCAGCTGCCCACATCAGTGGAGTAACGCCATCTTTATCTCTCGCATTAACATCTGCTCCCGCATCTAAAAGTGCTTTAATAACCTCAGGATTCTGGTTGTCTTTTGCGGCATACATCAGCGGAATCATGCCATTTTTACTTCTGGCATTTATATCTGTCCCAGCATC
>DGDO01000121.1 GCA_002385475.1 Candidatus Sordicultor fermentans | reverse complement strand
CAGAGTTGTGGGACAACGTCCCAAATCCCAGCTAAAAAATACCTTGCGTCTTATAGAAAAGCAAAGTGGGCTGGAGGGCTACCTTTTACGTCCTTTGTCGGCAAAGCTCCTTCCTCCTACCATTCCTGAAGAAAAAGGCTGGGTAAAAAGAGAGGAGCTTCTTGATTTACAGGGGAGAGGAAGAAAAAGGCAACTGGAATTAGCGGAAAAGTGGGGGATAAAACACTTTTCTCCGCCGGCAGGGGGATGTCTTTTAACTGACCCCAATTTCTCCCGGAGGTTAAAAGACCTGTGGGAGAGCGAAGAGGCTTATAATTTTGAGAGCGTGGAGCTCTTGAAAGTAGGAAGACATTTTCGTCTCCGTCCTTCTTTTAAGCTTGTGGTGGGGAGAAACCAGATAGAGAATGAGAAGCTGAAAGAATTTGTCCGGGAAGATGACATATTGTTTTTCCCCCGGGAGGGTAAGGGTCCCCTGGCTCTCGGTCGGGGAGAAGCTGATGAGCCTCTTCTTCAAGAGGCAGCCTCCCTTCTTGCCCGTTATATTCACTTCCCCGGAGAGGTGGTTTCTGTGGGTGCAAAAACTGGCTCACTTTTGAGGGTGTTGGAGGTAGAGAGAATGAGTGAAGAAGAAGTAAAGAAGCGGATGATTTAAGAGGTGATTTATGAGAATAAAAGATAACATTACCCAGCTGGTGGGAAACACCCCTTTAGTGAGGCTGGGAAAAATCGGGAAGGGCTTGCCAGGGGAACTGGTGGCAAAATTAGAATTTTTCAACCCCTGCGGGAGCGTCAAAGACCGAATCGCCGTGGCGATGATAGAAGAAGCGGAAAAGCAGGGCCTTCTCAAAACCGGGTCTTTGGTGGTAGAACCCACGAGCGGCAATACCGGTATTGGTTTAGCCTTTGTGTGTGCCGAGAGAGGCTATCGTCTCCTTTTGACTATGCCCGAAAGTGTCTCGGTAGAGAGACGGAAAATCTTGACTCGCCTGGGAGCCGAAGTGGTTCTCACTCCCGCCTCTCGAGGCATGCAAGGAGCGATAGAGAGAGCCCAAAAAATTGTAGAAGACACCCCGGGAGCTTTTATGCCTCAGCAGTTTGAAAATCCGGCTAACCCTCGCGCTCATCGGGAAACCACTGCTCGAGAGATATGGGAAGATACCGATGGTGAGGTGGATATTGTGGTTGCAGGAGTGGGAAGTGGCGGAACCATCACCGGGATTGCTCAGGCTCTTAAGGAGAAGAAACCAGCTTTCCAGGCAGTGGCAGTGGAGCCTCTTCGCTCTCCGGTTCTCTCAGGAGGCTCTCCGGGGCAGCACTCCATTCAGGGAATTGGAGCGGGATTCATTCCCCCGGTTTTAAAGCTGGAGCTCCTGGATGAGGTAATTACTGTTAGCGACGAGGATGCTTTTTCGATGTCCGAGCGTCTGGCAAAAGAGGAGGGAATACTGGTGGGTATCTCCTCCGGGGCGGCTCTGTGGGGAGCAGTGCAGGTGGCCACTCGAGAGGAAAACAAGGGGAAGCTCGTTGTAGTAATTATTCCTGATACCGGAGAGCGTTATTTATCTCTTTGGTGAGCAATGTGAGAAAAAAAGTACTGGTGGCTATGAGCGGAGGAGTAGATTCTTCGCTATCCTGTGTTTTGCTTTTAGAGAGAGGGTTTGAAGTTGCCGGGGTAACCATGCATCTTGCGAAGGGAGAGGAGGAGTCTGATACGGCCATTAAAGGTGCCCGGGAGATTTGCCGCGCTCTTTCTGTTCCCCATTATGTGGTGGATTTTTCCCGGGAGTTTGAGGAGTTAGTCGTTGAAGATTTTGTCTCTCAATACTTAAAAGGCAAGACTCCCAACCCCTGTGTGGTATGTAACCGGCGCCTCAAATTTGGCAAGCTCCTGGAGTATGCCCGCCATAAAGGATTTGATTTTCTGGCCACTGGCCATTATGCTAAAATCGAAGAAAAAGAAGGAAAATATTTTTTAAGAAGACCCAAAGACCGGAAGAAAGACCAGACTTATTTTCTCTATGATATTGGAAGAGACAACCTTCCCTATATCATCTTTCCTCTTTCCGATTTTACCAAAAAAGAGGTGAAGGAGCTCTCTTTGAAATATAATCTTCATATAGCAGAAGAATCGGAAAGTAAAGACATTTGTTTTCTCCCCGAGGGCGATTACCGGAAATTCCTGGAGGAGAGAATCTCTCTGGATTCCCCCGGTTTTATAGTTACCACAGAAGGTAAAATAGTGGGCGAACACAAGGGATATTTTCGCTATACCATTGGTCAAAGAAAGGGCTTAGGGGTAGCTCACTCTCGACCTCTTTATGTGGTGGCAGTGCATCCGGAGAGAAACGAAGTGGTGGTAGGGGAAAGAGAGGCGCTCGAGGCTCGGGGGTTGGTGGCTTCTCATTTCCAGTGGTTGGTTGATGAGCTTCCCTCGTCTGTGTTTGCTCAGGTGCGCTATCTCCAGAAAGAAAAGGCCTGCTCGGTAGAGATTGTCGGCCCGGATGAGATTAGGGTTATATTCAAAGAAAAAGTAGAGATGATTAGTCCTGGCCAATCGGTAGTTTTGTATAGTGACGATACAGTTCTGGGTGGGGGGATTATTGAAGAAGCTTTTTAAGATTTTCGATTAGGGGTGAAAATTGATGAGAGACTGGAAAGGGGAAATCGAAAAACTAAAAAAGGAGAGGAATGCGGTAATTTTAGCCCACAATTATCAGCTTCCTGAAGTGCAAGACATAGCTGACTTTGTAGGAGATTCACTGGGATTGAGCATAGAGGCGAGCAAAACCGATGCTCAAGTTATCGTATTTTGTGGAGTTTTTTTCATGGCGGAGACGGCAAAAATCCTCTCTCCTCAAAAAGTAGTGGTAATCCCCGACCAGGAGGCAGGATGCCCCATGGCGGATATGATTACTGCTCCCCAGCTTGTTGACCTCAAAAATCGCCATCCTGAGGCAGCGGTGCTTTGCTATGTGAACACAAAAGCGGAGGTAAAGGCAGAATGTGATTTTTGTTGTACATCAGCAAATGCCACTAAAGTGGTGGAAAAGGGACTGAACTCTGCTTCTTCCATTATTTTTGTTCCCGACCAGTATCTGGCCAGTTATGTCTCTCGAAAAACAGGAAGGGAATTCATCGTCTGGCCAGGATATTGTCCGATACATGCGGCAATAAGCGGAGAAGATGTTGAAAGAGCCAGAGAGCTCCATCCTCAAGCGGAGGTACTTGCCCATCCTGAATGTCGCCCGGAAGTAACAGAGAAGGCGGATCAGGTGCTTTCTACCGAAGGTATGTGTCGCTATGTGAAGAGCTCCCCTGCTGATGAGTTTATCATTGGAACAGAAGTGGGTATTCTCCATCGCCTGCAAAAGGAAAACCCGACAAAGCATTTTTATCCGGTGAAGGAAGAGGCAGTGTGCCCGGATATGAAAAAAATAAACCTGGAAAAAGTGGCTTTTGCTCTCCAAGAAATGAAATACCAGGTGGAGCTTCCTCCGCCGATTATTCAAAAAGCAGCGCTGAGTATCGAGAGAATGCTTCAGTTCACCTAATCTTCCGGGGCTATTGCTCTCTGCAGTTTTTGATAGAGAAGGGCATTGCCACTTTTGTAGAGGAAAGCGATTTTATTGTGGAAGAGAGGTTCATCCTCGGGCAGTAGCCCCTCAATTTTATAATAATCGGGAGTGTCGGGGATAGGAGAATAAAGAGACAGGCGAGGTTTTAGCCCCAGGCTTTTTACATATTCGATGGAATTTACCATCTCTTCTTCGGGGATGCCCGGCAGGCCAAAGAGGAGGTATACCTCTATCTCCTGAGGAGCAAAACCAGCGTCTAAAAAGTATCTCGTGGCTTTCTCAAAAGCATAGTTATTTACCTTCCCCCCTGTTTTTTCCTGCCACAGAGAAGAAGAGGTTTCTAAACTCATCCGCAAAGTCTTGAACCCCACTTTCTTCATCAGTTGGGCAATCTGGGGAGTAACATACAGGGGATGAATAGAGTTAGGAAGGTGAAAGCGAAGGTCTAAAGATAGCCCTTCTAACTTCTTTAAGAGGGGAAGAAAGTGTTTCTCTCCCTGGAAAAGAAGAGCATCGTCATAGAAGGCTATATCTTTTATTCCATATTTTTCTCTGGAAAACAGGATTTCCTCTATTATGTCTTCGGGGGGGCGGCACCAGAAAGAAGGATAGAGTTTTCCTGAAGCACAATAGGTGCAGCGAAAGGGGCATCCTAAAGAAGTGAGAAGGACGATATAAGAGAGCTCCGGGTAAAGGAAGAAAGCAGGTCTCAGGGAAAAATAATCACTATAGCTTTCCACTTTGAAATCTGTTTCTAAAATGCATTCCAGTTCCTTCATCACCGAAAGGGGGTCGGTAGCTTTCACCACGTAATCAAACCCCCATCCTTCGGCGTGCTCAGGACAGAGAGCGGGATAAATCCCTCCTAAAACCGTTTTAGCCTCTGGCCAGATTTTCCTGGCCAGCTCTTTCGCTACTACCGCTCCTGGATACCAGTAAGTCATGCCTGAGGTGATAAAGACAAAATCGGGAGGGGATAGTTTCTCCATTCTGGATTTCACTTTATCGAAAGGCAAGCCAAACCTTCCCCAGTAGCGAGGGACATCCTGAAAAAAAGAGGGCTTGGGAAGAATTTCTTTATAATAGCTACCGCAGCCTGCTTCTCGCAGATAGCGAGGACCACGAGAGACAGGTGGAAACTCGGGATCTAAACGGTTCAGGCAATCTAAGAGCTCCACTTCATACCCCTGGTTTAGAAGATGAGAGGCAAGATAAAGAAGCCCTAAAGGCTTGAGCCAGAGGTCGAAAGCAGTAAAGTCATAAATCCAGGGGTTAACTAAAAGTATTTTTTTACTCATAAGAAGATTATAACAGAACCATGAGAGGGCCTTGCCCTCTCATGGTTCCAAAAAGAGAAAAACAAAAAGGACAAGAGAAAAAGACCAAAACAACGCGGAGGAAAAGCCACCTTGCTCGTCTCCCCTGAATGTCTCTATTGCCTTTTTTGTCGCCCGCTATTTTCTATACTATATGCTTTCGCTTAAGCTCTCCTCACTATACTTCTTGCCATATTCTCTGCTATACTCCTCAAATACACCACCAGCACCATTCTCACCGCCATATCTACGGTAACGGCAATCCAGGCACCAATAAGTGCCATATTCAATAAATCTGCTAATATGTATCCCAGGCCTAAGCGGGTGACCCACATGCCAATTGCGCTGGCATACATGGCATATTTTGTATCCCCTGCACCCCGCAGGGCACCAGCAACAACAAAGTAAACAGCAGTGAAAGGCTGGGAAAATGCTAAAATTTTCAAGGCGCTTTCTCCCAAGGAGATTACTTGAGCATCTCGAGTAAAAATCATTATGGCATACTTACCCAAGAAGAAGTAAGCAACGCCAATTAACGACATGATTATCGTACTGACAATTATTGATTGTCGTGTTGCTTCTTCTGAAAGTTCGGGTTTTTGTGCGCCTATACCCTGCCCTACAAGAGTGGTGGCGGCCATCTGAAACGCCATTGCCGGTACAATTCCCAGACCATCAATGTTTATCGCTATCTGATGGGCAGCAAACATTATAGTGCCAAATCCGGCAATCAGTCGTGCAAACAATAATGCACCAGTCCTCATAATCAGCTGCTCTATCGCTGCCGGGGTGCCAATATTCAACACGCTTCGTATTACATCGGGCTCAAAGCGATATGAATCATGAATGGATATGCTGATATATTTATCCCGGGCATATACCGCATGCATAGTAATGCAAAATGCTATTAACCTGGAAAAGGATGTGGCTATTGCTGCGCCTGCCACTTCCAATCGAGGGAATCCAAGGTTGCCATTAATTAACAACCAGTTCATGAATATGTTGACGACATTTGCTACGATATTTGAAATCATGGGGGTTACCATATCGCCTACGCCCCTTAAAGAGGCTGCCAGCACCATGTTACCCACAGTAAACACTGTTCCTGCCATTATAATTTTCATATAAATTGTTCCCGGGCCAATTGTATCAACGTCTGCACCCATTAATCGGATGATAGCTCCAGAAGCGGGAATACCTACTGCGGTTACAATAACTCCCATAAGTAACACCACTACAAAAGACTGTCTGGTTACACGAGAGGCATATTCACGATCTCCAGCTCCCGCAGCCCTCGCGACAAGGGCTGTAGTCCCGACAACCAGCGCACTAAACACTGAAAAAATCAGCATGGTTGGTTGAGCTGCCAGTCCGGTTGCAGCAATAGCCCAGGGGCCCAGGGAGCCTACCTGTATCATATCTATCATTTGCACCAGCATCATAAGCATAAATTCAAGCATTGCCGGCAAAGCCAGTTTGAATATTGCCTTACGTACGTCAGCAGGCGTTTTCGCTTCTAAAAAAAACGATATGTCTTGAGCGTTATCTTTTGACGATGCCATAAAATCACCCTTTACTTCTAAAAATGTTGGATTTCCTGACAGGGGCAGACCCGGTTAGAAACTCTACATTCTACCATCATACAATAATTGACATTTTTTATCAATCGCAATTGGGCACTTTTTGGTTCATTAAGACACCTGCTTTAGAGCTCGAAGAGAATCCCGGCACGCAGAAGAGATGTTGGGTGAGCCGGGGAATGAGCCAGAAAACCGCAAAGCCCTGCTTTTCGTCACGAGAGTCCTCGACATCTAATATATCCAAGATACAACCCCGATTTAGCAGGGGGAGCAAAAAGCTCTCTATTCTTACTACTTTTTTCAACCGTAAAACAATATTTAGCGTAGCCAACCACTTTCATAGACACTGACAAGTGTAAAGATTTGATTTATTCTCTGACGAGCTCTAAAATAGTATTTTGAATTAGGAGAAGAGGAGGAAAAAAGATGAAAAAACCAATAGTTTTTCTCTCTGTGTTGGTGCTTCTTGTGGTGCTTGCAGGGTGTGGTGGTCCCTCGCCCAGCCAAACTCAAAAGCCTCAACTCATAACTGTAAATGATGGCTCAAAGAATCTGCAAAATGGTGATCCGGTGAGGGGTGGTGTTACAGTTACCTTTACCGGAAGTGGGCCGGCTGATGCTATTATCAGGGTATATCTGAATGGCACTCTTCTTGGTAGTACCACTACCAATTCTGCAGGAAGCTTCACCTGGAGCTGGACCAGTGGAACCACTGAAGGGACCTTTGCCTTTGCTTTTACCGCTAAGGCCGAAGAGCTTCTGGAAAGCGATCAGGAAACTTTTTCTCTTGTGGTAGACACAACACCACCTTATTTTCTTTCCTGCTCAGCAAAGGCAGACGCCCCCCTTGATGCAGCGCCCACTATAACTGTTCAGTTTAATGAACCGGTAGTTATAGGAGACGTGAATCTTTTCGAACATCTTGCATATTGGGCTGTGAGCTGTGTTGCATGCCCAGGTGGCTCTCATTTCACGGTGACTGAAGCAACCCTTGAAGAAGGCAGCCAGACGGTTACCTTAACCGGAAAATGGGATACAGACCAGCTGGTTACCGGTGACCAGGTGATGGTCCACTTTATTTACAATTCCCTTATGGATATTAAGGACCGAGCCGGGAATGCTTTCAGCACTCCGTTAAGCATTCTCACCTGCACGGTTACTCCATAGGATTTCGAACCTGCACCACAGCCTGCCCGGGCAGGCTGTGGTATTTAAGGAGAGCCTGAAAGTTTTCCTCATAAATTTACACTATCCTGAGCTCCTTCCGGTTGCAAATATTAAAGCTCCGTGTTAAAATTAGCATCGTCTTTTTTTAAAAAATCTTTTAAGAGGTGGAAAAAGTGCCCAACACTAAAACGGCCTGGAAAAATTTGCGAAAAAACGAAAAGAGAAGAATGCGTAACCGAAGCATCAAATCAGCTACTAAAACTGAAATCAAGAAGTTCAGAAAGCTCGTAGAAGAAGGAATGATAGAAGAGGCTCATTCTTATCTTCCTCGGGTGTATAAGAAAGTTGATATGGCAGTGAGCAAAGGAGTTTTTCATAAAAATAAAGCTGCTCGGATTAAATCTCGTCTCACCAACAAGCTTAATCAAGCTGCTGCTCAGCACGAAAGCTCTCTTACTTAGCCATTATTTTTACCAACATCCCCAGAAGCAAAGCTTCTGGCTCGGGATTCCGGGTTTTTAGTGCTTTATCTACCTGGTAGAGAATTTCAAAAGCTCTTTGTATTTCTTCTAAGTTATATTTATTCTTGTTTTTTAGAATTTTTTCTCTCCACTCAAAAGGGCTGAGTTTTCTACCTGACCATAGGTCTACAGTTTCTTCTTTCGTCTCCTGAGCTTGCCACAAGAGACGAAAGCGACGAGCAACGTTGGTTAAAAGCAAAGAGGGAGAAAAACCAATCTGCAGTAGAGAGCGAAGGTAGAAAATAGCTCCTTCCAGGTTTCTCTCTCCTGTGGCGTCCAGAAAGCGAAAAAGGAGCGTTCGCTCGTTTTTCTCAAAGTAAAGTTCTACGTCTTCCATTTTTACGGTTTCCCCTTCTGAAAACTGGCTCAAAAACTGTTCTACATCTTCCTCTCCCCAATCGTATTCCTTGCTCCAGCGAGAAAGAGACCGGAGAACTTGATTGTCTAAGAATATTCCCTTGTTCTTTGCACTCTTTTTCCAAAAGTTTTCCAGATCATAGCGAGGAGGCTCTACTTTTATCCAGGTGTCATCACTCCACTCCTTTCCTCCCCTCCAGCCTGAAGAGATAAATACCAGAAAATGGGGAGAGCTGATATTTTTTATTTTCAGAGCGAGGCTTTCTTCCAAATCCTCCAGCAACAGAATCTTCTTCTCCCCGAAAAGAGAAGGTAAAATCGCCCCTCCCCCTTTTTCTTCCCACTCCTTTTTCCCTTTAATCCTCACCACTTTTCCCCCTCCCAGCTTTTCCACAATTTGTGGCCAGCAGTGGTCTTCAAAATATTTTCCTCCCACCGCGAGCTCCAGAACAAAACATCTACCTTTTATATCCTGGTTCATCCAGGTTTTAAATTCTACCTTTCCCAAATCTTTTAACCTCCCAACTTTTTCCTGTGGGGCGAAAACAAATCGCCCCATCTTCTTGAGTTATAAAATAAGGCAAGTTTAAGTCGGCAAGCAACTTTATGGTCTCGGGGCTGGGGTGCCCGTAGCTATTTTCTCCACAAGAAATTACTGCCACCTCACAATTACAAAGGGAGAGAAGCTCTGCCATGTTGCTGACATATTTACCGTGATGGGGAAGTATCACCACCTCGGCTTTCAAGTTTTCCTCTCCCCACCCCATAAGATATCTTATTCCTTCTTCTTCCACATCTCCACAAATTAAAATCCGTAAATGAGGTAAAGTCAACCGAAAAACCAGAGCCTGCTCGTTTTCTTTCTTGCCCTGGATGGGAAAGATTTCTAACTGAGCACGAGAAGAAAGAGGAAAACAAGAAAAATTGGGAAAATAAGGAAGACTTAATACTGCAAGCTCGGGAAAAGAGGAAGATAGTGGCTCTATACCTGCAGAGTGGTCTTGGTGAAAATGGGTGAGAAAAACATAGTCAACTTTCTCTATATCCCGATAGTGGATAAATTTTTCTAAAACTGCTTTTCCTGTATTACCATAGCCCCTTATTATTCCTCCGGCATCGATAAAGCTCATTGTCCTTTCCTCTACTATCCCCGTTGCCAGACCCTGTCCTACGTCAAAAACCCAGAACTCAAGAGGTGGGGGAAGGAAAAGATAAAGTCCCCCCACTAAAAGAACACCGACTAAAACAGAACCCCATATTAACTTTTTCCTCTCTCGTCTGATGAGAAAAATAAAAAATCCGAGAAGAGAGAGCCAGAAAACCCATCCCCACAGCTGATTTCTTATCTGAGAAAAATCCCAGAAAAAATGAGGAACATGCTCTTCTAAAAATGCAGAAACAAAAAGAGAAGCCCGAAGAGCGCTTCTCAAAAGAAAGGCAAGAAGAGGGCGAAGAAAGACGATTCCACCCAGAAAAGCACTCAAAAAAGAGAGAAAAAGAGCAGCTTCAAGGAGAGGTAAAACCCTGTCTCTTATACACATCT
>DGDO01000135.1:3520-31147 GCA_002385475.1 Candidatus Sordicultor fermentans | reverse complement strand
CGGGGAGCTTTACCTTCTGCTTTCCTTTCAAAGAGGAACAGCTCTAAGAAACTTTCCCAGCCCTCAGGTTGCGGAAGTTTTACTACCTGCCCCACAGAAATCGCCTCTTCCTGGGAGTAGATTTATAGTCGTCGGACTCAGGGGTTTTTAGAGAGGGTAGAGAAGGCGAAAATGGTTCTGTGAAGCCTTGGCGCGCCTGGAGGGAGTTGAACCCCCAACCTACGGATCCGAAGTCCGCCGCTCTATCCTATTGAGCTACAGGCGCGCAACCAAAGGGTTTAATCTAATCCACTACTATTCTATAATTTTATACCCTTATCTGTCAATGAACATTTATAGATTAGCTCTCCCAGATTCCGGAAAAGGAAAGATATAAGTGTAACTAAACTAATGGTTTTTTGAAAAAGCGAGGAAGCTGAATAGATTTTGAACTCTTAAGTTAAGAAATTTTGCATTTCTACATTTTGTAAAATTGGTTAGCAAATCGCTATGTCGCCCCCGGAGAGAGTTAACTGCAAAAATCATTACAATGTTTCTGTCGTCGTTGAGAGGCTTATTTCTCAAAAGGGCTATATAGTAAGATATTCCCTTGCGGTCATGCAGTGATGAAAGAAGAGAGTATCCCTCTTATTGGTAATAACAGGTTTTGTAGGATACCATAAAAGGAGAATTTCATCCTTTTCCCGGTTTTAAAATCTGAAGTTCTACCTCTTGACAGTTATGTTATATTTAACCGAGGGTGTTGGAATGAAAGCGTTATTAGCTTTGGAAGATGGAAGAATTTTCCAGGGTTATGCTTTTGGTACGGAAGGAGAAGCAGGGGGGGAAGTAATCTTTGATACCGGCATGACCGGCTACCAGGAAGTCCTCACCGATCCTTCTTTTCGAGGTCAAATCGTAACCATAACCTATCCTCTCGTCGGTAATTGCGGCATCAACTCTCAAGATTCAGAATCTTCTCGTCCTCAAGTAGAAGCTTTAATTGTTAGAGAAAAAAGTACCATTTATAGTAGTTGGAGAGGAGAGGAAACCCTAGAAGAATATTTTAGACGCCATAACTTGCTGGGATTAGAAAGAATAGATACTCGAGCCCTTACCAGGCACATCCGGGAGAAGGGGGCTTTGCGGGGAGTAATCTCCACCCGAGACTCAGACCCGGCCTCTTTGATAAAAAAAGCGCGGCAAATTCCCCCCATGATTGGTCGGGATTTGGTCAGGGAAGTTACGACTCCTGCTCCTTATGTGTGGCAGGAAGAGGGAAAATTTAACATTTTGGTTGTGGATTGCGGGGTAAAATTTAGCATATTAAAAGAACTGGCCAAGAGAAATTGTCGAGTAGTAGTTTATCCCGCTACTTCCCCGGTAGAAGAAATTATAAAGGAAAAACCTCACGGAGTGGTTATCTCCAATGGGCCAGGAGATCCTGCTTCCCTTTCTTATCTGGTAGATCTGGTGCAAAAGATAATGGAGAGGTTTCCTATTATGGGAATATGCATTGGCCACCAGATAATGGCACAAGCCGTGGGAGGGAAAACTTCCAGATTGAAATTTGGCCATCACGGAACTAATCATCCGGTTAAAGATTTACGCTCTGGCTGGGTGGCCATAACTACTCAAAATCACGGTTTTGTTGTTGACTCCGATACTTTACCTCCCGAGGTAGAAGTTACCCACATTAATCTCAACGATTTTACTCTGGAGGGAATGAGACATAAGCGTTTACCCTTTTTCTCGGTGCAGTTTCATCCTGAGGCTCATCCCGGCCCTCATGATACTGTTTATCTTTTTGATGAGTTTATAAAGATGGTGGAGGATAATCTTGGCTAAAAGGGAAGATATCCAGAAAATTTTGATTATTGGTTCCGGTCCTATAGTAATCGGGCAGGCTTGTGAATTTGATTATTCAGGAGTTCAGGGGTGCAAAGCGCTAAAGAGTGAAGGTTACAAAGTGGTTTTGGTAAACAGTAACCCGGCCACCATTATGACTGATCCGGAGATGGCTGATCATACCTATATCGAGCCTTTAGTTCCTGAAATTTTAGAAAAGATTATAGAGAGAGAGCAACCCGATGCTTTGCTTCCCACTTTGGGAGGACAAACTGCCTTAAATTTAACTGTACAGCTCGAAGAGCGAGGAGTGCTAAATAAGTGGGGAGTAGAAGTCTTGGGTGCCTCTATTCAAGCTATTAAAAAAGCAGAGGACCGCCGACTTTTTAAAGAATCCATGACTAAAGTGGGAATAGAAGTCCCTCGAAGCGGACAAGCTTATAGTTTAGAGGAAGCAATCCGAATAGCTAAAGAGATAGGTTTTCCTCTCGTTATAAGACCCAGCTTCACTCTGGGAGGGACAGGAGGAGCTATTGCCTACAATATTGAGGAGTTTGAAGATTTAGCTCAACAGGCATTGGATAGTAGCTTGATTCGAGAAATATTGATTGAAGAATCAGTAGCAGGCTGGAAAGAGTTTGAGCTGGAGGTTATGAGAGATGCTAAAGATAATGTGGTGGTCATTTGTTCTATTGAAAATTTCGACCCTATGGGAATACACACTGGTGATAGCATAACCGTGGCTCCTGCTCAAACCTTAACTGACCAGGAATATGAGTTGATGCGAGATTTAGCCATCAAAGCTATAAGAGAAATTGGAGTTGATACAGGAGGCTGTAATATTCAATTTGCCGTTAATCCTCAAAATGGTCGGATTGTAATTATTGAAATTAACCCCCGGGTTTCTCGTTCTTCGGCTCTTGCTTCCAAGGCTACGGGCTTTCCTATTGCTAAAATTGCCGCCAAATTAGCTATAGGTTATACTTTAGATGAAATTCCCAATGATATTACTCGCAAAACTCCAGCTTCTTTTGAACCAGCTCTGGACTATTGTGTGGTGAAAATCCCTCGTTTTACCTTCGAAAAATTTCCTGAAACTGAACCCTGGTTAGGAATTTCCATGAAGAGTGTGGGAGAGACTATGGCTATTGGGCGTAATTTTAAAGAAGCTCTTCAAAAAGGACTTCGTTCCCTGGAGATCGGTAAGTATGGTCTGGAGGATATCAAAAACTGGGAGGATTTTTCTCCGGGGAAGCGACAAGAAATATTACGGGAAAGGTTGGCTAAACCCAATGCTGAAAGAGTATTTTATATAAAAATGGCTATTAAAGAGGGTTTAAACATAGAAGAAATTTATAACTTAACTAAAATCGATCCCTGGTTTATTTATGAGATAGTAGAAATAGTAGAGATGGAAGAGGAGCTCAAGCATATAAAAGACTGGAAAAATTTGAACCCGGAATCAGGGAAAAGAGCCAAAGAATTTGGTTTTTCTGATCACCAGCTGGCTGAATTCTGGAATACCGAAGAAGAAGAAGTGAGAAGGTGGCGAGAAGAAAAGGGAATAGAGGCGGTTTACAAACAAGTAGATACCTGTGCCGGTGAATTCCCTGCCGAAACTCCTTATTACTATTCTACTTATGAGGAAGAATGTGAAGCTAACCCCTCAAAGAGAGAAAAGGCAATCATTTTAGGGGCAGGACCCAATCGGATAGGGCAGGGAATTGAATTTGATTATTGTTGTGTCCATGCGACCTGGGGCTTAAGGGACCTGGGTTATGAAACTATCATGGTGAATAGCAACCCGGAGACAGTGAGTACCGATTATGATACCTCAGACAAGTTGTTTTTTGAACCAGTGTACTTAGAAGATGTTCTTAACGTGGTAGAGAAAGAAAACCCTCACGGAGTGATACTCCAGCTGGGAGGACAAACTCCTCTCAATTTAGCTAAAGGTTTAGAGAGAGCAGGAGTAAAAATTTTAGGGACTTCTCCAGAAAGTATCGATATGGCTGAAGACCGAGATCGGTTTAAGGAATTAGTTGATAAAATTGGACTAAAACAGCCCCGCAGCGGAATAGCTACCTCTTTTGAAGAAGCTCATTTGGTCGCTGCTCAGATTGGCTACCCGGTTATGGTGCGTCCTTCCTATGTTCTGGGAGGGAGAGCGATGAGAATAATTTATAGCGAAGAGGAGCTAAAAGAGTTCATCTCGCAAGCAGTAGAAGTTTCTGCCGGACATCCCATTTTAATTGATAAGTTTTTAGAAGATGCAATAGAGCTAGATGTTGATGCCATCAGTGATGGGGAGACCACCATTATTGCCGGTATAATGGAACATATTGAAGAAGCGGGTATCCACTCAGGAGATAGTGCTTGTGTTATACCTCCCTTTTCTCTGAGCGATGAAATCATTGAAAAAGTGAAGCAGATTACCTATACTTTAGCTCGAGAACTTAAAGTGGTAGGCCTTATGAACGTCCAATATGCAGCCAGAGACGACGAGGTTTTCGTCTTAGAAGTGAACCCCCGTGCTTCTCGCACCATTCCCTTTGTAAGTAAAGCTACCGGCGTTCCTTACGCTCGCCTGGCTTCTCAAGTGATGGCAGGAAGAAAGCTGCGAGAAATAGGCTTAACTGAAGAAGTAAAAATAGATTATTTTGCGGTTAAAGAAGCAGTTTTCCCTTTCCGGCGTTTTTCCGGGGTAGACCCGGTATTAGGTCCGGAGATGCGCTCCACGGGAGAAGTAATGGGAATTGATAGCGATTTTGGGATGGCCTTTGCCAAGTCTCAAATTGCTGCTCAATTTTATCTGCCCTCAGAAGGTACGGTATTCATTAGTGTTAAAAACCGGGATAAAAGAGGGATAATTTTTATAGCTAAAAAGCTTCGTGATTTAGGTTTTAAAATTGTAGCTACCCGTGGAACAGCTAAAGTTTTGAGTAATAATGGTATTCCAGTAGAAATAGTAGAAAAGGTAGGGGAAGGACGCCCTAACGTGGTGGATGTGATTAAGAACCGGCAAATAGATCTGATTATTAATACTCCTTCTGGAGGGCGTGCTCAATTAGAAAGTAGCATAATTCGTAAAGAGGCGATTATTCGCAGCATTCCTTTTGTTACCACCCTCTCAGGAGCAGAAGCCACGGTTTATGCTATAGAGCGTCTCAAGTCTGGCTCTATAACTGTTAAATCCATCCAGGAATATCACCAGGAGATTTTTGAAAGACAGGGTATTACTCTGGCTTTGAGGAGAGATTGATGCCGGAAACCAGTGTCAGTATTTTAGAAACTGTACTCATAAGAGCTTTAAACATTGCTATTATTGTGGGTGTTTCTTACTTTATTTTATCGATAAGTGAGAGGCTAATAAGGAAAATTCTGTCCTGGGGAGGAAAAAAATATACCGATCGGCGAGAATTAGCTCGTCGAGTTAACACCCTGGTACCTCTTTTGCGGAGTATATTAAAATACGTAGTTATTTTTTTCGCTGCTATTTTAATTCTTCGTCAGTTAGGAGTTGATGCTACAGCCATTATAGCCGGAGCGGGAATCGTAGGTATTGCAGTAGGTTTTGGTGCTCAAACTCTGGTCAAAGATGTCTTGACCGGATTTTTCTTGCTTCTGGAAGATAGTATTTCAGTAGGAGATACAGTGCAAATCGGTGATATTACTGGCACAGTAGAAGATATAGGGATGCGAGTGACCCGTATTCGTCCTTTTTCTGGAGCTCTTATTGTTGTTCCCAATGGAGAGATTTCCCGCATTGCCAATTACAATCGAGGCTTTAGCCGGGCTATTGTAGAGGTGGGGATAGCATATGAAGCAGATATAGACCAGGCTATAAGTGTTTTAGAAGAGGTAGCAGAAAAATATCATAGAGAACATCCCCGGAGGATTTTAGAGCCAGCTACTATTCATCGGATAGTGCGTTTAGATTCTTCCAGAGTGGTTTTGAGATTAGTGCTCAAAGTAGCTCCCAATGAACATTGGGATGTAGAAAGAGATATACTTTATCTTATAAAAAAAGCTTTTGATCAAGAAGGCATAAAGATTGTAATGCTTCAATAGAAATTAGACAGAAATTGTTAAGTTTTTAATTTATATCTTCTAACCCAGACTAATTCCTGAGTGACTATCCGGTAGGATAGAAGTGAGTCGCTCTTTACTCGATTTCTCTCTTATCAGTTATCTCGAATTTCCCCGGTGATGTGGTAATATATCGAGTGCAATCACAATGCTTAAAAACTGATCTGGTTTAGCAATAAAACATAGGATGGTGCAGAGAGATTAAGTAACAGAAAATAACTTCAAAAATTTACTCGTGATACCATTTGGGCAGTGCTCCTTCTTGCATTGATACCCTTTGTGTATAGCAGGGGGGGTATGCCTGAGTTGTATTAGTTTTCTAAAGGAGGTGGGTAAAATTTGGACTTAAACTTATTAGTAGGAGGAGAAGCGGGGCAGGGAGTGCAAACTGTTTCTGGAGCTCTATCCACTATTTTACAAAGGAGTGGATATTTTGTTTTTTCCATTGAGGATTATCAATCCCGGATAAGAGGAGGGCATAGCTTTACTCAAGTTCGCTTTTCTACTACTCCCCTCCGGGCGGCATTGAAAGAAGTGGATATTCTGGCCTGTCTTAATGAAGAAACCTACCAATTGCATCGGAGAAGAGTAAAAGAGGGAGGATGGGTTTTAGGTGCGGTAGGAAATGAAAGAGAAGCTCATTTTCAACATTTCCTGCCTCTAAACTTTGAAAAGATTGCTGAGGGTGTGGGAAATAAGATTTTTGCTAACATCGTTGCTGTGGGTGCTATATTGGGTATTCTGGGATTAGATTTAGAGAGCGCTGATAGTTACTTAGAAGAGATTTTTGCCCGTAAAGGAGAAGAAATAGTAGAGAAAAACAAACAAGCCCTGAGGCGGGGTAGAGACGAAGTAATTCCCTATGTTTCTTCTCCACTGATAGAGGAAACCAGGAGAGGGAATTCTTCTCTTTTGGTTCTGGATGGCAATCAAGCTTTGGGTTGGGGAGCTTTATTAAGTGGTTGTCAATTTTATAGTGCCTATCCTATGACTCCTTCTACGGGAATTTTGAACTTTATTTCTTCTCATGCCAAAGAGTATGGAGTGGTAGTAGAACAAGCAGAAGATGAAATTGCAGCCATTAATATGGCTATTGGAGCTTCCTATGCTGGAGCTCGGGCTATGACGGCAACATCAGGAGGTGGCTTTTGTCTTATGGCCGAGGGTTTAGGCTTAGCGGCTATGACAGAAACACCCTTGGTGGTGGTGGATGCTCAAAGACCCGGTCCCAGTACTGGCTTACCCACCCGGACCTCGCAAGGAGATTTAGAGTTTGTAATCCACGCTTCCCATGATGAATTCCCTCGTTTTGTTTTTGCTCCTCGTGACCCCCAGGAAGCTATCAATCTCGTGATTCGAGCTTTTAATCTGGCAGAAAAGTATCAAGTGCCAGTCATTATCTTAAGCGATCAATATTTAGCTGATTCTAAATGGACTTATGAGAATTTGGAAGTGAAAGAAAGGCCGGATGCTCCCCAATTTAGTTCTTTTCCTCTTCCTTACCGGCGCTACCTCATATCTCCCTCGGGTGTCTCTCCCCGGGCTATCCCGGGGTTGGGTAAAGCGCTGGTAGTAGCAGATAGCGATGAACATGATGAGTTTGGACATCTCACCGAAGATTTAAATTTGAGAGTGGAAATGCACAAAAAGAGGATGAGGAAGAAAGAGACAATGAGAAAAGAAGTTCGATTACCCTATCATAGAGAAGGGAAAGATTTAACTTTAATTGGTTGGGGCTCTACCTGGGGAGTAATAGAGGAGGCAGGCGAAAGACTTAAAGCAGAGGGGATAGATAGCGGAATAATTCACTTCAGCGAAATTTATCCTCTTCCTCTACAAATAGAGGAACTTTTCAGTCATGTTTCTCTTCCTGTAGTGGTAGAAAATAATTATGGAGGGCAGCTGGCTAATCTTTTAGAAAGAGAACTTAAATTGCCCTTTCCTTTTAGAATTAATAGCTATAACGGAAGGCCTTTCCTGGTGGAAGAATTACTGCTTAAGGTCAAGGAGGTGGGGAAAAATGGGTAATCTCTTTGATAGTCAGGTAGAAATCGCCTGGTGTCCAGGCTGTGGAAATTTTGGAATTTTAAGAGCTTTAAAGGGAGCACTCACGGAGTTGGGATTTTCCCCGGAAGAGGTAGTTCTGGTTTCTGGAATCGGTCAAGCAGCTAAACTGCCTCATTATATAGCGGCAAATGTGTTTAATGGATTGCATGGAAGAAGCATTCCTGTGGCTTTAGCGGTGAAAACCGTAAACCCCCGGCTTCTCGTGATAGCAGAATCAGGAGACGGATGTATGTATGGAGAAGGAGGAAATCACTTTCTCCATGCTCTGCGGCGAAACCCTGATATTACGGTAATTGTACATAATAACCAGGTTTATGGCCTGACCAAGGGACAGGCTTCTCCTACTTCAGAAGAAGGATTTGTTTCTAAAGCTCAGCCCTGGGGCAATTTATCTCTTCCTTTAAATCCTTTGAGTTTGGCTATTTCTCAAGATGCCAGCTTCGTAGCTCGAGGATTTTCAGGAGATGTAGATAAACTGAAGGAAATTATAAAAGAAGCTCTCACCTGGAGGGGCTTTTCTTTAATAGATGTTTTGCAACCTTGTGTAACTTTTAATCGGGTCAATACTTTTGCCTGGTATAAAGAGAGAGTTTATTACTTAGATGATAGTTATCAGCCGGAAGATAGAATTAAAGCTCTGGAAAAAAGCCTGGAGTGGGGAGATAAAATTCCTTTGGGAGTGATATATCAGCACCAGCGTCCCACTTTTCAGGATAAGATATACTCTCAAATCGAAGAAGAAGACCTCATTTACCGGGGAGTAAATTTTGATGACTTATTTTCCCGGGGGTTGAGATTATTTACCTGAGTTTTCTACGCTGAATAAGTGAGAAAACTAATTCCTTTTTCTCAGTCAGTTGAATATATAATTCCATAGTGGGAGCTTACTAAGTTTTACAAATTTCCTGATATCTCAGGTATATATCCTATCTTTTTAGTTTCAAATAGAGGGGTTTTGAGTATATCAAAACCCCTCTATTTTGGTTATTTCAAACTCTCAGCACATTTTACTACCATAATTGGCAGGCAGGTTTTCTTTATTACTCCGATGGTGACGCTACCTAAAAATATACTGGCCAAACCAGTCCTTCCATGAGTTCCCATAACTATAAGGTTTACTCCATTTTCTTCAGCAAATTTGGCTATTTCTTCTGCTGGTTCTCCTACTGCTACTTCTAATACTGGCTCCTCAACTATAGAGTAGTTTCCGGCATTTTTTTCAAATTCTTCTCTCATATTGTTCTGAATCTTAAGCACAATGTTTTCCCAGGGGTTACCGGGCTGAGAGGTGAGGGCATTAACTTCAGCCAGAGTTAAAACGTGAAGAATGGTTATCTTTGCCCCGAATTTTTCGGCTAAGGAAGCAGCGTGTTCCAGAGCTAAATCGGAAAAGGGAGAAAAATCAGTGGGTACCAGAATATGAGAAATTTCCATATTTTTTTCCTCCTTTCGTAATTTACTTTAAGCTTAACCTATTTTCTCTAAAAAGAGAAGATGATTTTTAGATTTTCTAATTTTTCAGACATAATCTGTTTTTCCTGACCGAATGACATTTTCTCAAGAAGATTTTATAGTTAGCTGTAGAAGATGTCTTTTTTAACTGGCAGATTTTTTAGTTTATGTTTTTATCTCTTTTCTTATGCCGTAGACTGTTTAACATCATTTTAGAATAGCCATACTCAGAAAAAGCTATTGACAATTTTTTAAAGGCGTGTTACGAATTAGGTAATCTGGCTTGACTAATAAATTAATCAAGAAGACACCACAAAGACAATAACAATGTTACCTGGAATATAAGAGAGGGGAGAACCACATTATTTGCAACTAAACCAGCGTCAATCTGACTCTCTTTAGTTTTTTTATAAAACATTGAAAACTCTGAAGGAGGTGTTGAAAAATAGCGTTTTTTCTGCTGTGATTTAAAATGGAAGAACTGAGAAAAACCCCCTTAAACCATATCCACAAAAAAATGGGTGCTAAGATGATTCCCTTTGCTGGCTGGGAGATGCCCCTTTTGTATGAAACAATTTCCAGCGAGCACCAGAAGGTTCGCACTCAAGCCGGAATATTTGATTTAACCCACATGGGAGAGTTGAAAATTTATGGGAAAGGTTGTGAGTTGGAGCTTGCTAAACTAACCACCAATGACCCTACCAAACTATCACCAGGCAAAATCCAGTATTCTCTTCTTTGCCTTCCCAGCGGGGGGATTATAGATGATATACTGGTCTACAGGTTAGAAGACGGGTTTCTTCTGGTAGTAAATGCAGCTAACACCGCCAAAGACTATGAGTGGATTAAATCTCATCTTCGAGAACCAGTGAAAGTAGAAAATCTGACCGATTCCCTGGCTTTAATAGCCATACAGGGGCCCGATTCAGAAAAAATTATGGTAAATATAGAACCCGCCGTTTCAGAATTAAAATACTATAACTTTTTAGAAACCAAAATCCAGAACTTCAGAGCCATCCTTTCCCGCACCGGATACACAGGAGAAGATGGTTTTGAAATATACATCCCCTGGGACGAAGCGCCAAAAACCTGGGAGTTGCTCGGTGAGGCGGCAAAGATAGCGGGGCTATCTTTAGCTCCAGTAGGACTGGGAGCCAGGGATACCTTGAGATTGGAGATGAAATATCCTCTGTACGGTAATGATATTGATGAAAGCATCACTCCTCTGGAGGCCAACCTGGAATGGGTGGTAAAATTTAACCATTCCTTCATCGGAAGAGATGCTCTTTTTGAGCAAAAAGCCTCAGGGGTCAAGAAACGCCTGGTTGGCTTTGTGGCTTTAGACCGGGGCATCCCCCGCCAGGGTTATCCCATTTTTTATCAGGAAAAAAAAGTAGGGGTGGTTACCAGCGGAACTCTCTCCCCCAGCTTGAAGAAAAACATTGGCATGGGTTATGTTCCACCTGCTCTGGAAAAACCGGGAACAGTGATTGAGCTGTTGATTCGAGAAAAAAAAGTTAGAGCTGAAATAACTGCGGGTCCTTTTGTTCCACCCCGAATAAAAAAATAATCGAAAGGAGGACCAACCGTGTATCCTGAAGATCTCCTTTACACCAAAAGTCACGAGTGGGTCAAAGTGGAAGACGATCGAGCCATAGTAGGTGTCACATCTTATGCTCAAGACCAGCTCGTCGAGGTGGTTTTTGTAGAGCTTCCCGAGGAAGGAAAGGAAGTTAAGGCCGGAGATACTGTTGCCACTTTAGAATCTGTAAAAGCGGTAGCAGATGTGTATGCACCGGTATCGGGGAAAATAATAGAAGTTAATAAACAATTGGAAAACCAGCCGGAGTTAGTCAACCAAGACCCCTACGGAGAGGGGTGGATATTGGTCATTGAGATCGCCGGGGAAGAAGAACTCCACACCTTGATGAAAGTTTCTGATTATCAATCTTTAATTGAGAACGAACTAAAACCATAACCCTGGTAATCTACATTAAAATTTAAGGTGGTGAAAACAGATTTGAGATACATACCCACAACAGAGAAAGATCGGGAAGCCATGCTAAAAAGCTTGGGAATATCCTCTATTGAGGAGTTATTTAATGATATTCCTGAAGAAGTCCGTTTTCGAGGGGAGCTAAACTTACCACCTCCTCAATCAGAAATAGAAGTGCTAAACTCCCTGAGAGCTCTGGCTCAAAAAAATGCCGACCTGGATCGATATCCTTCTTTTTTAGGAGCTGGCGCATATGACCACCTAATTCCCAGTGCAGTACAGCACATCTTAGACCGCGCTGAGTTCTATACCTCCTATACCCCTTATCAGCCCGAAATCAGCCAAGGGACTTTGCAAGCTATGTATGAATATCAAAGCTTAATTTGCAACTTAACGGAGATGGATGTAGCCAATGCTTCTATGTACGATGGGGCGACAGCTTTAGCCGAAGCGGCTATTTTAGCTTGTGGGGCTACCGGACGAGGCAAAGCACTGATAGCGAGAACTATTCATCCTGAATATCGGCAGGTCACTCAACTTTACCTTGAAAGCCGGGGTCTTGAAGCGCAATATGTCCCCTATGATAGGGGCCAGGTTGACCTCCATAGCTTAAAAAACAACTTAGACGAAGACGTGGCTTGTGTATTAATTCAGCAACCCAATTTCTGGGGGCTTTTAGAGGAAGTAGAAGAAATAGCCTCTTTAGCCCATGAAAATGGAGCTTTGTTTATTGTCTGCGTTAATCCTATATCTCTGGGAATTCTGGAAGCACCGGGCAATTATGGCGCCGATATAGCAGTGGGGGAAGGGCAGAGTTTGGGAGGTCCGGTGGCTTTTGGAGGTCCGTTTTTGGGGTTCTTTGCCGCCCGCGATAAATTTATTCGACAGATGCCCGGACGTATCGCAGGAGCAACAAATGATGCACAAGGGAGGAGAGGTTTTGTTCTCACTCTTCAAACCAGAGAACAACACATCCGCAGGGAAAGAGCTACCTCCAATATATGTTCCAACCAGGCTCTCAATGCTCTTGCCGCTACAGTTTTTCTCAGCTTGATAGGAAAAGAAGGGCTACAGGAGGTGGCCAACTTGTGCCTGCAAAAAGCCCACTATGCTTATCAAAAAATTGTAAGTATTAAGGGATTTGCTCCTCTATTTACCGGAGCATTTTTTAGCGAATTTCCAGTCAGGACTCCTCTTCCACCGGAGAAAATAAATAAAGCACTATGGGAGCGGGGAATAATAGGGGGGCTGGACTTAAAAGCATATTACCCAGAACTGGGTCCGGTCATGCTTTTTAACGTAACCGAGGCCCGAACCAGGGAAGATATTGATGCCCTAGCGCAAGTACTGGAGGAGGTGGCCAATGAATAACTCAAATGAAGTACCTTTGATATTTGAAATGAGCTCTCCGGGGCGTCGAGGTTATGAATATCCTGATTGTGATGTCCCTTCAGAAAAGGTGACTGACCTCATTCCCTCCCGATTTTTGCGAAAAAAAGCCGCTGATCTTCCTGAGCTGAGCGAAAGCGAAGTAGTCAGGCATTTTACCCAACTATCACGACTCAACTATGGAGTGGATGTGGGGTTCTATCCCCTGGGGTCCTGTACCATGAAGTACAATCCCAAAATTAACGAAGATGTAGCTAAATTTGCTGGCTTTCAAAGGATTCACCCCTACCAGGGAGAAGAAACTGTGCAGGGAGCACTCAAGCTCATGTATGAATTAGAAAAATATCTGTGTGAAATAGCGGGTCTGCACCGGGCTACTCTGCAGCCAGCGGCTGGAGCTCATGGAGAGCTCACAGGATTGATGATTATAAGAGCTTTCCACCGTGATAGAGGTGAAAACCACAAAAGACAAGAAATCATCGTTCCCGACTCTGCTCATGGGACCAATCCAGCAAGCGCGGCTATGTGTGGCTACCGAGTGGTAGAAGTAAAATCTAACCCCCGAGGAGGAGTAGATGTTTTGAATCTGCGAAAAATCACCGGACCCCAGACAGCAGGTTTAATGTTGACCAACCCCAATACACTGGGGCTTTTTGAAGAAGACATCGTAGAAATTGCCCACATTGTCCACCAGGCAGGGGGTCTATTATATTATGATGGTGCTAATATGAATGCCAATCTGGGGATATCCCGCCCTGGAGACATGGGCTTTGATATCGTCCACTATAACTTGCACAAAACCTTCGCTGCTCCCCACGGAGGTGGAGGACCGGGTTCTGGCCCTATTGCGGTTACCGAGGAGCTGGAAGATTTCTTGCCTGTTCCTCTTGTGAGCATGAAAGATAACAGTTATTATCTGGACTATGATCGGCCAAAAAGCATCGGAAAAGTAAAATCTTTTTATGGTAATTTTCTGGTTATGGTCAAAGCCTATGCTTACATAAGGTCTCTCGGGGCGCAAGGATTGCTTGAGGTGAGCGAGATAGCTGTCCTTAACGCTAATTACCTCATGCGCCAGCTGCAAAAAGACTACCATCTTCCCTTCGACCGCTCTTGCAAGCACGAGTTTGTGCTGTCAGCCAAAAAACAAAAAGCAAAGGGAGTGAGGGCTTTAGATATAGCCAAAAGATTGCTGGATTATGGCTTTCACCCTCCTACAATTTATTTCCCGCTTGTTGTCGAAGAAGCCCTGATGGTTGAACCAACTGAGACAGAGAGCAAAGAAACTCTGGACAGGTTTGGAAAAGCGATGAGGAAAATTGCTTTAGAAGCTATGGAAAACCCGGAAATCCTGAAAGAAGCTCCCCACCACACTCCACTAAGGCGTCTGGACGAGGTAAAAGCAGTTAAGGAGCTGGATGTTAACTGGTACAAGCGGAATCCATCTTCTGCTATGTAGAATCCGCTATGGGCGTGGGTTTTAGGATAGTTTGTAATTAATAAAATATTTAAGCATTGTCAAATAAATAAAAAGGATGAACAGAATCGGAGGTGTTTTCTTTAGAGTCGCTATTTTAGGAGATTTATTAGGTTTAAAAACCTCCTTTTCGATGACATCTTTTCCCGAGTATTAGTTCATGGATAGTGCCATTATGTTGGACCTTTACTACACGATCGAAGGCCGTGGAGAGAGTGTTTTAGAGCGAGGAGCTGCTCTGGAGTTTTACTTTGATTCATAATCCAATACCCAACCAAAGAGAAAGAAAAAGTAGAATTGTGGTCTACTTTCCTGGTTTCTTCCTGGAAGAGAATTAAATCCAAGTTAATACTTTTTTTCCAGAAGCTGGAAAGCTGGCCGGAATGCCTCTTGGCTCTCGAGAAATTATCACAGAATAACTACAAATAAAAAATGTGGTTATTGACAAAACCAGGGAGTGGTGGTACTATGCTTTCCGAGCTTGCGCAAGCTTATTAATTTTCAATTCAATTTTGGGAGGTTTAAGTTTAAATGGCAACTGGCAAAGTTAAATGGTTTAGTGCCACCAAAGGTTATGGATTCATTGAATCTGACGAAGGTGGGGATGTTTTCGTTCACTACTCGGCTATCGAAGGTAGCGGCTTTAAAACTTTAGAGCAAGGCCAAGAAGTAGAGTTTGAGGTACAGCAAGGTGATAAAGGACCTCAAGCGGTAAAAGTAAAGAGGCTATTATAGTAGGGAAAGTAAAGAGGCTATTATAGTAGGGAAAAAGAGAAAAGCCTGGGGTTTTGCCCCAGGCTTTTTTGCTTTTAGGGATTGCTGGTTTTTACTTCAGTGTTATCAGTGCCTCCGGATTTTATATTTAGTAGAATTAGTTCTTTTCTGCTTTGACTATTGAACCATTTGTTAGAGGGAGAAAAGGTTGGTGAAAATAAGCTTCGGTTATGTAGCTTTCCATCATCCGGTGGGCATTAAAGTAAGAGGCGACTTTAGAGATAGAGTTTTTCATCAGCTTAATCCATTGTTCTCGGTGATGATAGTAAGTAGGAACAATAACATACTCTAACTTGCCGTAGAAGTCACTTATCTCTTTTTGGAAAATCTCCTGAGGATTTCCGTCTTCTTCGCTTTCTGGCCCAATAGACCATCCGGTTATTCCCTCAAGACATCCCTCTATCCACCATCCGTCGAGCACGCTAAAGTTGATCACACCGTTATGGGCTGCTTTCATACCGCTGGTGCCTGAAGCCTCCAGTGGCCTCATGGGGGTGTTTACCCAGATGTCTACTCCAGCTATTATTTTTTTAGCTACTTCTAAGTTGTAATTTTCTAAGAAAGCTATTTTAATCTCCGGGCTTAATTCTCGAGAATATTGAATTATTTGCTGAATGAGTTTTTTACCCTCGAAATCATGAGGATGAGCTTTGCCGGCGAATACAATTTGTAATTTTCCTGCACGGTTTATTTTTTTCAGTCTCTCTACATCGGTAAAGATGAAGTGAGGTCTTTTATAGGCAGTCATACGGCGAGCGAAACCTAAAGTAAGAGCTTCTTCATCCATTTCTATATTATTTTTTTCCTTGATTAATTGAAGAAGCCGGGCTTTTTCTTTTTGGTGAACAGTCCAGATTTCCTGGTTAGATATGATATCAGCTCGGGTCAGAAGTTCTGGTTCTTGAGCCCACCCGGGAATGTAGTGATCAAAAAGAGTCTGGAAGCCGGGGGAGGTCCAGGTATAACTGTGTACTCCGTTAGTAATAGAATGGATGTCATAGCCCGGAAACATATTGAGAGAAACCTCTCTATGTTTTTTGGCTACTCCATTAATATATCCGCTGAGATTTAAGGCTAAAAGAGTCATATTTAGACAGTCTGCCCCTCCTAACTGTTTAAGAAGAGGAAGGGGGATAGGTTCACCTAACACGTCTTTTACCATATCATAAGGAAATTTATCATGTCCCGCCTCTACTGGAGTGTGGGTGGTGAAAACACATAAGTTCTTAACCGCTTCTACATCGCAATTTTTAAAACTTTGCAATAGCTCCACGGTTACAAGAGCAGCATGACCTTCGTTGATGTGGTATTTTCTCACTTCTAAATCTAAGGCTTTTAATATTCTACTTCCTCCTATACCTAAAACAATTTCCTGTTTCAGACGATAACGACTATCTCCTCCATAGAGATAATCGGTTATGGAACGGTCTTCAGGGGTATTTTGAGGAATATTGGTGTCTAAAAAAATTACTGGCACTATTGTTCCTCTGGCGCTTTTCCAGGGATAAACCCAGGCTCCCACTTTTACTTTCCTTTTTTCGATTTCTACTTCTACCTGAACAGGAAGGGGGGTCAGGATTTTCTCGATTTCCCATTCTACAGGTTGTTCGATTTGCCATCCCTCAGGGCTTATTTTTTGATTCAGATAGCCTTTGCGACTTATTAGAGTTACAGCTACAAAAGGAAGAGAGAGGTCGGCTGCAGAACGAACTGTATCTCCAGCCAGAACTCCCAGCCCCCCGCTGTAGGTAGGCATATCTGAAGAAAGAGCTATTTCCATAGATAAATAAGCTATAATTGGCTCATTTTTGAGTTTATCAAATATATGCATATTCATATGGCTATCTATTCCTCCCTTTTGAAACTTAGCGACCGGTGGAGCCCAGACCTTGTTTTCCTCTTTCGCTAGGAGATAATGAATTAGTTTCTATAATTTTAACTCGAGGAATTTCTCGCAGGGCTCCCTGGATAATCCTGTCTCCTCTTTTTATACTGTAATTTTCTTTACCTAAATTAAAAATTCTGACCATCCAGCTACCTCGGTATCCACAATCAATGGTACCCAGATGCACTATTATACCATGGTTAATCCCCATTCCGCTTCGAGGTCGCAGCACTACTTCATATCCTCGAGGGAATTCAGAAGCGATTTCTAAATCTATGATTTTGCTTTCTTGAGGAACGATTATGGTATCAATAGGGCTGAAGAGGTCAAAACAGGCATCATCAGGAAAAGAAAAACGAGGAAGAAAAGCATTCTCTGAGAGTTTTTTAAACCTTATGACTACTTCTTTCATCATTTTCCTCCCGCTAAATTAATACAGGTTATATTTTAGCAGACCTATCAAGTGGCCATTTTAAGAGTTAAAATATACAGTGGTGGTTACAGTGCGGGAGGAAACAAGATTTTCTCTTTCTCTTCTGGGAGTAGCTGCGGTAGCTTTAGCGGTGGAAACTCTCACTATGAGGATATTTAGTTTCATTTTTGAGTATCATTTTGTATCCTTAATTATTTCTTTAGCTCTTTTGGGCTATGGAGCAGCGGGAAGCCTTTACCCTTTTCTTCCCCGGTGGTTCAAAGAGCACATCCCCTATTTTCTTGCGCTCTCGCTTTTGCTCTTTGCCGCAGGGTTAGTCTTCTTGCCTTTAGATATTTATCAATTCTGGGTCAATCGTTATAACTGGTTTTATTTTGCTACTCTTCTCTTTTTGGCTTTTCTGCCTTTCTTCGCTCATGGCTCGTATCAGTTGTATGCTTTTGAACTTTATCCCTCACACTTTCCTCGCTTTTATGCTGCCAATCTGGTGGGCTCCTCCTTAGGGATAGGGATAAGCTATCTAATTCTTCTTTTTCTAGGAGAGCTAAAAGCTCTTCTTTTCCTTGCCCTTCTTTCTCTCGTGAGTGCAACCAGAGTGAAAAAAGTCCCTCTTTTTTTATTAATGATTATTGGAATTACTTTCTTTTTTTCTCCTCTTGAGATTTATCTTTCTCCTTATGCTCCTGCCCGGGCAATAAGGGAAGTAGAGGAAAACCAGCTTATTGAAGTTTACCATAGTCCAGCAGAATTGTTGGAAGTATTTTATACTCCTTATTCTCGATTAGCATTGGGCTTGAGTTCTAATTTCCCTGACCTTCCTCCCCCTTCCTGGACTTTGGTTTACGATAAACATCAATCCCAGCTTTTTCCTGTTTACCCCGATTTTTCCCTCTTAACTCACACTTTGTATTATTTGCCTGTAGATGTACTTTCTCCCCGGGAAATTCTCATTGTGGAAGGTAGAAAGGGTTTAGAGGGATATTTGGCCTCTTTTTTAGAATTGGAAAAATTGGATTGGGTAATTTCTTCTCCTCTTTTTGCTTCTTTTCTAAAGGATTATCCCCTTTTTTATTCAGAACCGCAGGTTATTTTTCCCCGTAAGTTTTTAGCTCAAGGAAGGAAGTACGATTTAATTTTCTTGGAAGTTCCCGTAGCTCAAGCAGCCGTTTTTCCCGGTAGCTTCTCTTTCCAGGAAGATTTTTTATTTACTAAAGAGGGGATACAAAGCGTTTTTTCTTCTCTATCTCGGGAAGGGGTAGCAGTGTTTTCTCTTTTTCTTCAGAATCCCCCTGCGGTGCTTCCTAAGCTGGTGAATCTTGTAAAAGAATCCTGGGAGGAAGGAGGAAGGGTGGAAAAACATCTGATGATAATAAAGAATTTAGATTGTGCTTTGTTGATGATTAAGAAATCGCCGTGGGAGGAAAAAGAGCTGAAAAAGATGAAAGAAAAAGTAAAAAAGGAATGCTTTGATTTTATATATTATCCAGATATAAAGGAAGAAGAAGCCGAGGTAGTTTTTAATACTCAAAAAAGATATTATCGAGTAGTGGAAGGTATTCTCCAGGGAGAAGACATAGAATCTACTTTTGACCTTCGCCCTCCCCGGGATAACCGTCCTTATTTTTCTAATTTTTTTCGCTTGAGACAGCTACGAGAAGCCTGGGTAAATCTGGGAAAAAGATGGCTACCTTTTGGAGGAAGTGGCTTTTGGTTAGTAGTTTTAATTTTGGTTTTGGTGATAGCCCTGGCTTTCTTTCTAATTCTTTTCCCCCAGAAAGGTGAAAAGGGAAACATTCCCTCTGCGGTAAAAATTTTGAAAGGAGGAGGAATGTTGACCGGTGTGGGTTTTATGATGATGGAAATTTCCCTGTTTATAAAATTAGAGATGATAGTGGGTTTGCCTTTTTACACTTTTTCCCTTCTTCTTTTGGTTCTTTTGGTTTTTTCTGGATTAGGAAGCTGGCGCATGAGACGGGGATTGGATTTTCGAGAAGTCAAAAAGTTAGCCTGGTTACATCCTTTAGTTCTTTTTGCTTATTCTGGATTCTTGCTTCTTTTAGAGGAGAAGCTACTTCATTTACCCATCTGGGGGAGCTTGCTGGTTACTTTTTTACCTTTAGCTGGTGTAGCCTATCTTTGCGGGTTACCTTTTCCCTTGCTCTCTAATCTATGTTCTACTTTTCATCCCCGCTTTTTTGGACAGGTTTTTGCCTGGAATGGGTTTTTATCGGTAATCTCTTCCCTGGTTGTTCATTTATTTTCTGTGTTCTGGGGATTGGAAATTCCTCTATTTCTGGTAGTATTTATCTATCTAACTTTTTGGTTACTAATGATATTTTATTACCGAATATTTGCTCTAAATTGTGATATGATATCATAGTGGAAATTATAAAAGGAATAAACTTTCTGAGAGAATACTATGCGAATAATTGCCATTGCTAACCAAAAAGGAGGAGTGGCGAAGACCACCACCTGTATAAATTTGGGGGCTTCTTTGGCTTATCATGCGCGGAAAGTTCTCATTATTGATATGGATCCTCAAGCTCATTCTACTCTGGGTTTAGGTTTTGAGCCTGATGAATTTGACAGAACCATTCTCAATGTACTGGAGCCCCCTCGCAGCCCTTACCGTCTTGAGCTTAAAGAAGTTATTATTCCTACTCGCACTCCCAACCTCTATCTCGCTCCAGCCAATATTGACTTAGCTGGAGCAGAATATCGCTTGATTGATAAACTGGGCAGGGAAGACTTTTTAAATAGCGGTATTCAAAGAGCTAATCTCTCTTTTGATTACATCCTCATTGACTGTCCCCCTTCCTTAGGAATTTTAACTGTTAATGCTCTTAAGGCCTGTCGGGAGGTGATTATCACTATTCAGCCTCATTATTTTGCTATGAGGGGAATTGAAGAGTTTATGGAAACTATAGGCTTGATGAAAGAAAACTTGAAGCATGACCTGGAAGTTTATGTTCTTATTACTATTGCCGATGTCCGTACCAATCTTTATCGAGAGGTGGTAGAAGAGATAAAAAAATATTTTGGAGATCATCTTTTTGAAACTGTTATCCATCGTAATATTTCCCTGGCTGAGGCTACCAGCCATGGGGTGCCGGTTATGGAATATGAACCTTCTTCTTCTGGAGCTCAGTGTTACTTAAACTTAGCCAAGGAGGTGATCAAGCTTGAAGAAGAAAAGCCTGGAAAGAGGCTTCTCCGAAAAAATTGATTTTAAGAGAGAATTAATCCGGGATACCACAAAAGGTATCATACGGGAAGAAGACTCTATCCCTGAAAAGGAAGAGCAAAAAGCTTCTGGTGAGGCAGTTAAAAAGAATCTGGAGAAAACTAAGGCAAAGATAGAGAAAAAAGCAGAAGACAGACTAGCAGTGATAAAAGTAGTGGGAATTGGAGGAGGGGGCAATAACGCGGTTAATCATATGGCTGACCTGGGTTTAGATGGAGTAGACTTGATAGCAGTGAATACCGATGTTCAGTCTTTAAGAAAATCTCTGGCCCAAGAGAAGCTACAAATTGGTTTAAGCCTCACCCGGGGTTTGGGAACGGGGGGGGATCCCCGCCTGGGAGAGGAAGCAGCCCGACAAGATAAGGAAAGATTAAGCCAGCTGGTGGAAAATGCTGATTTGGTATTTGTCGCTGCTTGCATGGGAGGAGGCACGGGTACAGGAGCAGCTCCGGTTCTCGCTAATATATCTAAGGAATCAGGAGCTCTAACCATTGGAGTGGTGACTAAACCATTTGATTTTGAGGGTCTAAAGAGAAAAAGACAAGCAGAAGAAGGTATCAGTCGATTGCAACAAGAAGTTGACGCTTTGATTATAATTCCCAATGAGCGACTTTTCCAGATTACCAAAAAAGATACTCCCCTACAAGAAGCTTTCAGAATAGCAGATCATATTCTTTATCAGGCAGTGCGAGGTATCACTGACCTTATTACCTCTCCTCAGGAGATTAATTTAGATTTAGCTGACCTGAGAACTGTTCTGAGCGAAGCAGGGATGGTTTTAATAGGAATAGGTCATGGAAGAGGAAGAGAAAAAGCCAAGCAAGCAGCAGAAGAAGCTATTCAAAGTCCTCTTTTGGAAATCTCAATCAAAGGTGCCAAGTCTATCATCCTTAATATTACCGGTGGTCAGGATATGACTCTCAGTGAGGTTACTGAAATTGTTAATACTGTGACCAACGCAGCTGGAACAGAAACTGATATTTTGTGGGGTTACCGGGTGGATGAGAGTCTGTCTAATGAAGTAATGGTGACGGTTATTGCTACCCGTTTTGAGCTTCCGGAGGAGAAATTAGATGAGATAGAAGAAACAATAGATGAGATAGATAGTAGAATCATTATAGAGGACGAGTTAGACGTTCCTGCTTTTTTACGGGAGGCACAGAGGAAGAAACTATCTGAGGAAAAGAGATCCGGAGATAGAATATCCCATTTTTTTCACTCAGATGGTAGAAACGACTCGGAATAAACTAAGGGGGAAAGAGCTATGGCTAACCTGTGGGGAAGAGAAATGACCAGGGAGGAAATCTTAAAAAGAGTGGGCGATATCTCTCAAATTGGAGGGGTAAAGCTTGCTGAACTAAGTGAAGGTGTAGAGAGAGGGGTAAGAATAGCTGAGGTTAACTCTGGTGGAGGTTTGATTTATACTGTTCTCCTGGACCGGGGGATGGATATTGCCTGGACCAGCTTTAAAGGCATAAGCGTTAGTTGGCGTTCCGCTACTCGAAACTTAGCTCCTGCCTTTTTTGAGCCCGAAGGCTTGGGGTGGTTGCGGGGATTCCATGGGGGGTTAATGAATACCTGTGGTCTGACTTATGCTGGAGCTGCAGGACGAGATAAGTCTAATCATCCCTTTTTAGAGGAAGAAGATTTTGGTTTGCATGGTAGAGCCTCTTATCTTCCAGCCAGTAATCTATGGGTAGACGGAGCCTGGCAAGGGGATGATTACTTAATGTGGGTGCAGGGAAAGATAAAAGAATCTATAGTGTTTGGAGATAAAATAGCTCTCTACCGAAAAATCTGGAGCCGTTTAGGAGGCACAACTATCAATATTGAAGACCAGGTGGTTAACGAAGGTTGGAATGAGAGTCCCTTTATGATTTTATACCACATCAACTTTGGCTATCCCTTGTTGGACGACGGTGCCAGGTTGTTCCTCCCGGTAGAGAAAACTGTGCCTCGAGATGAGATGGCAGAAGAAGGAAAAGAAGAATGGCATCTTTTTTCTTCTCCCCAAAAAGGGTATTTTGAAAAGGTTTACCTTCATTATCCTAAAACTTTAGAAGATGGTTATGGTGCCTCTTTATTGGTGAATGACCGGCTTAAAATGGGGGCCTATGTTAAGTTTAGCAAAGATGTTCTCCCTTATTTTACAGAATGGAAGATGATGGGGGAAGGAGAATATGTGTTAGGTATGGAGCCGGGCAACTGTTTTCCTCTGGGTCGGTGCCGGGAAAGAGAAGAGGGGCGATTAGTGACTCTTCAACCCGGGGAATCTAAGAAAATTTCTCTGGAAATTGGCATCTTAGAAGGAGAAGAAAAAATAGAGCAGTTCAAAAAATATTTAAAGATGAGCTAAAGATAAGGAGGAGGGCTAAATTTGCCCTGGTAGATGATAGAGTAAGCAAAGTAATTAGCCATCACCTTCTTTAGATAGTTTTGCGTTTCAGAAAAGGGAATAGATTCAGCAAAAAGGTCAGGGTCAGAGGGGAGAGTTTCTAACCATTGGTCTACTCTGCCCGGCCCGGCATTATAAGAACAAATAGCGGGATAGAGTTTTCCTCCAAAACGATTCCAGAGATAGGAAAAATAGCTCACTCCAATCTCTAAATTTTTTTCGGCATTTAGAAGAAGAATGGAAATATCCTCTTCTCCTCCATCTGCCCATCCTTTTTCTATCACCCATGAAGCAGTAGAGGGCATAACTTGAGCCAATCCCATAGCTCCAGCAGAGGAAATAGCTGCTGAATCGAAAAAACTCTCCGCTCGAACAAGGGCAAGAATCAGGTAAGGGTCTAACTCATCTCCAGTTAGTTTCTGAATAGAAGGCAGAAAAAATTCCGGGTAAATCTGCCGGGCTAAATTGAGAGGAATTCTTTCTCCTTCCTGAAGATAAAGAGAATAGAGAATGCTTTTTTGATAATCTCCTTTTTGGGTATACAATTCATTCAATTCTCGATAAAAGCCTTTCTTTTGAGAGTTCTTAGAGAGAAGAAATAGAATTTCTATCTCAGCGTTCTCCCACATCTCTATTTTCTTCAGAAACTGGTACTTTGTCCAATGTTCAGAATAGGAAATATTTGCCGGGTCTACCTGAGGGAGAGGAACTTCCTCATCAAAAGGGAAAGGAAGGACAACTCCTCTGTCAGACAGCTCTTGCCAGGCTCGGGCATAATAGTAATCTATTTTCCCGCCTTCCACTATTTCCTCTAAATCTTCTAAAGAAGAATCAATTTTAAATGACCAGAAAAGTGCTTTATTTTTTTCTTCAGAAAAATTTTTTAGTTTTTCTAACATTTCTTGCGCTGAATACATCTGGTTTCTGTTGTAATAGAACCAGAATAATTCCCAGACGGGTGCGCTCTTTTCTGGGAAACGGGAAATAATCTTCTCCATTGTTTCTAAATATCTTCCTTCTTCTCCCATGGCTCGGAGAGAAAAAGCTAAATTCTGGTAAGTATTAAAAGCATATCCGCTCTCGGGGTAAAGAAATAACAGCCTTTCATAAATTTGAGCTGCTCTTCCATAATTGGCCTTTCTCTGTTCTAAAACTCCCCAGTAGAATAGAATCTCTTCTGTTTCTCCTCTTTTTAATAAATTTTTACTTATTAGCTGTTCCAATTCTTCCCAATTCTCTTCTCTGACGAAAATCCGGGCGCGAAGAGTAAATATATCTACCTGCTGGGAGGGGGGAAGAAACTCTTCTATCTGGTCTAAGAAATCTTTAGTTTTTTCAGTAAAACCCAGAGAAAAGAGGAAATTAGCTAAAGAAAGACGCTGAGAGGGAAAGAATTTTTCTGGAGAGATTTGGGGAAGCACAGGCAAAATGAGTTCTCGAGTTTCTCGAGAACTCAGGGTAGGAAAAACATAATAGATGTGACAGAGTAAAAGGGTAGCTTCTTCGAGGTAGCCGAGATTAAATAAAGATTGAAATGTTATTTTCAAGGCTGATAGCCTGTCTTCCTCTCTTTCTGAATAAGTAAGAACTTGAATGGAATAGAAAAGAGCAGAACTGAAAAAGTCGTTTTCCAAAAAAGATTGAGCTAAACGTAAAGTGATATAAGGTAAAAGGGGAGAGGAGGGAAAGGAGTTTGCCAATCTCTCTTTCCATATAACGGCTTTCTCTAAGTCTCCGTTTTCTATACAGTGAAGAGAAGATAGATAAAAGAGGTGATCTAGCCAGAAATAATCTTTTTCTGGCGACAGGGAGGAAATTTCTTTTTCTACTTCTTCTTCTCGACTAAGGTTGAGGAGAGATACGAGATAGAGAAAAAGCTCTTCTCCTTCTTCAGGCTTAAGAGAAATTATAGTTTCATAGTCTCCTTGCCGAAAAAGCGTATATAAATCAGTTTCATTAGCTGAGCTCAAACTAACATTGAAAAAAATAGCTGTTCCTACGATTAAAAACAGCCCCAAAAAAGATAAATTCCTTACCCTCATCGCTTTTTAATGATAGCATATTAAGAGAAAGGAGGAAAGGGTGTATGAGGAATCGGGAGGTAGCACAACTTTTAGAAAATATTGCTACTCTTTTGGAGATGAAAGGAGAAAATCGTTTTAAAATAGTGGCTTACGAAGAAGCGGCCCGCCGCATAGAAAGCTGGCCTGAGCCTATTGAAGAGGTGTGGAAAGAAGGGAGATTGAAAGAGATTCCCGGGGTAGGGGAGAGTATCGCCAGTAAAATTGAAGAATATCTTTCTACTGGTAAGCTATCTTATTTGGAAGAATTAACCAAGGAAATCCCTCCTGAAGTTGTTCATCTTACTGCTATACCGGGAGTGGGGCCTAAGATTGCTAAGCTTCTCTACGACCAGCTGGGGATAAAAAGCATTGAAGATTTGGAAAAAGCTATCGCTGAGCAAAAATTGCGCCATCTTCCTCGCTTGGGGGTAAAAAGTGAAGAAAAAATCCGGAAAGGTATAGAGATGCTTAAGAGGCAAAGTGGGAGAATGCTTCTGGGTCAGGCTCTTCCTTTGGTGGAAGAAATAATAGAGGTTATTCAGGAAAAAAGCGGAGTGACTAAAATCAGCCCAGCAGGAAGTATCCGCCGGATGAAAGAAACCATCGGAGATATCGATATTCTGGTGGCTTCTTCTACTCCTGAATCTATAATGGATATTTTCACTTCTCTACCTCAGGTGCGAGAGATAATTGCCCGGGGGACTACTAAATCCAGTATTGTTACCCAGGAAGGGATACAGGTGGATTTGCGAGTGGTAGAAGAAACATCTTTTGGAGCGGCCTTGCAATATTTTACTGGCTCCAAAGCTCACAACATTAAATTGCGAGAAATTGCTCTTAAAAAGGGATTTAAAGTGAATGAGTATGGGATATTCCGACTGGATAACGATAAGCGAGTAGGAGGAGAAAAGGAAGAAGAAATTTATGAAACTCTGGGAATGGAATGGATTCCTCCAGAGATGAGGGAAGACCAGGGAGAAATTGAACTGGCGCAGGAGAAAAAGTTACCTGTTCTTATCGAGATTGGTGACCTTCAGGGAGACCTGCACGCTCACTCTAACTGGAGTGATGGAGTAGCTTCCATAGAGGAAATGGCAGAAGCAGCTCTTTCCCGGGGTTACAAGTATCTGGCTATCTGTGATCATACTCAATCTTTAGCTGTAGCTTCCGGTCTTAGCCCGGAGGAGATTCGAGAAAGAAGAAAGGAAATCGAGCGATGGAATAAAAAAGGGAAAGGACTCCGACTTTTAGATGGGGTAGAAGTCAATATCATGAGCGACGGTTCTCTTGATTTTCCTGATTCTGAACTGGAAAAGTTAGAAGTAGTGGTGGCAGGATTACATTCCGGTCTAGGACAGGGGGAAGAAAAAATCTTGCGTCGTCTGGAAGGAGCAATGAAGAACAAATATGTTCAGGTAATCAGTCACCCTACCGGGCGTATCCTCAACAGGAGAGATGCCTATCAGGTAAATCGAGAAAAACTTTTCTATCTGGCCAGAGAAACCAGAACCTCTTTAGAGATTAATTCTCAGCCTGAACGTCTGGATTTGAGTGACGTAGATGCTCGACGAGCTCGAGACCTGGGAGTGAAATTGGTTATTTCTACTGATGCTCATAGCCCTTCTTCCCTGGATTATATTCGTTATGGAGTAGCCCAAGCTCGTCGGGGCTGGTTGCGAAAAGAAGACGTGCTGAATACCTTTAGCTTAGAAAAACTACTGGAATTCCTTAATTGCAAGAAAAAAGCTAAATAGTAATTTCTTCTGGTGTGGCAGGCATTTTTCTTTTGTGCTCGCTTGCTCGAATTTTGCTTTTTATCTGAGAAAGATAGGGTTCCTCCACTTTTTTATGAAGGATAAACTCATCAATTTTTTCATAAGTGATTCCCATTTCTTCTTCGTCAGTTTGTCCTTCCCATAACCCCGCGGAAGGGGGTTTCGTGATGATAAAAGAAGGGAGGTTGAGAAACCGAGCTAATTCTATTACCTCGGTTTTGGTAAGGTGAGCAATGGGTAAAATATCTACTCCTCCATCACCGTATTTGGTGAAATAGCCTACAGTTATCTCGCTCCTATTGGAAGCGCCGCAGACTAAATAATTTAATCGGTTGGCAAAATAGTAAAGGGTACACATACGCAGGCGAGGTTTTAAATTAGCCAGAGCTAAAGAACGACTATTTTCTTGTTTTTCTCCTAAAACTTCTAAGAAAGCATCGTAAGGTTTTTCTAAAGGAATGACTCGGTAGGGAATAGAAAACATCTGAGCCACTTTTAGGGCGTCCTCTAAATCCTGGGGTATGCTGTAACAAGGCATCATGATTCCCAGAGATTTTTCTCCCAGGGCTTTCTGGGCTAAAACGGCTACCACTGACGAATCAATGCCTCCACTCATTCCCAGTACCAATCCTTGAGCTTTAGCTTCTTCTACTTTTTTTCTCATCCAGGTAATGATTTTTTGTGTTTCTTCCTTCCAATCTCTCATAATTTTCTCCTGTTAGGGAAATAGCTTTTTTAAAGCAGGGTAGGCACTGTCTCTT
>DGDO01000135.1:3153-3416 GCA_002385475.1 Candidatus Sordicultor fermentans | reverse complement strand
TGGGTAGGCATCTCTAAATTTAGGGTATATTTCAGCATAAATTTCTGCTGCTTTTCTCTCCGGGAGAACGGGGTTTCCATAGCGGATTATTTTAGAAATAATTTCTTCTTCTGAAGATTTTTCTGTTCCCATCATAGCCAGGATGCAAGCGCCAGTAGCTGCTTCTTCTCTCACCTGGGTGGTGAAAAGGGGAGCATCAAGAACTGAGGCCATGATTTTTCTCCATAAGGCGCTTTTAGCTCCTCCTCCAGAAAATACTATAC
>DGDO01000135.1:554-3055 GCA_002385475.1 Candidatus Sordicultor fermentans | reverse complement strand
TGTATAAGAGACAGATACTATACGTTGCGGTTCTACTCCCAGCTCTTTAAACACTTCGGTAACATTTTTTAATCCTAAACATACTCCCTCCATGATGGCACGAATGAAATGGGCTCTTCCGTGGGTGAGGTGGAGGTTGAGAAAGGACCCTCGGGCTCGGGGGTCCATGTAAGGAGTTCTTTCTCCGATGAGATAAGGGAGAAAAAGTAAACCATGTGATCCAGCTTCCACTTTTTGAGCTTCCTGGTCTAATTCTTTAAAATCAAAAGCCTGAAGCGGAGAATCAAGAACTGATTTTTTAAACCAGCTAAGAGCAAGACCAGCACAAAGAGTGGCACCTAAAAGATGCCAGAACCCGGGGATAGCATGACAGAAAGTGTGAATACGCAATTTATCATCAACCAGAGGTTCACAGAGAGGAGTAAATACCTGTCCTCCAGTTCCTATGGTTATTAAAAGCTCTCCTTCTTCAGTTATACCATTTCCCAGAGCAGCGCAATGCTGGTCACCTGCTCCGGCTACTAAAAGGACCTCCCCCTTTAAACCTAATTCTTCTTTAACCTCCTCTTTCATCTGACCGATTACCTGAGTGGATTCATAAACCGGAGGAAAAATGTTATCGTTTAATCCTAAAATTTCTAAAACTTCTTCCGACCAGTTTCTTTTTCGAATGTTAAAAAGAAGAGTGGAAGAAGCGTCAGCCACATCAGTAGAAGGGGTAAGCCCCATTTTAATTTTCAAATAATCTTTAGGCAAGATTGCCCACCTTATGCGGTTGAAGATTTCTCTCTGGTTTTCTTTGAGCCATAATAGGGTTGGTGCCATAAAACCGGTAGCTACATCGCTTCCGCAGATAGTAGCTAGTTTGTCTTCCAATTTTTCTCGAATGATTTTTACTTCCTGGTGACTGCGCTGGTCTGCCCAGATGATAGCAGGATAAAGGGGTTTAAGGTTATCATCTATTATTACTGTTCCATGCATCTGGCCAGAAAAACCAATGGCTTTAACATTAACTTGAGGAATCAAGTTCACTAATTCTTTTATTGCTTCTTTGGTTTTCTCCCACCAAATTTCAGGGTTCTGTTCTGCAAACCCGATTTGAGGAGTTAAAATGGGGTATTCACGGCTGGTGGAGCCTAAAAAATTACCCTCTTCATCCCAGCCTATTACTTTGACTCCCTGAGTTCCTAAATCAATGCCCAAAAATTGTTCCATTCTTTTTTCCCCTTTATTTAGCAAAATGAAGCAACTAATTTTTTTAATTTACGTGTAGTATAACATAACTACAGGGGGTAAACACACCCCCTGTTACTCTCTGGAAAAGCAAAACAGAAACATAAAATACAAAAATCACCGAGGGGAAAATTTTCTCATCATAAAAGGGATACTTCGCCCTTATAGTTTCTGAAATTAACAAGGATAAAAGCATGTGTTAACCGGGTAAAATATTATAATTGTCATTTACTTTTTTGCGCCACGGGCTGTCAACCATAAAATACCCATTGAACCCTGGTTTAAAAAAATATATAATGACCAGAGTTGAATTTAAGATTTTTTTAAGGAAGAGGTCTATGAGTCGCTTAATTACTGAAATGCTGAAAGAGGAAATAAAAAAAGTTCTGGCGGTGGATTTTCCAGAGGTGGTGGATGAAAAAGAAATTACTGTTGAGCCTACCCGTGATAAGAGCCATGGTGATTTTGCCACTAATTTGGCTTTTATTCTTTCTCGGAAAGCGAAGAAACCTTCCCGGGAATTGGCTACCAGTTTACAACTCTCTCTCTCCCGGAATTTGCAGAATTTTGCTCGAGTGGAGGTAGCAGGAGGAGGATTTATTAACTTCTTTTTAGAGGATGAAATTTTATTATCCTTTATTCAGGAAGTGGAGGGAGAAGGGGAAGATTTTGGAGCAGTGAACTTAGGCAAAGGAAAGAAGACCCAGGTGGAGTTCGTGAGTGTCAATCCTACCGGTCCTCTGCATGTGGGTCACGGCAAGTGCGCTGCTTTTGGAGACAGTCTGTCTCGTATCTTAAAAAAAGCTGGTTTCCAGGTGGAAAAGGAATATTATGTTAATGATGCGGGGAGGCAAATTGACCTTTTAGGAGCTTCTCTGGAAGCTCGCTTTCGCCAGCTTTTAGGGGAAAAAGTAGAAGTTCCCGAAGAGGGTTATCAGGGAGAGTATCTCATCCCTATTGCGGAGGAATTATTACGGGAAAAAGGAAGTGGAGTTTTAGACCTTCCTCCTACGGATCGTTCAGAAGTATTTCAGAAGTTTGCGGTGCAAAAGATTCTGGATAATATTTGCCGTGATTTAGCTGATTTTCGGGTGCATTTTGATGTGTGGTTCCGGGAGAGTTCTTTATATCAAAAAAAAGAAGCAGAAGAAATATTATCTCTTCTGAAAGAGCGAGGATATGTCTATAATAAAGATGGTGCTCTGTGGCTCCGGACTACTGATTGGGGAGACGACAAAGATAGAGTATTAGTGAGAGAAAATGGATTG
>DGDO01000135.1:0-346 GCA_002385475.1 Candidatus Sordicultor fermentans | reverse complement strand
GTATTAGTGAGAGAAAATGGATTGCCTACTTACTTTGCTTCTGATATTGCTTATCATTGGAATAAATGGAAAAGAGGGTTTCAACTGGTTATTGACATCTGGGGGGCAGACCATCACGGCTACATCCCTCGAATGCACGCAGCGATGTGTGCTCTGGGTCTTCCCGAAGATTTTCTGGAAATTTTTATTGTGCAATTTGTTACTCTTTTGCGAGGAGGGCAACCAGAAAGAATGTCTACAAGACAGGGTGAGTTTGTACCCCTGAGGCAGTTGATTGACGAGGTAGGAGTAGATGTGGCCCGCTATTATTTTTTAATGAGGGATCCGGATATTCATCTGGAATTTG
>DGDO01000009.1:9004-9126 GCA_002385475.1 Candidatus Sordicultor fermentans | reverse complement strand
CCAAAGGCTTTTAAATACTGTGGAACCCTGACAGAGACACTCAGGGGTGACACCTCTTTCGTCATGCCTGAAATCTTTTATCAGGAATCCAAATATTCTTGCCCTTAAATAATTTAGATTCC
>DGDO01000009.1:0-8783 GCA_002385475.1 Candidatus Sordicultor fermentans | reverse complement strand
AATTTAGATTCCTGATAGAAGCATTCAGGAATGACGGACAAGGGGATGATAGAAACACTCAGGAATAGGGACTTGGGGATGATAGAGGCATTCAGGGGTGACGGAAAAAGGCAATAAATACATTCAGGAACAACCCCCTCCGTCATTCCCGAAATTTTTTATCGGGAATCCATGTTTTTGCTTTTTATTTTGTCTTTTTGTCTTTTCGTCTTTTCCGGGGTTTATAGGGCGGCGGCGCGATTCACCACCCTAACCCGGAAAAAAGAGAGAGAGAAAGAAAAGAAAGGAATTGATAAAGGGGAATTCTTTTCCCTTTATATGGTGGATGGTTTTCCCACCAGCGGTCTTTGCTTTTTAGGTTTTTTAGTCTTTTAATCTTACGCTGCAGGCTGTCTGTTTTCCTCTCCCAGTGGTTTTTGCATTTTCATGTTTTTTTGTTTGCCTTTTGTTTTTAGCGCCGCAGACTATTCTTTT
The DNA here is from genome assembly GCA_002385475.1 of Candidatus Sordicultor fermentans. Classification (GTDB taxonomy): domain Bacteria; phylum Atribacterota; class Atribacteria; order Atribacterales; family Caldatribacteriaceae; genus Sordicultor; species Sordicultor fermentans. Next base: position 8,309 of record DGDO01000009.1, on the reverse strand, counting down.
TCGTTTTTCCTACACATAATCCACCCAAGAAGCTGTCACGGGCCTCGCGGTGACAAAAAAGAGAGATCGCCGCGGAGCACTTCGCTTTTTACGATGATAAGGAGGGGGACACCGCAAGCTGTCCTATTAATCTTTCATTCTGCTACTAAAGAAGCAGCTTTTCAAGAGTTTTAAGGGTGACATTATCACAGAATAACCACACAAAAGCCCCTAAGCAGTTGACAGAAAATGAACTAATGGAGTAGTATTCTAAAGATGTTAAAAACTTAGAAGTCACAGAGGTGGACTGAATGTTGAGAAGTTTGCGCAAGCATTTAGATGTAATACTCATAATTGTGGTAATAGCTTTTGCTGTAACTATTTATTACGGTTACGGTTCTCGCCGCTCAGGGGGAGGCAACCAGGCAGTAGCAGCTACAGTCAATGGTACAGCTATCACTTTTTATGAACTGGACCAAGCCTTTCGTAATCTAATTTCTCAGTACGATTCTAAAACTCTCAACCAGATGGACGAAAATTCTATAACTTTCTTGCGCCGTTTAATACTGGAAAACCTGATTCAAAACGAGCTTCTCTACCAGGAAGCCAAATCGAGAAGAATTAAGGTTTCCTCTTCTGAAATAGAAGAACAAATAGAACTTATCAAGGCCCAATTCCCCTCTGAAGAAGATTTTCGAAGATATTTAGGATATCAGGGATTCAATCTCGCTGCTCTGCGGGAAGCCATAAAAAGAGAATTGATGATTCAAAAACTGGAAGACAGCCTGGCAGAAGAAATCACCATACCAGAAGAAGAAATACAAAAATACTATGAAGAAAATAAATCCCTTTTCACCACTCCTCCTCAATATCACCTGCGGCAGATGACTTTTTCTTCTCAAGAAGAGGCCGAGGCAGTCTTAAAACGTTTGTATGTAGGAGAAGATTTTGCCCAGCTGGCTAAAGATAATTCTCAAGATTCCTATGCTTCTCAGGGAGGAGACTTAGGATGGGTGAGTGAAACTACCTTGCCTCCCGAGGTAAAAGAAGTTCTCGCTCCTCTCAAGGACAAACCTCTGGCTATTACTCCTGTAATTAAGGTGGGAGAGCACTACTGTATCTATCAGATAATAGAGTTTAAACCCCAGGAAGAAAAAAAATATGAAGAGGTAAAAGAAAACATAGAAAAGCTTTTAAAAGAAGAGCAAAAAAGAGTCAAAGTTAACCATCTAGTGGCTGAGTTGCGGGAGAAAAGTAAAATTACCATAGCTGAGTCCTTGCAGATAGCCGTAGAAAGCTCATCTCCAGAGGCCGACACCGCTCCTCAGAGTTCTCCGGAAGCGACTGGTAAAGAAGAAAATAGAGAAGAAATTCCTACCCCGTGAATTCTAAAGAAAAGTATTAGAAAATAACCATGCTCCGTAGATGGCACCTAATCTTATTAATTACAGAAATAGTACTTTTATCTTTGTTTCTTTCTTCTTGCTCTCAGCCAATTGAAGGCAATCTATTAGGTGTTGATTTAGGCGACCTTAAAAAAAGCGAGCTATCCTCTTTTTTAGAGATAATGGAAGAGAGGTGGTTGGAATCTCCTCTCTCCCTTAAAGTGAATGGTTTAACCATTTCCCTCAATAAAAAAGAACTGGGAATTTCCTGGAACATTGAGGCAATGAAAAGGTTTATCCTCAAAGGAGAGGGAGAAACAGTTCCCCTTATGTTTTCCTGGGATGAAGAAAAGGTCAAAAGCCTCCTGGATGACTTAGCTCAAAAAACTTATTCTACCCCAGAAGACGCTCGCTTAGAGGAAAAAAGGGTAATTCCCTCCCGGGAAGGGAAAAGGCTTGATGAGGAAAGAGCAATATTAGAGCTCCGAGAAGCTCTCTCCCGGGGAAAAGAAGAAATAACTCTCACTACCTTTCAACTCCTGCAGCCGAAAATTGACACCTCCATTATTCTTGAAAAACTGGGAACCCCTCATCTATTAGCCCGTTATCAAACTTCCCTTGAAGGTAAAGACGAACCCACAGTTTATAATATTCAAAAGGCCTCTTCTTCCATCAACGGTTATATATTAGAAAAAGGAGAAATTTTCTCCTTCAACAACATAGTAGGCAGAGCAGAAAAAGAGGATGGTTACCTCGAAACCAATATAATGGTTAACGGAAGACTATCTCCCGGTTATGGAGGAGGAGTATGCCAGGTATCTTCTACTTTATATAATGCTCTATTAGGCACTGAAGCTCAAATTTTAGAACGTCATCCCCATTCCGGATATTCAGAAACCACCTCTTATGTTCCCCCAGGAAGAGACGCAGCGGTAAGCTATGGGAGTAAAGACCTTCGATTCTTCTATCCTACACAGAAAGTAGTTATTTTTGCCTATCTCCAGGAAGAGAGCTTAATATGTGAAATATGGGGAGAAAAGGAGAACTCCCTGCAAAAAACCTGGGAAACGCAAATTGTTTCCTTAGAGAGAAAGGGAGAGAAAGAAGGACTCTTAACCGTAGAAACTACAGTAAGAAATGGAGAAAAAATTGAGTATCGTTATCAGGATACCTACTTGATACCCTGGGAATTGGAGCAAAAAATTAAAGAAGAATTCCAATAACAGATTTTTAAATTTCTACAAACACCGGGATGAGCCATCCCACCCCGGTGTTTTTTATTCTTCCCTTTATTTATCGCGGGAAATCACTTCGATGTCTATTGTGGGTTTATTTTTATACACCTCTCCCAGGTTTAGTTCCTGCTGCCAGACCTTATCCTCTACTTCTCCCTCTACATAGCTCAATATCTCTCCTGGCATATAAGCTTTAACAAAAAGAGTAATGGAGTCTAGAAAAGGCTTTACGGCAGTCCCTCCCCACTGATTCAAGACATTATCCAGCTCTTTTCCTTCCAGGCTAGCCTCTAAAACTACCAGGTCTCCATCTTTAGAAAGACGAGCGGTGCTACCTAGGAATTGTTGAGTAAACTCCTGAGCTTTTTCCTGGTCAGGGAAATTCCACTCCCAGGCCACTATATAAGGAGGGGCATCTTCTTTGGTCATTACTTTTACAAACTCTCTTTCCTCCTCAGATAACTTTTTGTATTCATCTATAGCTACTTTTTTTAGTTGGCTCAAAACTGTGGTGTCATTTACTATCACCGCAATACGAGCAGCGGGAATAGTAGCATCGCCAGCCACTTTAACTGCTAATTCTACCTGAGCACAACCAGAAAGGAGAAGAAGAGAGATAGTCACCAAGAAAAGTAGCCACCACTTTTTGTTCATGATTTTGCCCCCTTTTTATTTTTCACTATAAAAGAGTATTTAATTCTTAAAATAGAGTTCCATTGTATAATGATACTAAACATTAATCTCAAAACCAAGTAAGGAGGTAGAAAAATGGCTCAAGTAGAGCTTGTATCCCGAAGAGGGAAAATCGAAGCCCACATAGGAAAAGAGACAATCTTATTTAAAAGTAGAGGCGCAGAAAGCGAAGCAGGATACTGGCCGGTAGAGTGTTTGCTGGCTGCTTTAGGAAGTTGTTTTGCCGGAACAGTCTTTGCTTATGCCCAGACCAAAAATTTTCCTCTGGAGGAAGTAGTCGCCCGAATCAACGGAGAATTAGGTTCTTCTCCTTCCCGGGTGCAAAAAATAGAAATGGAAGTGGAACTAATCGGTAATTTAACTCACGAAGAAAAGGAAAGAATAATAAAAGCAGGAGAGAGAGGCTGCACGGTAATGAATACCTTGCGCGGAGGTGTAGAAGAAATAGCAACTAAATTGTCTTATTAACCGCTCCGGCGAACTTAAAATTAATCGCAAAACCTATTGCAATATTCCTATATTCCCCAGAAATTCGTTATCTTTGTGCTGCGCAATTTCCCCAAATCCAAGATAAGAAATAAGATAAGAGAACATGATACAGAAAAGAAGAGGAAAATCAGGAATTTAACAAGAAACTGGATAAAATAAAGTTCCCAAACATTGAAGGATACGACGAGGTTGTGGTAAACATCCGACCAGGAAAAATATCGTCATAAACTCGAAACTACCTTTCCGAGAGCGAGCAAAAACTATTCTCCATGAGGTAGCTCATTTTCTCCTCCACCACGCTAATTATCTGCGTCCGGTATTTTTAGACCACAAGAGCTTTATCGCCGGATTGGAAAAAGAAGCTGACTACTTCGCCTATCTCTTGATGCGTGAGTGGTTAGAGGAGGAGGAAAGTTTATAAGTTCAGGTATAATTGTTATAAAGGGGATAAATTGAAAGATAAGGGAGTATTTAAGTTAAAGGAAGAGGTAGGTGAGATGGAGAGAAAAATATCAAAAGTAGGATGGCTAATCGTAGTTAGCTGTATCGTTTTAGGTGGTGGACTGGCTTGTGCTCAGTCGCCTGATACTTTCAAGCCAGGAAGCGAGGAAGTTTTTCTGGATGGTTTTAGAGGTATAAAGTGGGGGCAGGATATATCAACAGTGGAGGGGTTAATTTATGCTTCTACGGTTTCAGGGAATTGATTACTATGCGAGAGAGGGAGACGAGCTAAAAATAAAGGACATACCGACATTCAGTTTGTATTGGTTCGGAGAAAATAAGTTCTTTGGTGGGCAGATTTGTGTAATGGGGGATACTAACTGGGAGATTTTTAAAACAGCAGTTTTTGAAAAATTTGGCAAGGGGGAGCAAGAAAATGAACATATTGAGGAGTATTTCTGGTGGGGAGAAGAAACTATTATGTTATTAACATATGACGAAGTTTCAGAACTGGGGTTCCTTGCTGTAATTTCAAAAAAAGAAGCGTATAAACGTTTCCCAGAATTGTGGAAAGAATGGAAGAAACAATAAGCAAAAGAAGGGGCAGAAAAAGGTTGGTAATATAGCAAAATAAAAACGGAGTTGTTTGGCTGAATGAGGATCTTTGGAGGCATTGAGAGAGTAGAAAGAAAGCAGCCAGAGAGTGAATATCTGTTTACCACCTTAAAAGGTAAACCGCTCAATTCTCGTTATATCCAGGAGATGGTGAAAAGGAAAGCAAAACAAACGGAGGTAACCAAAAACGTTCATCCCCATACGCTATAGCTTTGCGACTGGTTTATACTGAGAAAGCAAGAATTTGAAGCTGATCCAGAAAGCTTTGGACTATTCCTCAATTCAGGTAACAGAGGTTTCACCCATATTATTAACGAGGAACTGGAACGGGAAATGAAGTTTCTTTGTGGGAAACAGGTTGTGTGAAGAACATTAAATAACTTGTGAAGGGGGGTTATAAAAGATGCCTGTTCAACGAACATGGTTGAGTTATAAGGATACGAAGAGTTTAGCTCAAAAAGTATTGGGAGTTAGGGTATCGGACACTGCCTATACTGCTTTTGTTTCCCGCCTTAGAATGCAATTATATAACTACTATACTAATATTTTAGAATTCAACGATGCTTATAAAGGGCAGGTAGGGAGAGAGACAGCTGGTAGGGAGTTAGGACATTTTGTTAATTCTATCACCGGGTTTTATTACCAGCGTGCAAAGCTGGGGGAGAGCATCCCAAAAAGAGAGGAGTTATAAAAATGAAAATATGGGGGAGGACAAGCGAGACTGAAAAAACTCAAATAAAAGATAAAATAGCTCAGTATTGCGCAGCAATATCTGTTAGAGATTGGGATTTGGCAAAAAGCTATTGTTATCCTGAATCACTGGTATACTCAGTAACAGAGCAACGTGAAGCATTGGGGATATCTATACCTCAATCTGTTACCTTTAATACGGGTTCAATAAATATTAAAAAAGATGAGGCAACAGTGGCAGTAAATTTTCGGATACAAACAAACCTTCAAGAAGAGGGTGAAGAGTATAGCTCTATAAAAGACTGCGTTATGCCGGCGATTTTGATATTAATAAAAAGTGAGGGAGAATGGTATCTTTATTATCTACAAATTTTTGGTGTTCAAAGTGTTTATGAAGAAAATAGAGGGGATAGGTAGAGGATAAAAAGTTATGGACATCAGCGAGGCAAAACAGATATTCGATGTATGGTGTAAATGGGTTTGGCCATGCCACTCTATGTTATTTGCAATCTTTCGTGGCGGGATTCCAGAATCTTTTTTGCCATATCCCGAAGATGTTTTAAACGAAGCACTTACAATAATGGCAAATTATTATTATAAATGTGGGAATAAGGAAATAGCTGAAACTATTATAGGAACAAGGGATTACGTCGTTTCATTTTATACAAAAGATGAAGAGAGTGTGGAAATGTTAAAGAAGGAATTATTAGAAATACCTGGAACGCAAGAAGCTCTACTTGAGAGTATCTCGAGATACAAAAAAGATTGGGAAGATTGGTTAAGCAGGAGGAAAACGCATGGATAAGTTGCTTATAAGGAGAACCAAATGCAGAATTATTGCATAAAGCTTGTAGTTTTTTCACTCCGGGACGAGTATTCCAGGAGAAGAAAGTCCTACGGTGAAATGCCAAGAGGGTAGGTTAAAAAATTTAGATGTTGTTAGGTTATATTAGACAATAGTTCAGTATACCCGACTTTTAGATTTTTTAAAAAGTCAGGTTTTGGCTAAATGCCGTATGTACCTTGAAAATTAAATAGTGGTTATCAGCTCCTTCCTAATGAATTCTGGCTTCTACTTAGCAAGGCAAAAACCAGTCGCACTAACTTTCTGGCGGTAAGCACCAATGCTCTCTTATGCTGATGTTTTCTAACCTCATGGTACTTTCGATGGTAATACTCTGAGTACTCTGTATTGTGCATCCGCAAGCAGTTAGCACTCTCAGCCAGATAGTACCTGAGATACTCATTCCCTGATTTAGTGAGAGGAGTATCTTCCCCTTCAAAGGTTTATAAGCCTTCTTAGAGAGGTTATTGAGGATGGTAATACCTTTTAAGGTATCCTCTTCCGAGATATGGTTTTTACTCGATTCAGAGATAAACTTTACCAGTTCTTCCATATCAACATGGGCAATTTCCTGGGGAGTAAACTATTCTATCAACTTGGAAGAGGTTTTACCAAAGATATCGCTAAAAGGGTTGTTAGACTTATCAGCATAGGAGGAGAACTTCGGAGATATTAAATTGAGTGCTCTATTCTTCTCCTTAATCAGGGATTCTACCAGCTGGAAACGAAATCTGGTAAACCGCTGTAGAGAAGCGTAGCGCATGTCACAGGAATAATTAGTTCTAAGCCTTCCAATTCTAACTACTTCGGCAATAAACCAGAGAGAGTGGGATCAGCTTTAGGTAAGTTAGAAAAGCTTTTTCTGTAGGAGCTAACCTTGTTGGGGTTTATAAGGTAGAGTTCAGGCTTGAGGATAAGTTCACTACTATCAGAGTCTAAGAACTCAAACAAATGCCACCAATAGAGGTCGGTAGATTCAATCCCTATTTTAAGGTTGGTAGGTTTATAAAGAGTAATCAAGCTATTCACTTTGTGGACAAAGCTATCCACCCCGAGGCAATCGTTAGAGAATTTAAACCGTTTAGTAAGCTCTTGTCCATCTTCTAACATTAAGGTAGCAGTATTGGTGGATAGAGAGATATTGGTGCCAGCTATTAGTGAGTTAGGTATATAATTCACCCTTTTTCTCTTAGGATAGGAGCTAAATAGGGTATTTCCCAGAAGGAAGAGGATAGGATAACAACAGCCTCTCCATTAGAGACTACTATTACTAACCGGATGCACCTCAGTTTGCTAAGCTGAGGGATTAGTAAAGTATCTTCACCCTACGTGTGAGAAGTTATACCTCAACCCGGGAGTAACAGACTTTCTAAAGAGGACTAACCCTCAAGGAGGTGCAAGTTATTACCCCTATCTAACTCCAGGTAATACGATACACTGGGGGAATACCCCAAAAGCAATATTAACTTTTCAAGGTACAGGTGATGTATGTAATTTGCAAAAACTATTATACGAGGAGGAGTAAAGATTATGGAAGAACTAAGGAGTTATTTTATAACCGATGTGGTGAGAGTATTTATTAAGCCTTCGGCCAAAAGAAGCTGTGGAAAGCTCTTTTCCTTCAAAACCACAAAAGACAGTTGTATCTCGCCACTCGAGAGGTTGCAAAAAGAGGAGCTTTTTAATCTCTTTAGCAACTACGGGAGAGAGGGGGAGGGTTCTTTTCTTTCTTGTTTTAGCGACATTGTCAGGAATAGTTATCTCAAAAGAAGCAAAGTTAAAGTCTTCTTTCTTTAGCTTTAATGCTTCTCCGGGGCGGATGCCAGTATCAAGCATAAAAAGGATAAGACAGTAATCACGAAAACCAGCATAACTCTTTTTATCTGGAGCGCTCAATAGCTCCTTTAATATTTTAATCGGTATCGCTCGAGCTCTCCC
>DGDO01000117.1 GCA_002385475.1 Candidatus Sordicultor fermentans | reverse complement strand
AAATTAACTCCTTCCAAGGTTATTACCACCTTTCTTTCTGCTAAGGAATAAGTACAACTTTTATAGAATCTTCACCTTTTGTTACCATTTCAAAACCTTTTTTAAAGTCCTGAAGAGGCAATTCATGAGTTATGATTTTATCAGCTTTTATCCTTCCATCATTCAAAAATCGAATTGCCGATTCGTAAGTATAAGGGCTAAGGTGAGCTCCTCGTAAATCCAATTCTTTTCGATCTCCAATGATGCTCCAGTCTACAGTAACCGGATCATTATAAACGCTAAATTCTACAAATCTTCCCAGTTTTCTAATCATTTGCAAGCCTTGAATAGCTCCCGAGGGATGACCACTTGCCTGGATATAAACATCACAACCATATCCATTAGTAAGCGACTTCACTCTAGAAACCACATCTTCTTCCAAGGGGTTTAATACCAAATCTGCCCCATGCTCTTCAGCCAACTTATTACGCTGAGGTTTTACATCCATAGCAACAAGCATTTTAGGGTTCTTCAATCGGACAGCTTGTACCATCCCCAAACCTAAAGCGCCCAATCCAGCAATAACCACTACATCTCTAAATTGTATATCAGCCCTTTCCACCGCATGGATAGCACAACCCAATGGTTCTACATAGGGGGCAATTCGCAGAGGAAAAGTTTCCGGTAACTTATAATTCCTAGCTGTTTTAGGAAGCCTCACATATTCGGCAAAAGCTCCATCAGCCACTTTTCCTTGGAATCCATAAATATTATGGACTTCACACATCCAATATTTTCCTTCTAAACAAAACATACATTTTCCACAAGGAACAATTTGCTCCGATACTGCCCAATCCCCTAACTTAAGACCATACTTTTCCCCTGCACCTTCACCTAAAGCAACTACCTGACCATAGAATTCGTGTCCGGGAATAAAGGGAGCTTTTATCCAAGCTGGTTGCCCTTCTCCGCCCCAAAAAGATGGCGCTCCATGATATCCTTTTACGTCTCCTGCACATATTCCGCAACCACCAACTTTAAGGAGTACTTCTCCCTCCCCAATTTCTGGTACATCGACTTCTTCAAGCCGATAATCTCCAGGTTGATAAGCCACTACTGCCCTCATCTTTTTGGGAACACCATCGATTTTTTCTAAATAAGACATATTATTATACACCTCCTTATTTTCTAATCACTTTTCCAGTTAAAGCATTAAAAATATGAGCCTTTTCTTTTCCAAAATAAACCGATACCGAGCTACCTTCTTTTTCAGAAGATAAACCAGGCACTTCAATCAACATCTGTTGTCCATCCACATCTACCGTTACTACCGAAGACTCTCCCAGATGTTCCACACTAGAAACACGAGCCTTTAGGGAATAGCTCTCTCCAACACTTGAACCTATTACTATATCAGCTGGTCTAATTCCTAAAACCCAATTGTTTTTTTGGTTGTTTTCTTCACTCATCATGTGAGCTATGTCAGAATTGACTTCAAATCGGAACTGAGAAAATTGAAGGTAAAAATGATCTTTATCTTTCATAAGAGAACAAGGAAGAAAATTCATAGGAGGTTCTCCAATAAAACCAGCAACAAAAAGATTAGCCGGTTTTTGGTAAAGGTCTTCGGGAGTTCCTACCTGCTGTATTTCTCCTAAATTCATAACCACCACTTTATCAGCCATGCTGAGTGCTTCCAGCTGGTCATGAGTAACATATATCACAGTCAAACCCCACTCTCTTTGAACCCTTTTAAGATCAATCCTTAATCTAGCTTTTAACTGAGCGTCAAGATGAGATATAGGTTCATCCATAAGGGTAACTTGAGCATCTTCTCTAACCAGCGCTCGAGCTAAAGAAACCCTCTGCTGCTCTCCACCACTTAATTTAGCAGGCCTAAAACTCAAAATATCTTGAATTTCTAATAATTCAGATACTTCCTTGATTCTCTCTCTTATTCTTTCCTCTGACCAATTTCTCGCCCGAAGAGGAAAAGCAATATTTTCATATATAGTCATAGGTGGATACAGAGCATAAGATTCAAACGACATAGCCAGCATTCTATCCTTGGGTAAAAGATCATTAACCCGCTTTCCCCCAATATAGATATCTCCTTGAGAAATTGTTTCTAAGCCTGCTATCATGCGTAAGGTGCTCGTTTTACCACATCCAGAAGGACCAAGAAGACACAAAAATTCCTTGTCATTGCAAGTAAAAGTAGCATCTTTTACTGCTTCTACCCTCTGGGCAGCCCCTTTTTCTCCCTGATAAAACTTCCATACGTGTTCTACCCTGACTTCAGCCATTTTTTCACCATCCCATTTATACCCAAAAGAGATTTATCTTAGATTGTTTATCAAAAATCTGTACCTCGTCTTCACCAAAAAAACACCGAACTTTTTCTCCTATTTGAACTTTTGCTTCCGCAGGTAATTGGATAGTAAAGCTCAAGTCTTGTGGAGTCTGGACAAATACTATTTTTCTTGACCCTCGAAGCTCGGTAAATTTCGCTACCCCATCGACAATGGTACCAGAACCAGGCATAAAATTTTCATCACGGCTCATTAATATTTTGCTTGGAAAAATGCCTAAAACAACTTCACTGATATTCATTTGTCTCGCTTTTTCTTCTGTCAGCGAAGGTAAATAGAAAGAAATGCCTTTTGCTCGCATCAGCATCTTCCCGCCATCCATCACCAATTTCCCATCAAAATAATTCATAGGAGGGTCACTCACAATCATTCCCACAAAAGTGTTAGCCGGGTGGTTGTAAATTTCTTCCCAGCTACCTACTTGTTGCAATGTTCCTTTGTTTAAAATCACAATTCGATCGGCTACAGAAAAGGCCTCAAGATAATCAGTGGTAGTATAAAGAGTAGTCACTCCTTTTCTTTGTTGCCATTTTTTCAGTTCTTGCCTTAATCTATAACGCAACTTAGCATCCAGATGAGCTATTGGCTCATCTAATAAAAAAACCTTAGGGTCTCTTATCAGACAACGACCCAAGGCTACTCTTTGGCGTTGTCCACCGCTTAATTCTTTTGGTTTCCTTTCCAAGAGCATGTCTATTTCTAAAAATCGAGCAACTTCCAAAACTTTTTCTTTTACTGCTTCTTCAGAAAACAGACGAGACCTCTTTGGTGCTCGCAGAGGAAAAGCGATGTTTTCAAAAACTGATAAATGAGGATACAAGGCATAGGTTTCAAAAGCCATAGCTACATCTCGATCAGCCGGATCAAAGTTATTAACTAATTCATTATCTATTAAAATTTCCCCTGAAGTAACTTCTTCAACTCCAGCAACCGTCTTTAGGGTCGAACTCTTTCCCGCTCCTGGAGGGCCAAGTAAAACCATTAATTCTCCACTATTCACTTTAAAAGATAAATTATTTATAGCTATAAGGTCTCCATACTTCTTCACTACATTTTTTAACTCTACATTTACCATAGTTTTTCCTCCCCCATTACCCTTTTACCGCTCCAAAAGTTAAACCACGCACTAAATATCTCTGTATAAAAATTGCCAAAATCACGGATGGTAAAAGAGTAATAATAGCTGCTGCCGCCATCTGGCCCCAAAGCACCTGCTCATAGGAAATAAATCCCATGAGTGAAGGAGTAACCGGACGAGTAGCATCGGAAGACAAAATATAACCAAACAAAAACTCGTTCCAGGCAAAAATGAAGGAAAGAATCCCCGTTGCCGCAATACCTGGAGCAATTAAAGGAAGATCTATCTTACGAAACACCCCCCACCAAGAGTAACCATCAATCCGAGCAGCGTATTCCAGCTCTGGTGGTATATCTTCAAAAAACCCTCTCATCAGCCAAACTGAAAAGGGCAGGGTCAAAAGTTGGTAAGCAAAAATCATTCCGTAATAGGTACCATAGAATCCTATCCTGCGGAAAATTACAAAAAGAGGTATTATAACAATCAACCCAGGTGCAAAACGGAAACTTAACAAAGTAAAAGCAAAATTTTCTTTCCCTCTAAAATTATATCTGGCTAAAGAATAAGCAGCGGGAACACCAACTAACATACTTAAAATAACAGCCCCAGAACATACAATTAAGCTATTCAAAAAATATCTTGGAAAATCAGTTTGCACCGTTTCATATTTACCCAACCAAGACTTGCCTAAAAGAACCACCGAGTAATTCTCCAAAGTAGGATCAAAAACAAATTTAGGAGGATAAGATATAACATCAATAGGAGTTTGAATAGACATATTAAACACCCAATAAAGAGGGAAAATTGTCCAAAGCATAATAATAACTAATCCTACAGCGGATAGAACTTTCCCCAACGTTAATCTTTCGCCATCCATAGCTCTAAACCTCCCCTAAAATAGCCAAGTTAATATCCATGAACTTCGCTAACCGCTTTTCTCCATTGACCTACCAGAAAATAACTTAATGCGTAGACAATGGCCCACAATATAACCAGGTGCGCAAAAGCATAACCCATATTTGTCCATCTAAAGCTATGATAGTAAGCTTGTACGGAAATAGTCATGGTGGCACTTGCCGGCCCCCCTTTAGTAGCAGCATAGATAATATCAAATTGTTTAAGACAGTCCATAATTCTAAAGAGCAGTACAATTAAAATAACAGGTTTCAAAAGAGGAATAGTTAACCTTCTGAAGGTAAACCAACTCGATACTCCATCTACCGCAGCGGCTTCATAGGGTTCTTTGGGTAGGTTCTGCACCCCAGCAAGAAAAATCATACCAGCGAAAGGCATAAAAACATAAGCATCAATAAGTATGACAGAAAACAGAGCACTGCTTGAACCTCCCAGCCACTGAGAACCAGGTAAGCCTACCGATTGCAAGAGATAGTTAAAAACACCCTGGATAGGAGCCATCATCAATTTCCACATAATAGCAGCTACAGCAGGAGGTAACATGACGGGCAACAAAAACAATGTTCTCCAAATCTTTTGGCCACGCATACCTAAATTCAGTAAATAAGCAGAAGCAAAACCTGCCCCTACCTCAATCGCTACAGCACCTATAGTAAATAAAATAGTAACCTTAAGAGCGTTCCAAAATTCAGGATCTTTGGCTAACTTTATATAATTACCAAAACCAATAAAATTACTGGTACCAGCCGTCAAATTAAAGTCGGTGAAGGACATAACTACTGAATAACCAAAAGGAATAAGGATCCCTGCCGTTAGGATGAAAGCGGGCATAAACAACAACCAGGCTATATTTTTACTCCAGAAACTCTGCCTAGATCTCGACTCCACTGACAAATTTATTCACCTCTTTTCTCTGTTAGGGAGCGGAAAGTTTTCCGCTCCCTAAATATTAACTATTTCTTCCACTTGGCCATAAATTCATTAATCTTCGCTGCTGCATCGTCCAAAGCCTGATCAACTGTCTTCTTTCCTTCATATGCTTCATGAAGTGCCTCACACCAGTAATCACCTACAGTAGTAACGTCAGGGTTAGGAGTCCATTGAATATCTCCATACTTTGCGTACATAGCATCAACAATTTCTCTATATTCTCCTGGTTTTGTTCCCCATTTCATGCTTTTTTCCACTACACCTGGATTTTCCCAAACTGATTTTCTAGTAGGATTGAAATTGTCATATTTTAAAGTACCATCAAGCATAGTCTGTGGAGCAGTAGCCCAAAGAAGGAACAACCACGCAGCTTCTTTATATCTTGAAAGAGAACTTATGCCTAAAGACCAAGTCCACATATTAGATACTATACTTCCATCTGGAGCGGCTGGAGGTAAAGCATACCCAACTTTACCAGCAATCACAGATTGAGCGGGGTTTTCATAAGTGGCGGCAAAAAAATCGCAATCGGTAATTTCATAAAATCTTCCGGCAGCAAAATTCTGTTTAGCATCATACCAAGTGTAGCTTGGCCAACCCGGGGGTCCAGCTTTTTGTAAAATGTCTATCCAAATTTGGGTAATTTCCTTTGCTTCCGGTGTATTTATTGCCGCCTCAAGATCTGGGGTCAAATCTTTCTGCCCATAAGTACTGAAGGCAGTAAAATAACCAGAATGCACTGTGGACCAACTTCTAATACCTCGGTTTGCTACTCCGTACACTTGTGGTTTTTCTTGTTTACCTAATTCAGCAGCCTTGGTTAGGGTATCAAGTAAGTCTGGATAGGTTTGAGGAACAGTCAAGCCCCATTTTTCCCGGAGGTCGTTGCGATAGGCCTGACAGTAAAATTCTACCATAACCGGAATGGCATTCCATCTTCCTTTTCCCAAACCCCCACCAATTGTTCCATCCCACATATTAGCTCGAAGCGGTTTCTCATAAAAGTCATCACGATCATACCACTCTTGATCGGTTAAATTGGGGTCATCCCAATATTTGTTCAAATCTTCAATCCAACCAGCATACTGGTATCTCCATTCATACATAGGAGAAGTCATGTAAGCGTCAAAAATACCTCCTCCACTAGAAAGGTCAACCAAAAGTTTCTCAAAAAATTCTTCTTCGGGCAAAATAACATAAGCCACTTGTATACCAGTCAGTTGCTCAAAGATAGGAAGCAGTGGTCGCAAAGATTCAGTAAAAGGATGCTTATTCAAACCAATAGTTATAGTTGTTCCCTCGTAAGCTTGCCAATTAATTTTTGCTTGTTGGTAATAAGCTAAGGGGTCTTCTTGAGCTAAAGCTACAGAAATTGAAAGAGCAAATACCATTATAACTAACCATAATACTACCTTTTTCATTAAAATCCCTCCAAACTCC
>DGDO01000086.1 GCA_002385475.1 Candidatus Sordicultor fermentans | reverse complement strand
TCAGGGGTGACGCCTCTTTCGTCATGCCTGAAATTTAGTGAGGCATCCATGCTTTTGCTCTTTCTTTTTGTCTTTTCAGGGGGACTATAGGGGGGAGGCGCCCCTTTTATAGTTATTTCATCCTAACCCTCTCCCCGGAAAGGAGAGAGAAGAAAAGAGGGCTTATGAGGAGGATCCTTCTTCCCCCTATTGCCTCTTCATAAGAGGGGTAAAGAGAGAAGATATTTTAAATCAATTAAGGTTTGCGCTTATCTTGAAAAGAGGTCTGAGGCTTTGACTTCAGGGAAAACTAATGGTTTTACCCACTCCAACTTCTACCAGATCCTGCTTATATTCTTGAGCGAACAACTCCCGAGTGAGGTCACCACTACAGTGAGATGGCCCTACCTTTTTCACTCCTGATTCCTTAAATCTATCAGCAATTTCTTGTAATTCCTCCGGAGATAGATCAAGCAGGTGAAAACCGCCCATAACCAGATAGATATCCTGGTTAGAGGAAGATTTAACCGACCGAATGATATCTAACACCCCCGGATGAGCACAACCGGTTACCAGTACTAACCCTTCTTTACTTTCAATAACCAGTGATTGCTCTTTGATTGCATCCCCTAAAGTTCCAGTAGAATACGCTCCCGAGCAAACCGGGCTTGGTCCTTTAATTTCCCTTAAGATAGCCCCACTTCTTGTGACCTCATTTTTCAGATTCGGTGAAAAGGAGTCTAACAACCAGACTTCTACCTGAGGATTTTCTTGAAGAAAAGATAATAAGCCACCGGTGTGGTCCCAGTGGTCATGAGAGATAAAAACTATATCTATTTCCCGGGGATTAATATTTAGCTTTTTCATATTTTCCAGTAACAGGTCGCCTCTTCCACCGGTATCAAAAAGAATAGTTTTCTCCAGACCTTCAATCAGGCAAGAAAAACCCCACTCCGTTTCAAGACCCTCAACTAACGAATAGTTATCATAGATAACAGTGATTTTTACTTCTACTGGCTTTTCCGCCTCTTTTCTCTCCTTGAGGGATAAAGCAGGTTGTTCTGCTTTTATTTTTTCTCCGAACCCCGACAGCCCTGAAGTTGTTGCTACCAGAATCTTATTAAAGCTCCACCACACAAAGACCGCCTCTCTTTCGGTAAATTGTTTAAGTGATTTTACACCTTTCCTCTTCTTTTGAGGGTACTCTCATCACTAATAGGGAAGACCTCTTTTGGTTTAGCATCATAAACCGAAACCAGATTTATTTTCCCCTCCTCAGGAAGATGCTCGTTATAAGCAGAAAAACACTTTTTTATCTGGAAAATATCCTCGGGGGAGAGAGGCGGTATGGGACTATGACGCAAGGGGGTGTTAATTTGAACCTCATCCGGCTGGATATAATCGAGGAGGGGCCAAAACTCTTCCGGCTGATTTTTGTTCTCTTCTATAAACATAATCTGGAGAGCCAGCCGAGTATTACTGTTTGCTCGAAATTGCCTTATTCCTTCTACTACGAGGTCGAACTCTATCCCCGGCTGAGGGCGATTGATTTTCGAAAGAGAATCTGAAGAATAAGCATCTAACTTGGCTACTACCAGATCTGCCCCGGATAAATTCTCTCTAACTTCAGGATAGCTCATCAGAGATGAATTGGTTAAAACTGCCACGGGCTCAGAACGAACCTCTTTTACTGCCTTAATTGCCTGGCCCAAATTTTCAGCTAAAGTAGGTTCACCCCGACCGGAAAAAGTAATATAATTCAATTGAACCTCCGGCAGAGATTTAAGCTCTGCTATTATTGCCTCTGTGGGAACATAGGTTTTCTGCTGTTGAGGAAAGACCAAAGTTTTACCCAATTGGCAATAAACACAATCAAAATTGCATACCTTCTCTTTCTGAGAAATAAGGTCTATCCCCAAGGAAGCTCCCAGCCTCCAGGAAGCTACCGGACCGTAGATATATCTAAAACCTCTGTTCTTTTTTGCCACTCAGGACTACCCCCTCCCCAAAGATAGCTTCAATTTTCCTCCACAAGGTAGTTATTTCTTCGGCTATCTCTCCTTGAGAAAATTTTACCACCGGCACTCCCGCAACCAAAGACCGCACTACTTCTTCTGAGAAAGGTAAGCGTCCTATCACCTCTATTCCCCTTTTTTGGCAAATCTCCTCAATTGTCCGGGTGTTATCCCAATTAATATCACATTTATTTATAAAAACTTTAGCGAGCACACCAAAGTGAACAGCCAAATCCATTACTCTTTCCATATCGTGAATACCTGACAAAGTAGGTTCAGCTACTATTAAAGCTAAGTCTACTCCCGCAAGAGAAGCGATTACCGAGCATCCTATACCGGGTGGACCATCAATGATAAGCCAGGTTTTTCCCTCCGCTTCGGCTATTTCCTGCGCCTTTTGTTTCACCAGAGCAACCAATTTACCCGAGTTCTCTTCAGCTATTCCCAGCTTAGCGTGCACCATTGGACCATACTTAGTCTCAGAAATAAATAGCTGCCCCGAAAGTCTGTCTTCCATCCGGATAGCATCCACCGGGCAGGTATAATAGCAAACTCGACATCCTTCACAAGCAACAGGGTCAATCACCAATTTTTTTAAGCTACCATCTTGATTTTTTAGAGTCTTAACGGCTCCGAATCTACAAAGAGAGAGACAACGACCACAATTGATGCACTGCTCATAATCAATTGCCGCTTTCTGCCCACTCCAAAAGTCTTGAACCTCCTTTACCACCGGGTGCAATACAAGGTGCAGGTTAGCTGCATCCACATCACAATCAGCCAGAACTGCTCCTCTGGCCAAAGCCGCCAAAGATGAAGTTAAAACAGTTTTTCCTGTTCCACCTTTTCCGCTAATTACCAGAATTTGTTTCATGCCCGCGATAACTCCTTAACATGGTCCATCATCCCTCGAAACCTTTCCATATATTCCTTTTTTCCCTGCACTATAGGTATACCCTGAGAGTATAAAACAGCAATTTCCCTATCAAATGGTATCCGTAATAAAATAGGAATGTTATTTTCCTGGCAATAAAAATCGACTTTATCATTCCCCATTCCTGAGCGATTTATCACCACTCCAAAGGGGATTCCCAGCTTTCTCAGCACTTCTACTGCCAGAATCAAGTCATTTAAGCCAAAAGGAGTAGGTTCAGTGACTAAAATACAAAAATCACTCCCCTTCACCGCTTCCACCACTGAACAAGAGGTTCCAGGAGAGGCATCAATTACGGTGACAGCAGCAGGGTTCCTTCTTTTTTTAGCTTCTTCCCTGACTGCCCTAATGAGGGGGGTGGGCATCGCTTCTCCCACGTTTAGCCTACCTTGGATAAACTCTATATCGCCTGAGCGGCCAATCTCCATCGTTCCTATTTCTCGGCCCACTTCGGTAATTGCTCCCTGAGGACACAACAAGCTACAACCACCACAACCATGGCAGAGGTGAGGAAAAACCAGTACTTTTCCGGGAAGCACTGCTAAAGCGTGATAGGCACAAACCTCAGCACACTTGCCACAAAAATTACACTTTTCCTGGTCTATCCTGGGAACTGGAATAGAAACCGGTAGGGCTTCCTCTATCTGAGGCTTCAAAAAAATGCTCGCGTTAGGTTCTTCTACATCACAATCCAGAAATTGAACTTCTTCTTCCGAGATAGAAAGAGCCAGACTAACTGCTACAGTGGTTTTTCCCGTCCCACCTTTTCCACTGGCTACCGATACTATCATTCTCTAACCATCCCTGCCCCACATTGAGGACAAGCCAGAGAATAACAAGGCACTCCTCTTTGATGAGGAACTTTAGTCCCACAGTTCGGGCAAACACAATTTCCATCCGCCCCTGCTCCCGGACGCCTACCTCCCCTTCTTCCTAATCCTCTGCCCTGTCCTTGGCCAGCTCCTTGACCAAAACCTCTTCCCTGTGGCACTATAGCTCATCCCCCCATTCCTTTTTCCGATATCCCAAATTTGGAGTCAACGTTTGAGCTCTCCACCGGTTTGAATTCCCCTCTTTTATATTTCTCTATAGCTTCTTCCACTTTACCAGAAACTCCGGTTATCACTTTTATCCCTGCTGCCTGTAACACCTGAAAAGCATTAGGCCCAATATTGCCGGTCAAAACTGCCTCCACTCCTTTTGTCGCTACCAATTGACCAGACTGAACCCCCGCTCCGCTTGCAGCCTCCATACTGAAATTTTCAATAACTTCGAATTCCAGGGTGTCCGGGTCTACTATAATAAAATACTCACACCTTCCAAACCGGGGGTCAACTTCCGAATCTAAATTATTTCCTCTGGCCGTTATACCAATTTTCATCTTTAACTCCTTTCTGGTCTTTACTCCGAGTGGTGGTTACACTCTTTTCCGGTATGGCCTTTACTCAAACCGGGTTTGCATAAACTCTCTCCACCCTCCAAATTGCCATCTTTTAGCTTATCTATTACCTCATCCACACTGCCAGTTACTCCTAAAATAGCCTGAATTCCGAACTCCTGGAAAAGGCTAAACGCTCTTTTTCCTGCGCCTCCAGCGATTATGCACTCTACCCCTAACTCGTGCAAAAATTGGGGAATAAAACCAGGCTCGTGCCCCGGATTTGGTATCACTTCTTTTTTGATTACCTTCCCATCTTCTAAATCTATAATGGTAAAAAACGGACACCTCCCGAAATGGGGAGAGACCGAATTTCCTTCAGTAGAGATAGCTATCTTCATAATATTATCACTCCTTTTTGGTGAGAAAGGAGGTAAGAAAAACTACAAAAGCTACCAAAGATTCTTACCTCCTTTCTTTTGTTTATTCTTCTTGTTTTATACTTCGGCTTTTTCCAGAGCGCTAATTCGATTTTGAATATCTTCTAAGGCCTGTTTCAATAACTCAGCCTGTTCTCTCAGTAGCTCTGCTTCAGCCTGCGGAGGTGGTGGTGGAGGAT
>DGDO01000087.1:10091-13223 GCA_002385475.1 Candidatus Sordicultor fermentans | reverse complement strand
AG
This sequence comes from Candidatus Sordicultor fermentans, assembly GCA_002385475.1. Taxonomy (GTDB): domain Bacteria; phylum Atribacterota; class Atribacteria; order Atribacterales; family Caldatribacteriaceae; genus Sordicultor; species Sordicultor fermentans. The sequence goes on along the minus strand of DGDO01000087.1, from coordinate 13,221 downwards.
ATGTGTATAAGAGACAGGTTATGCACCGAATAGAAGGGCGCAAAAAGCGTTCGTGTTATGCTGATTATAAAAAATGGGCAGTGGTCTCTTTAGCGGCTGTGTTTCTCGTTTTGATTTTCTTTAGCGATCTTCCTTTGCTTCCTGAGCTGGAGATTTCTCCTTCTCTAGGTTATCGGAAAATAGAGTTGGTTTTTTATTCTCCTTCTCAAAGCTCCCGAACAGTAGCAGTAGCAGGAGATTTTAGCGGTTGGGACTACCTGCAAATGGAGAAAGTTAAAGAAGATTGTTGGAGAATCACGTTAAAGGTTAAACCAGGTAAATATCAGTATGGTTTTTTAGTAGATGGTAAAGAATGGGTAGCTGACCCCAATTCTTTCCGACAGGTTCCCGATGGATTTGGGAAATTTAACTCGGTGCTGGTGGTTAACGGTGAATCGAGCTCATGAAGAAAGAGATTTTTGTTTTATTCCTTGTCTTTTTCTTGTTTTTTGTGGGAATAGCTCCCCTATGGGCGGCAAGCGACCCTTTTTCTCTTATTGAAAAATCCTCTTATCCAGAAGAGGATAAGGAGTATCTTCGGGATCAGGTAGATTCTTTAATAAAAGAAGCACAGGAAAAAAATCTTCCTCTCTCTCCCATTGTTTCCAAACTCAAAGAAGGTTTAACCAAGAAAGTCACTCCTAATGAACTGGTGAAAACTTTGAATCATAAAAAGGATTCTCTGGAGAAAGCTCAGGAAATTTTGCAAAGGAATGGGGTGAAAGAAGAAGATTTAATAATTAATTTGGCTTTATCTCTGGAACTGTCCGTTTCTCCTGAGGTAGTAGAAGAAACTTTAAACAAAGCCTTGGCTAATGATGGAAAGCGTTTGCAGTTGATAGTGGATTCCCTGTCTTCTCTTTTAGAGATGGGGGTGGATCCGGAGAGAGCTGGGGAGATCGTAGAAAAGGTGGCAGATAAGAATCTTTCCTCTCGAGAGATGAAAAAGATGGCTCAACTCCTCGAGAGGGCCCGCAGAGCAGGAGCAGATTCTGAACAAGTTGCCAAAGTATTAGCTGATGCTCTGGATAAATATGACAATTTTAATCTTGTAGAGATGGAAGTCCAACAGTTTATTGCTTCTTCTCGGGAAAAACCAGCTCTTCGGTCGGGACAAGGGGTGACAGTTTCTTCACCGGGAATAACCTCTGGAGGCACTCCAGCACAAGAAGGAGGAACACCTCTGGAAACTACTACTACCCCATCTCCTACGGGTAAACCTCCTATCCAGGAAGGAGGAACGCCTTTGGAAACCGCTCCTTCCTCTGAGACAAAACCCCCGGTAGGAGAGGGAGGAGGAACAGCTGGAGAGCAGCAGTCCTCCTCTACAGGTAAACCTCCGGCACAAGAAGGAGGAACACCTTTAGACTGATCCCTAAACTAGGGAGGCTATTAAATCCCCTACTTCAGAAGTGGTGAGTCCCATTTGCCCGGCACTCATACTTTTGATTTTTCCACTTTCTAAAGCTTTAATCAGGGCTTCCTCTACTTTTTGAGCCGCTTCTTCTTCTCCTATATGAGATAGTAGCATTTGCAAAGCAGAAATGGCTGCCAATGGATTGATCATATTTTTCCCCGTGTATTTAGGGGCGGAACCCCCGATAGGCTCAAACATAGAAACTCCCTCGGGGTTGATGTTGCCACCGGCTGCTATTCCCATACCTCCTTGAATCATAGCTCCTAAATCAGTAATGATGTCGCCGAACATGTTATCGGTTACTATTACATCGAACCACTCGGGGTTTTTGACCATCCACATGGTAGTAGCATCTACATGAGCATAGTCAGTTTTAATATCGGGATATTCCTGAGCTACTTCTTGAAAAGTTCTTTCCCATAAGTCAAAGGCATAAGTTAAAACGTTGGTTTTACCGCACAGGGTGAGTTTATTATTTTTATTTCTTTTTCTGGTAAATTCAAAAGCAAAACGAATGCATCGTTCTACTCCCCGACGAGTGTTGATAGATTCCTGGGTTGCTACTTCGTGAGGGGTACCTCGATGCAAGACTCCTCCTGCTCCTACGTATAAGCCCTCGGTATTTTCTCTCACCACCACGAAATCTATGTCTTCTGGCCCTTTATCTTTGAGGGGGGTCCACACTCTGGGATAAAGTTTTACTGGTCGGAGATTAATGTACTGGTCTAAAGAAAAGCGCAGTTTCAGTAAAATTCCTCGCTCCAGAATTCCTGGCTTTACTTCAGGATGCCCTATGGCTCCCAGATAAAGAGCGTCTAATTGCTTGAATTCTTCAATAGCCGAATCGGGTAAAGTTTCTCCTGTTTTAAGATAATGTTCTCCTCCAAAGGGATAAAAAATAGTAGTGTAAGAAAAACCTGACTTTTTAGAAACAGCTTCTAAAACCTTGAGTCCTTCTCTTACTACTTCTGGTCCTGTCCCATCTCCGGGTATCACGCCCAGGCGATAAGTTTTCATTTTTTTCTCCTTTCTGTTGTTTTTGGTCTATATTTTATCATTTTCCTTTTACTTTTGCTGACTTCGTAACTGTCATCAAACATTTCTTACCCATCTTTAGCAATTATGCTGATGAACTGTCATTCTTCCTGAAAAATTAATATTTCAAATTGCCGAGTGCGCATAGTACAGTTTTTTGGGATTATGAGGGGGGTTTCCCCCTCTCGACAAAAATTGAATAATGAGTTAGGCTATATTGGATTGACTTTTCGATATAATACCTTGCTCAGAAAAGCGAGCGATGTCCACCTTTCTTTATATTTTCTACTATAGAGGAGAAGAGTTAAAATTGAATATTTGTCGAAGAGAGAAAAAGAGAAAAGCTGATTATATAGCGAAGAAAAACATTTTCCGCTCTGTTCTCCTTTTTGGCAAATAGCCTCTTCTTCCTTGCCAGGATAAAATATGAGATGAGAGAAGAAAACTCCTTAGTAAAAAATACCTTAGTAGTGGGAATTGGCACCTTTCTTTCCCGGATCTCGGGTTTTTTTAGGGAAATTTTAATTTCCTCTTCCTTTGGGGCTACCTGGGTTACCGATGCCTTTCTAATTGCCTATACCATTCCCAACCTTTTACGCCGACTTTTTGCAGAAGGAGCACTGAGTACCTCAGTAGTTC
>DGDO01000087.1:0-10040 GCA_002385475.1 Candidatus Sordicultor fermentans | reverse complement strand
GCACTGAGTACCTCAGTAGTTCCAGTTTTTTCTCGCTATGGAGAGGAAAAAAAGTCCTCTCAAGAATTTATTTCTGCTTCTTTTACTGGCTTTACTTTAATTGTTTCATTGGTTTGTATTCTGGGAATGGTTTTTTCCCCACTGCTCGTGCATCTCATAGCAGTGGGATTTCGAGGTGAGGTAGAAAAGATATCTTTAACTACCGATTTTACCGTTATTATGTTTCCTTTTCTTCTTTTGATTTCCTGGTCTGCTTTGCTTATGGGTTTTCTTAATACTTTTCGTATTTTCAGCTGGTCAGCAGTGGCACCGATTTTCTTTAATCTGGGAGCTATTTTCTCTATTTACTTCTTTAAGCCTTTTTTAGGCCCTTATGCCTTAGCCTGGGGGGTAATTTTGGGAGGGATTGGTCAATTTCTATTCCAGATTCCCCCTCTTTATCGAGCGGGTTTCCGTCTCCACTGGGATTGGAAGTTCTGGAAAAACAAAGGATTCCGACAAGTTATTGGTCTCATGCTTCCAGTTAGCTTTTCTCTGGCAGTATCCCAGATCAATACCATAGTAGATAGAGTTATTGCTTCCACCTGCCAGGAAGGAGCAGTATCTGCTCTCTATTTTGCTGATAGATTAATGGAGCTACCTCTGGGAGTCTTTGGAGTGGCACTTTCCGTTGCCATTTTACCATCTCTTTCTCAAAAGTTTGCTGGGGAAGAGGAAGAAGAATGGAAAAATACTTTAGCTCAGGGGATGCGGTGGATTTTATTTTTGATGTTGCCCGTAGCTGCTTTCCTGGTAATTTTTTCTACCCCCCTTGTGAAATTGGTTTATGAAAGAGGGGCATTTGATTTTATAGCCTCTTCTATGACTGCTCAGGCCTTAATTTTTTATTCTCTGGGGTTGCCCTTTTTTTCTTTAAATCTTCTCCTTACCCGGGCCTTTTATTCTCGAGGAAATACCAAAACCCCGGTTAAGGTTAGTTTGATTGCAGTATTTTCTAACGTAGTTTTGGACCTTCTCCTGGTTCGATGGATGGATTTCAGTGGTCTGGCTTTAGCCAGTTCTCTGGCTGCCTTTTTGAATTCTTTTTTGCTTATTTTATGTCTGAGTCGGGTGTCTGAGTCGCTGGAAATTAAAACTCTTTTACCTGGAAAATGGATGGGGAAAATTTTAGCTCAGACCACAGCTTTTATTTTTTTCTGCCACTTTCTCCAGGGAAGGCTTTATTCTGGAGGAGAAGGTAAAGGTTTGCTTTCCTTTATTGGTATAATAGTTTTAGTTAGTGGATTTTATTTTTTGCTTACCATTCTTTTTCAACTGGAGGAGGGACAAACTATTGTTTATTTGTTTCGCAACTGGAGGAATAATGCTGGCTAATGGATAGAAGTAAAATTAGAAACTTTGGTATCATTGCTCACATTGACCATGGCAAATCAACTCTCGCTGATAGGATTCTGGAAATCTGCAGGGTGGTGCCCAAGGAAAAAATGAAAGAGCAATTTCTGGACCGTATGGATTTAGAAAGAGAAAGAGGCATTACCATTAAGGCCAAAGCAGTGAGGATGGAGTATTTTTCCCCTCGGGACGGGGAAAAATACATCTTAAATTTAATTGATACCCCCGGGCATGCCGATTTTAGCTATGAAGTTTCGCGAAGCTTAGCAGCTTGTGAGGGAGTTTTATTGGTGGTAGACGCCTCTCAAGGGGTAGAGGCTCAGACTTTAGCTCATGCCCGTCTTGCTATTTCTCAAGGTCTTGTTATTCTCCCGGTAATCAATAAAATCGATCTTTCTTCTGCTGATCCAGAAAGGGCCATGAGGGAAGTGGAAGCTATTTTGGGAGAAGACCATCTTCCCTTTACTCTGGTGAGTGCCAAATTGGGAACTGGAGTGGAAGAACTAATAGAAAAGATTGTTCAATTCATTCCTCCCCCTCAAGGGGAAGACTCTCCTTTTCTTCAAGCATTAATTTTTGATTCGATTTATGATTCCTACCGGGGGGTTATTCCTTTCATTCGGGTAAAAGAAGGGAAAATTAAAAAAGGGATGGAAATCATGATGTTTTCCACTCGCAAAAGCTTTTCTGTTTCAGAGGTAGGAGTTTTTACTCCCGAAAGAACAGAAGTAGATAGTCTGGGTCCTGGAGAGGTAGGTTATGTGGTTGCTAATATTAACCAGTTGGAAGATAGTCAGGTGGGAGATACCATTACTTCTTCCTCGCACCCCTCTCCTTCTCCCATTCCAGGATACAGAAAAATAAAACCTCTGGTTTTTTGTAGTTTTTATCCAGTGAGCTATGAAGATCATTCCAAATTAAAAGAAGCTTTAGAAAGATTGCAGCTTAACGATGCTGCTCTAAGCTTCGAAGCTGATTTTTCAGAAGCTCTGGGTTTTGGTTTCCGTTGCGGCTTTTTGGGTCTCCTGCATATGGACATAACCCAGGAAAGAATGGAGCGAGAGTTCGGAGTGGAAGTGGTAGCTACTGCTCCCCACGCAGTATATCATGTTTTGACTAAAAAAGGAGAGGTGCTAGAGGTAAGGTCTCCCAAGGATTTTCCTCCTCCTTCAGAAATAGAAGAAGCGGAAGAACCTTATGTAGAGATGAGTATAACCGTTCCAGCAGAATACTTAGGGGGAGTAATGGACCTCTGTCAATCTCGGCGGGGGATTTTTAAAGACATGATTTATTTAAGTGAGAAGTTTGTTCTTTTGAAATATGACCTGCCTCTCGCGGAAATTTTACTCGATTTCTATGACCGTCTAAAAGCGGTGAGCAGAGGCTATGCCAGTTTGGACTATGAGTTTGCAGGGTATCGCCCGGCAAACCTAGTAAGAGTGGATATTCTAGTTAATCGAGAAAAAGTGGATGGCCTTTCTTTTATTTCTCCAGAAGAGAATGCTTATTACCGGGGTAGAGAGTTGATTTCCAGATTGAAGGAACTTATTCCCCGGCAACTTTTTACCATTTCTTTGCAAGCAGCTGTGGGGGGAAAGATAATTGCTCGAGAAGATATACCAGCCTTGCGCAAAGATGTGTTACAAAAGTGTTACGGTGGAGACATAACCAGAAAGAGGAAACTCCTGGAAAAGCAAAAAGAGGGCAAAAAGAGAATGAAAGCGGTGGGCAAAGTTAAAATTCCTCAAGAAGCTTTTCTGGCAGTGATGAAAAGCGAGAAATGAAAAAGCTATCTCTTTATTTTCATTTTCCTTTTTGTGTTAAAAGATGTCGTTACTGCGACTTTGTTTCTTATCCTCGAAGGGACCGACATACTCATCTTAAATACAAAAAAGCAGTTTTTCAAGAAATAGCTTTGAAGGTAGAAGAGGAAGGCCTCCGGGGAAGTGAGTTGTCTACTGTTTATCTGGGAGGAGGAACTCCTTCTTTGTTATTTTCTGAAGATGTGGAAGAAATACTTAATTATCTCCGGCATTTCTTTGCTTTCTCGTCTTCTATAGAAATAACTATGGAGGTGAACCCGGAAACGGTAAATGGAGACAAAATAAGAGCTTTTCGAGAAGCCGGAATCAACCGATTCAGTGTAGGAGTTCAATCTTTTAACCCTCATTTTTTATGCTTTTTAGGTCGTTCTTCCTCCCTGGAACAAATTGAGAATGTTTTGTCCTGTATGGGAAAAATTAATTGCTCCTCCTGGAGTTTAGACCTTCTCTATAGCTTACCTTTCCAGAGTTTTCTGGAGTGGCAAAGGGAAGTAGAGAGCGCTCTTGTCTATCATCCTCCTCATTTTTCCATCTATGATCTTACCTTTTCTCCCCGGGTTCCTCTTTATCAATTTGCTAAGCGCCACCCCGGGATTTTTCCTTCTTCTGATGAAGAAGCTCTCTATTTTGAATGGGCAATGGAAAGATTAGACAGCGAAGGATATAGACATTATGAGATTTCTAATTTTGCTCAACCCGGAGCGGAGTGCCGCCATAATCTCAATTACTGGAGTGATGGAGAATACTTAGGGGTAGGGACTTCGGCGTGGTCTTACCTGGGAGGGAGAAGACAAAAAAATACCAGTAGCTTAAAGAACTACTTTACGCGCTTGAGGGAGGGAAGAACTCCTCTTACTTTTCAAGAAGAACTTGCCCCTCACCAAAAATTAACAGAAGATATTATGCTCCGGTTAAGGACTGAAGAGGGAGTAAAAACTTCTTATCTTTTAGCGCAATACAAAAGAGAGGAAGTAGAAAGCAAGTTAAAATGTTTGGAATTTTTGTCTAAAGAAGGCTTTATAATTAAAGAGGAAGAAAGGTTTTATCTTTCTCAAAAAGGAATGCTGGTGGCTAATCAAATATTTCAAGAAATTCTTGATTGAGGAGGGTAGTTGTGTTATTGTAAATTATGATACCAATTAGAGATGAGTTACCAACCCAGAAGCTTCCTATAGTAACTGTATCTATCATTGTAGCTAATGTGGTATGTTTTATTTACGAATTACTCTTAGGTCCTCAGCTGGAAACTTTCTTTTTCCAGGCGGGATTGGTTCCGGCAGTTTTATGGGGTAAAGTTCGTCCTTTAAGTCCTTTTATCCACCCTTTTCTCACTATTTTTACTTCTATGTTTCTTCATGGTAATCTCTTCCATCTTCTGTCTAACATGCTCTATCTCTGGATTTTTGGCAACAATGTGGAAGATTTTTTAGGCCATTTTCATTTTTTACTATTCTATTTGGGCTGTGGTCTCGTGGCAGGCCTCTCTCATGCTCTGATTTTCCCTTTCTCTACTATTCCTACAGTGGGAGCAAGTGGTGCTATAAGTGGAGTGATGGGTGGATATTTAATACTTTTTCCCTTTGCTCGGGTGCTGGTTTTGGTGCTATGGGGGTTTTTCTTTACTGTGGTTCGAGTTCCGGCGGCTCTGCTTCTGGGCATCTGGGTTTTTTTCCAATTAATTTATAGTTTGACTTCTCTTCTTTCTCCCACTTTGGGGGGAACAGCGTGGTTTGCTCATCTGGGGGGGTTTGCTATGGGTTGCTTATGGTGTAAAATAGCTTCCAATCACTATGAACGTCAGGTCTATTGGTGATAACTATAGAGAGTAATAAATCGATAGGGAGGAATGGTTAAGTGTTGGTAGAAGAAATTATGTTACCTGAGGTTATTATGGTAAACGACTTTGATCTGATTGCTGATGTCATAAGATTTTTGGCCCGGAGAAAAGTTAGTGGAGCACCTGTTGTAGACTTGGAACAAAGAGCCGTGGGCTACTTTTCTTCTTCCGTTTTTTTCCGGCAGGTTATAGAATTAGCTCAAAAAGAAGTAGCTATTACTGGTAACTTTGTAGTCGCCATTAGAGAAAAAATCAAGGATTTTTCCTCTCGGGAAGTTTCCGAATTTATGAGTGCTGATTTTGATTATCTGGAAGCAGACGAAGGGTTGGAAGAGGCTATAGATTTACTGCTTGATACTGATTTGGAACTTGTGCCCGTGATGCAGGGAGGGAAAATTGTAGGGGTGATAAATCACAATAGCGTCTTGCAATATTTTATGGAAAAAAAATAAGGGAGGTGCAGGAAGATGAATAAGAAAACCATTCGAGATATTCCTCAAGAAGAGCTTAAAGGAAAAAGAGTACTGGTGAGAGTGGATTTTAATGTTCCTCTGGATGAAAACCGGCAGATTACCGATGATACGAGGATTGTAGAAAGTTTGCCTACTATAAAGTATCTTAAAGAAAGAGGAGCTAAAGTTATTTTGGTTTCTCATCTGGGCCGCCCTAAAGGCAAATTCACTGAAGAACTTAAAATGGATCCTGTGGCCCGGCGGCTGGAAGAACTCTTAGGGGAAAAAGTTTATAAAGTAGATGATTGTATAGGAGAAAAAGTGGAAGAGGCGGTTTCTAAGCTAAAAGAAGGGGAAATACTTCTTCTCGAAAATATCCGCTTCTATCCCGCAGAAGAAGCCAACGATGAAGAGTTTGCTCGAGCTCTTTCTCGCTTGGCTGATATTTACGTTAATGATGCTTTTGGAACTGCTCACCGAGCCCATGCTTCCACTGCCGGAGTGGCTAAGTTTTTGCCTGCCTATGCCGGGTTTTTGATGGAGAAAGAGCTGGAAGTTCTGGGGGAAAAACTCAATAATCCGGTGCGACCGTTCTTGGCTATCCTAGGAGGAGCCAAAGTGTCAAGTAAAATTGGAGTGATTAGAAGGCTTCTGGAAAAAGTTGACGTTCTTCTTTTGGGAGGAGGGATGGCTTATACTTTTGTTAAAGCTTTAGGCTATGAAGTGGGTAATTCTATTGTGGAAGAATCTATGATAGGAGAAGCCTCTGATGTTATGCGGATAGCTCGAGAAAGAGGAGTGCGTCTGGAGCTTCCAGAAGATTTTGTAGTGGCTCCGGAAGCTAAAGAAGGGGTAGAGTATAAGGTGGTAAAGTGGAACCAGATCCCTCCTGATATGGCAGGGTTTGACATTGGTCCAGAAACGGTGGAGAAATTTGGTCGTTACATTCAGGAAGCTCGAACTATTTTCTGGAATGGACCTCTCGGGGTTTTTGAGATAGAGCCTTTTTCTCGAGGGACAGTGGCCATAGCCAAAAAGATTGCCCAAAGCGGTGCTACGAGTGTAGTAGGCGGTGGAGATACTATAGCTGCTATTAAGAAGGCAGGGGTAGAAGATAAAATTACTCATATTTCTACCGGTGGCGGTGCTTCTTTAGAGTTTTTAGAAGGGCGAGTTTTACCCGGAGTGGAAGTATTACAGGATAAATAGTTTTGGGAGGTCAGGAGCTCGAGAGAGTTTGGATTATTCTCTGCCAGTGAGTTCCTGGCCAATATATTCGATGACATTGAGGACATTTTTTGAATTGAGAAAAGGTTAAAGAAACGAAAAGAGGGACTTCTCTCTTAGCTTCTTCCTGGTAGATGTCAAAGAGTAGTTCATTGCAGTGGGGGCAACGGGGAAAGGGAGTAGGATAAGGAAGATGAAAAGCTTTTATGACTTCTTGAACTTGTTCTTCTACCCGGGAAGAAGAGATGAGGTAAGCAACATCAGAAGCACCTTCTGCTAAAGCTTTGTCTCTGGTGAGAAGAATTCGATGTTCAAAACGGGCTAATGCTACTATTTTGGGGTCGTCCAGATATCGGGAGTACTTGGTATCGTATCCTAAAATTCTCAGCCATCGAGCTAACTTACCTAACATGCAATCAGCTAAAAATTTGGGGAAAACCATGTTATTATTTTAACATGATAAAGTAATTTGCTGTTGTGGAGGTCTGAAAATTATGCCGAATACCAAACCACCTTATTTTTTAGGTATTGATGTGGGAACTCAAGGATTGCGAAGTGGTATCTTTGATGCTCGTGGTAATGTGGTAGCTCTTTCTTTCTATTCTTATCCTGAACATCATCCTCGTCCGGGATGGGCAGAACAAGATCCTGCTGATTGGTGGAAAGCGATTCAAGATACTGTTCGTCGCTGCGTTATACAGGGAGAAGTGCAACCGGAAGAGATTGCCGCCTTGAGCGTGAGTGCTAGTTCTTGCACCGTGCTTCCTGTAGACCAATTTGGTAATCCTAAACACCGGGCCATTATGTGGATGGATGTCCGGGCTTTTGAGCAAGCAGAGAGAATTAATGCTACTCATAACCCTGTTCTTCGCTATGCAGGAGGGAGTGAATCGCCGGAGTGGATGATTCCAAAGGCTTTGTGGCTTAAGGAGAATTTACCTGATGTTTTTGCTAACTCTGACTATTTGGTAGAATGCCAGAATTGGATAGTTTTTAAACTTACTGATCGCTGGGTAACTTCCTTGAATAATGCTATTTGTAAATGGAATTATTGTCCCCCTGAAGGAGGGTGGCCAGTTTCTTTATTGCGAGAACTTAACTTTGAAGAATTGCTGGATAAGTGGCCCCGGGATTTAATCCCGGTAGGGGAAAGAGTAGGGGAGCTAACCAAAAGAGCAGCTTCTGATTTAGGACTTATCCCGGGTATCCCTGTTATTCAAGGAGGGATAGATGCTTATGCTGCTATGGTAGGATTAGATGTAGTTCATCCTCATAGATTAGCCATGGTAATTGGTTCTTCTACCTGTCATCTGGCTCTGTCTGATAGTCCTATTTTCAGTACCGGTATCTGGGGACCTTACCAGGGAGCAGTACTACCTGATATGTGGATTTTAGAGGGAGGACAGAGCTCAACCGGCTCTATCATCAAATGGTTTAGGGATAATTTTCTGCAGGAGGAGTTCAGAGAAAGAGAAGAATTGGAGAACATTTTTGATGCTATGGATAGGATGGCGGCTCAAATCTCTCCCGGTTCTGATGGTCTTTTAGTGTTAGATAATTTCCAGGGTAACCGTAGTCCTTATCAGGATCCTCTGGCTCGAGGTGCCATTTGGGGGCTTTCTCTGAGTCATACCCGAGCTCATATTTTGCGGGCTATATACGAAGGCACAGCTTACGGAACATTTCATATTCTGGAAACTTTAGCCCGGGATGGTTTTCAGGCGGAGGAGATATATGTAAGTGGAGGGGGAGCGAGGAGTAAACTGTGGTTACAAATTCATGCTGATGTGGCTGATATTCCTATTTACCTGACCACTGTGGAAGAAGCCAGTACCTTAGGAACGGCAATTTATGCCGCTGTGGGAGTGGGTTTTTATGGAAGTATTCCCGAAGCTACCCTCAAAATGGTGCAAATATCAGGTCAAATATATCCTTGCCAACAGAACAGGGAGATTTATCATTTTTATTATGAGCAATATGTTAAAAGTTACTGGCAACTCCGAGATCTGATGCATCGGGTTTCTACTAGGCTGGGAACCACTCCAGAGGCTTAATTCACCCCCCCGGGGCAGTGCTCTTTTTTATAAATGTTTATGTGGATGACCATAATTTTAATCTGTTTTATAATTGACGAAAATTGGAGGTTTAGAAAACCAATTTTCTCGTAGTGGGTATGGAGAATGAATATCCTATCTTCAAAACCACTCCAACTGTGGAAACTAAAAAGCGGGAGGAAGGAAATGCTGGGGAATAAAAGTATCAACAAGGATAATCACTTAGAAATTGCCGGATGTGATGTAGTAAATTTAGCTCAAACTATGGGGACTCCTCTTTATGTTTATGATGAGGCTCTACTCCGTTCTAATATGCAGGAATATGAGAAAAGTTTCAGGGAAAACTATCCCCATTTTTCCCTGGCTTATGCAGGTAAGGCTTTTTTGTGTTCGGCTTTGTGCTCCATAATAAAAGGGGAAGATTGGTGGTTGGATGTAGTGTCAGGAGGAGAGTATTATCTGGCCTCTACCGCTAATTTCCCGGTAGAGAAAATTATCTTTCATGGTAATAATAAAACTAATGAGGAACGCCGCCTGGTTCTCCGGGAGGGAGTAGGGCGGTGGGTGGTAGATAACGAAATAGAGCTAAATCTTCTCTTGGAGGAAGCTTCATCGTATGCTTCTTACAAAGTCCCTCTTTTTTTTCGTCTCACCCCCGGAGTTGACCCCCACACTCATCAGTATATCACCACCGGTAAAATCGATAGTAAGTTCGGTTTTCTCTTAGGAGAGGCAGAAAATGCTATATTAAAAGCAATTCAGTCGGAAGATTTAGAAGTGTGGGGTCTACACTGTCATATTGGATCACAAATTGACCATATAGAGCCTTTTTTGAAGGCGGCAGAAGTTATGCTCCAATTTATGGTTGATTTTAGGAAAAAGCACGGTTTTGTGTTTCGAGAATTAGACCTGGGAGGAGGATTAGGAGTTCCTTATACAGATGAGGAAAAAAGCCGTTTTCCCTCTTCTCATTTTTATGTAAAGGAAATAAGTGAAAAAGTAAAGGAAATGTGCGGGGAGCTTTCTTATCCTTTACCTCGTCTTTATATAGAGCCGGGTCGATCGGTCGTTAATACTGCCGGTAGCACCATTTACCGCGTGGGGAGCGTGAAAGAGATTCCGGGAATTAAAAAATATGTGGCTGTAGACGGAGGAATGACCGATAACCCTCGTCCTGTTTTATACGGTGCTAAATATCAAGCTCACATTGGTAATCGAGTAGCAGGAGAAAGAGAGAAAGTTTCTGTGGTGGGAA
>DGDO01000114.1 GCA_002385475.1 Candidatus Sordicultor fermentans | reverse complement strand
AGGAAGTCCTTGAGGATCTTTTAAGTGAATCTATCCAAAGAATAAGCCCCTGGATAGAAGAAGACCAGATAAATGAAGTGGTAGGAAGGATAACCACCTCGCAAGCTCGCTCTCTTTTAGAAGCAAACAGAGAAATCCACGATTTACTTCTGGAAAATACTTCAGTATTTGAGAACCGGAAAACTGGAGAAAAAAGCCCCACAGTCAGGTTCATAGATTTTATAAATCCAGAGAACAATTCTTTTATTGCCATTTCTCAATTTAAGGTAAATATTCCAGGGACCGAGAAGCATATAATACCTGATATTGTGTTATTTGTGAATGGTTTGCCTTTAGTGGTTGTAGAATGCAAATCTCCGGCAATAGCAGACCCCATCGCAGAAGCTATAACCCAGCTTATGAGATATTCTAATAGAAGAGGGGCAAAAGAAGGTAATGAGAAACTCTTCTGGTATAACCTTTTTACGATTGCCACTTCTAATCAGGTGGCAAAATACGGAACCATAACTGCAGAATATGAGCACTTTATAGAATGGAAAGACCCTTACCCTTATACTTTATCAGATATAAATTCTCGAGGAAATATCACCAGTCAGCAGGTTCTAATTCAGGGTATGCTCACCAGGAATAATCTCCTTGATATTCTCCACACTTTTACCGTCTTCAAGGAAGACCCTAAAAGCGGTGTGGTAAAAATTGTGGCAAGATACCAGCAATTTAGAGCGGTTAAAAAGATAATAAAAAGGCTGGAGGAAGGTAAAACTCCTGAAGAGCGAGGAGGGATTGTCTGGCACACTCAGGGCTCTGGAAAATCAATGACCATGATGTTTACTGTAAGGGAGATGTATCATCACCCCGAATTCAGAAATTTCAAAATTGTCTTTATAACCGATAGGAAAAATTTAGAGAAACAATTGAGAGAGACGTCAAAAAGTGTGGGTTTTACTGTTCATCTTGCAGGAAGCGTAAAAGAACTTCAAGAACTTTTAAAGACCGATACTCCAGACCTGGTAATGGGTATGATTCACAAATTCCAGGAAAGGGAGCTTGAAGTCGAATTTCCAGAGCTTAATAAGTCCCCTAACATTCTTATTATGATTGATGAGGCGCACAGAACCCAATACAAACTTTTAGGAGCTAATTTAAAGAAAGCTTTGCCCAATGCTATAAGGATAGCTTACACTGGCACGCCCATTGCAAAAACGGAAATGACTTTTGGTGAATATATAGATAAATACAGTATAAAAAGAGCGGTAGAAGATGGTGTGACTGTTGAGATTGTCTATGAAGGAAGAGTTCACAGTGCTGAACTTTCCGATGAAGAAGCAGCCAATACTAAATTTGAGGATGTCTTTTATATGCTTGATGCAGAACAAAAGACAAAAATTATGGGGAGGTACACGTGGCGTGCATATCTTGAAGACGAGGATGTGATAAGGGACAAAGCAAAAGATATGATAGACCACTATGTTACCCATATATTCCCCAATGGCTTTAAAGCTCAGGTTGTAGCTGTCTCACGGCTTGCTGCCATAAGATACAAGAAAGCTCTGGAAGAAGCATTAAAGGAAAAAATAGAAGAGCTGAAGAAGAATAACCAGAAAGGGATAGACATAGAGCAACTTGAGAGATTGGAAGTTGGTGTAGTTATATCCGAGGGAGATAACGATCCACCTGAATATTATGATTATACCGATGCCCATAAGCAGGATAGGATAATAGAGAGCTTTAAACTACCATTTTATAAAACCGATGATACTGGTGTTTCAGGGGATGTAGGCATTTTAGTGGTTCAGAATATGCTCATCACAGGTTTCGACGCTCCTGTAGAGCAGGTTATGTATCTGGATGATGTGATTAAGGAACATAATCTATTGCAGGCCATCGCAAGAGTAAATAGAGTTTACAAAAATAAAAGTTGCGGTTTTGTTGTAGATTATGTTGGAGTTTTAAAGCATTTGAAAGAAGCTCTTTCTATCTATGCTGATGAAGATATAGAGGAAATTACCCAAGTTGTCAAAAATAAAGCTAAAAGCATCGACGATTTGGGGTTTGCCCACAGTCTTATCAACAATTTCTTTAAAAAATACGGAATTGAAGATTGGAGAAATAACATAGAAGAATGTATAGACCTTCTGGTCGATGAAGAGGTAAGAAATGAGTTTATAATGCTGGTAAAAAACTTTAACCGGGCAATGGATGCGGTGCTTCCTGACCCTATAGCCTTAAAATATGTTACAGACCTGAAAATTATAAATTTCATCAAAGAGTCGGCGAGAAACAGATATAGAGATGATAAACTGAGCATAAAAGATGCGAGCAAGAAGATAAGAGAAATTGTTGAAGAATATCTGATATCAAAAGGCGTTGACCCAAAAATACCACCAACTCCTCTTTTTGACGATAAATTCATTGGTAAATTAAAAAAACAAAAATCAAACAAGGCAAAAGCTGAAGAGCTTACACACGCTATTTTAGAACATATTGAAAAGCACTTCGAAGAAGACCCGGAGTTTTATGAGAGGTTTTTTGATAAGTTGAAGAAAATCCTTGAAGAATACAAAGAAAACTGGGAAGTTCTCGCCATCGAGCTTGAAAAACTCAGAGAATCGATGAAAAGAGGAAGAAAAGCTGAGGAAACCTTTGGTTTGGAGCCAAAGAAAGAGCTACCTTTTTTGGGACTATTGAAACAGGAGATATATGGAAAAAAGCCTGTTGAAGCACTGAGCGAAAAAGACGTTAACTTTCTAATTGGTTTGACTAGAGACGTGATTGAGCTTATCAAGAGAGAAACTCAGATGGTTGATTTCTGGGAAAGCTCCTTTAAGCAGAAGAGATTAAAATCGTATATCATATCTCATCTACTAAAATCTGTTCCAGCTTCTCCCGCGCCTTCAAAAGAAGGAGATAAGGTAAAGGAAACCCCTGCATCATATTCATCGGGTGCCAGTAATGTGGTATTCGGGAAAAGAAACGAAATAGCTCAAAAACTAATAGAGCTTGCTTATCACATTTATGGAGAATAGATTTATGGATATCGAGATAGAAAAAATAGTACGAACAAAAAGAAAAACCATTGCTTTACAGGTAACAGATGACGCTACGCTGATTGTAAGAGCACCCCTGGATATCAATGATAGCACGATTATGAAGGTAGTTCTTGACCATAGAGAATGGATTGAGGAAAAGAAAAGGGAAATTGAAACGAGAGACCCAAAATTCTCTCCTAAAGAGTTTGTCAATGGAGAAGGTTTTCTCTATCTAGGGAGATATTATAGATTGAAAATAGTAGATAGCCAGGAAGAGCCACTAAAATTCGAGAATGGCTTCTATCTCTCCCGAGATGCGCTACCCCGGGCAAAAGAAGTATTTGTCAAGTGGTACAAAAAAATGGCTTACGAAAAAATTTCTGAGAGAGTCTGCTGGTATGCGCAAAAGAGGGATTTTAAGTACCGTAAAGTTAATATTACCAATGCCCAGAAAAGGTGGGGCTCTTCCTCTTCTTGCGGAAATTTAAATTTCTCATGGCGACTGATTATGGCTCCTTTGCCGGTAGTAGACTATGTGGTTGTCCATGAACTTGTTCATCTGGAAGAGAGAAATCACGCAAAATCATTCTGGAACAAGGTTAAAATGTTGATGCCTGACTACGAAAAACACAAAGATTGGTTGAAGCAGAACGGCTATTTGTTGAGGCTGTAGTATTTGATTTAATCACTCAGGAGCTTTCATCCTTAGATATACACAACCCTAGAAGGTGAAATTATGATTAACGCAGATGTTATTAGAGCATACCGGAGAACTGCAGCTGACTTTGACGAAACTGAGCATTTAAAAGAACACCTGCATTTGTTAAAGCAAGTTCGTAGTCCTTTTTATTTAGACCTCGATGATTTTGATAGAATTTTAAGATGGAAATTGAGACAACAATACGCAAGACAAAAAAGTTTGAGGAGCAAGAATACCGAAGATATTATAAGGGATATTACCTGTTTAGCTTTTAATATCTCGCATGAGGATGAGGATTATGAGCTTGAGCTTCGGCTCCGATTATTGACTGCCCTTAGAGGAGTTGGAATCCCGGTAGCTTCTGCTGTGCTCGCTTTGTGTTATCCCGAGCAATATGCAGTTATTGATTTTAGAGGGTGGCGCCAGATATTTGGGGTGGAAAAACGGAACTTTTCCATCAATGATTACAAACGATACTTGAAAGAAATCAAGAGACTTGCTGCTGAGCTGGGATGGTTACCTCAAGAAGTGGACTTAGCAATCTGGGAGTATGACCGCCAGAGTGGTAGAAGATAAATTATATATCCTCTTTTGGGAAAATACAGGAATACATCTGCTACTGAGGTTACAGTCGGTGGTGCTATAGCGCTGACTCTTTATACTGGAGCACAGAACATAATAATGAACCTGCAGCCCAATGCTGGTTTTCTCATAATAGCAATGTTCCCATTTTTTGGAATTATCTGCGCCACTGGACTTTATAGACTTTTAATCCTGACCAGGGATTGAAAACGGGGTTTGTTTCAAACTCTGTATCCTTAAGTGGTTGAGCAACTTCTACGGGAAGGTTCTCGTCAACTTTGAATTTAATTTAGCTACCCGATTCAATAACAATATGGCACTCTTTGGCTAAAAGTGCAGCATAGGCCAATGCGGCACTAATATCTTCGGGATGAAAGAGAAGGATAACCTTTCAAAATCTCTTCCCGGCTAACTCCTTCAGCGAGGTTATCCAGTATTACTGATATAGGAATCCCAACCCGTAAAGAGGCCGAAGATTTCCTTAATACGAGCTCAACTGATTAGAATGGTTTTCTGAAGAGAGAGGTGCTTCCCCTGCTTCCCCTGCACCGGGCAGATATTTTCTATGATATAATTGAACAGGGTGGTAAAATTGGCTTATCCCGAAGTTCAACCTAAAATAGCTATAATGTCCTATTTTAGCTGATTTCTCTCCAATAAGTAGTATAGACTTTACTCTATAATTATTTTATATAATAG
>DGDO01000120.1 GCA_002385475.1 Candidatus Sordicultor fermentans | reverse complement strand
CTCTTTCTTATTCAAGCTTTTGAGAAATCCAATACTAGCTATGGTAATAAAATTCATTATTAGAAGAAACAGAAGAGCGGGGTCAAAGCTCTGTCTCATTTTGACAATAAAACCAAATAGAGGAGGACCAGCCAACCCTCCAATAGACTGTATTGCTGTAGCAATACCGGTAGCCCACCCCGAGCTTTCCGGAGGAGTGGCTTCAGAGGCAATAGTAAGCCAGAGAGGAACCCATCCTACTGCTGAAAAACCCAATAGAATACAGGAGAGGTAGAGAAGATAAGTACTGGTAGATAAGATTAATAGCAAAATACCTCCCAGAGAAATTAAGGCAGCAATCAGGAAGGTAAAGATACGGTCTTTGATTAAAAAATCACTGCTCAATCCTAAAACTATCCGTCCTCCAATACCTGATAATTGAAATATAGAAAGCAAAGAAGCAGCCAGCAAAAAAGAAAAGGACCGGACCTCTACTAAATAGATTACCAGGTAAGTAACCAGACAATACTGAACAACTGTAAAAAGCATGCCCGCTATTCCAACTAAATAAACTTTCCACTTACTGAAAGAGGAAAGAGAACTTCTTTGAGATTGTTCCTCAGCTACAAAAGTTACCTCTGGCTGGGTCTCTATATTCCTCTGATAAATTTTTATCACCACACCACCCCAGATAATAAAAATTACTCCAATAATACGAAGCGCAGTGGCCCAGGAAAATCTTAAGGCAACGAGAGGAAGAGAGATTGCTGCAATGGCACTTCCTAAAGGGAAACCAGTTTTGTAGATAGCACTGACTGTAGCTCTACCTTCTTCAGGAAACCAGCATACCACTGCTTTAGCTGAAGCAGTGGTTATTAAGCTATCTCCGAACCCGCTTAAAAATAAGAAAAGAAAAAGTTGCCAGTAACTGACACTAAAACTACCCAGGAGAAGAAAAAGCCCCAGAGTGAGATGACCGAGGAAAAAGGCCCTGTCAAAACTCACTCTATCAACTAATTTACCAGCTAAAAGAGAGCTAACTCCAAAACCAGCAAATATTGAAGTGGTAAGAAAACCAATCTCAGTAGGAGTAATACCAAATTCTCTTTGCAGCAAAGGAGATAGGGAGGGAACAATAGTCATAAAAAAAGCTAAAAGGAGCTGGGGAATAGCGAGAAATAAGAGTTTAGCTATTCTTTGTCTTAACATGGCAAATTCTAAAGCTCACTATAACGATATTCTTTGCTAATATCCAAATAAAACTGAAACCCGTTGATAGCAATGTCTTCCGGAATTCCTCCATTGTCCATCCAAATGTAAGCGCTATTTCCTCTCATAGAATTGATAGTGCTAATAAAATATCTTTCCATTTCTTCCTTAGACCAGCTAAAGAAAAACTTATGCATTCCCCCTACGAGAACTATTTTTCTTCCATACTCTCTTTTCAAGAGTCTCAAATCCATCCCCTCATAAGGATCCAGAGGGTTGATCATGTCTATTCCAGCTTCTACGATTTTGGGAAAAATTTTCATTATGTTTCCATGACTATGCATATGGAGAAAAGCATTGTAGGAATGGCATAAATCAGCTAACTTCTTATGCCAAGGCCAGAATATTTCCTCATAAAGCTTGGGGTTAAAGAGCAAACCTTGGCCACTTCCTAAATCTTCACAAAAAGTAATGCAATCAACTCCACATTTTAAAAGATTTTCGGCTACCTCAAGATTAAAATTACCAATCAAGTTGGCTAAAGATATTACTCCTTTTCTATTTAATAGCATATCTTCAAAGAGCTTATCATAAGGATAAAAAAAGTAATGCATAGCAGAAAAAAATCCGTTTAGATTAGCATAAGTAAAAAAGCCCCTACTTTTGTAAAACTCCACATCATCTTGAATGCCTTCATATCGTCCTGGATCTCCTGCATCAGGCAAAATTAAACAATCCAAGCAATCAAGATCCATAAGGGGATAATCAAAATAATAATAAAAATAAGGATTACTATTTACTCTTTTTTTTATACCAGTTTCATGCTCAGTTATTATATAATCTTCTCCTTTCTCTATAAGTCTTTCTCTAAACTCCCCTGGACCCCCATGACCAAAGGAAAAATTACCTCCCTTGCCTACCCCAATAGCAAAATTGTCAAGAATTTCGGCATATCTAATATTCTTCTCCCTGTTTTCCAGAGAAGTAGGACCAAATTTATAGGCTGCCTCTGGTTCAATATCATCAGGAACGTTTTTTTCACCAAGAAGTTTTCGAGCAGTTTCAACATTAAAAAATCCCATAGTCCAAGAAGGGATAAACTCTATTTTCCGGTTAATGACAAGCAATAAAAGCTCACGACGGGTCAAAGTTAGAAAATCCTTTCTTAGTTTTACTTAACCCCAACAATATTTTCTAGCTAACTCCATAAGGTCAGTAAAAGACTGTTTATCTGTGTCTTCAGAGATCAGGTCTATTCTGAGAAGCATCCTTCCGTATTCATTTTGCAAACTTCTCATTTTCTTTAAAATTTTTTCCACGGAAGAAAAAGACCAATCATCTCCGATTAATCCTTGTAAGCTCACATAAAAGCTCATTTTCTCACATTCTCTCAAGAGTTCTTCAACATCCATCCCCTCTCTTAAATCAACTGGGTTTAAGATATCTATTCCCGCTGCAGCTATAAGGGGCAAAATATCGTTTATATTGCCATGAGAATGTAAGTGACAGAAAGCTTTATATTTATGACAAAGACAAGCAAGCTTTTGGTGCCAGGGAAATAGCAATTCCTCGTAAAGCTTGGGAGAAATAAACAATCCTTTGCCAGTACCTAAATCATCACATAAAACAATCTGATCTACCCCTAACTCAAGGTAGTGTTCCGCCATCACCAAGTTGAATTCAGCCCAAATTTTTATGACCTTTTTAATAAAACCCTTATCGAGAACCATTCTCGAAAGCAGCTCTTCGAAAGGCATTAGGTGATACCAAACACCAGAAAAAAACCCACTAATTTCAGCACTGACAAGGTAACCCAAGCTTTTAAAAAAGCAAATACGATCTTCTACTCCCTTAAATTTATCTGCGTCTACAGCATTAGAAAGAGAAAAGCCATCTAAATTATCCCTCCCTTTCAAAGGGAAAGATACAAATTCCCTCCAGAAAGGCCTTTTATAGACTTTCCATCTTGCTCCTGTCTCAAACTCCAAAAAAACAGAATCAAAAGTTTCATCTAACGCTCTTGTTCTAAAAGTCCCGCCACCTACGCAAGAATGTTCAAGCTGAGTGTTCTGTTGCGAATCGGCTTTTTGCAACCATTTTGATTCATGAATTTTAGTATTTTTAACATCAATAGCAAAACTTCCTGTCTTTCGAAGATAATAGAGAGCATATTCATCGGCGTTCATCAAGTCAGAGGGAAGAAGAACTTCCTGAGCATTAATGTCAAAAAATATAACTTGATAAGGAAGAATGCCCCGTTCTTTTCCCTTAATAATTTCATCAATCTTGAACATCTTCAAACGCTTTCTCAATGGCCTGTTCTATTGTCTCTGCCGCGTTCTCCTCAAAAGGACTAGCAACTACCTCATATCCACCTTCTAAGAAAGTCTCCCGGGCGGGAAGATAGCCAAAATAATCATTAGCCATAGTTATAACTATAGTATTCTCAAAAGGAGACATTTTTTTAATATCTATTCCAATTTCCACGAACACTTCTCCTGGCAGAAACACTAAAGCAACATCTCCTAAGACTACGACATGCAATTCAGTTTTTACTTCTTTCTGGGCCTTTCTTCGCTTAATTTCTTTTGCTAAGTCTCTCTCAACTTCGGCATAAACTATTTCCTTTTTGATTTGTCCTTCCTCTTCGAGAAGAGACGGAATATCATGTTCCATCTCTTCAAGTCGACCCAACCAGAAGGAAAGTCTTTTTTCAGCTTCTTCTAAAGAAGGTAATTTCCGTAAAGGAAGATTAACCATTAAGTGTTTTACTTTCAGTTTATCCTCTATTTCTTTCGATGACTCTACTTCTTTTACTACTTCTCCTGCCAATTTATACCCTAAAGATTGAGCCCGCTCAAAAGTTCTTCCCGAAATCTTTTCCCCAATTGCACTCAAATCAGCAGAATGACCAGTATTAACATCGCCACAGGCACCCAAAGTGAAAGCTGCACACAAATTATTGTCGTATACCTTTTTCAAAGCCATAGAAGTAAATCCTGGATAATCAGCAGTAATTAGAAGATTATCAGGACCTAAAACCACTGGATGGCAAGCATAATTAAAGATGACTCCCCTCTTCACTTTGTTTTTATCCTCAATGACTAAAACATTTACATCATTATCTACTAAACCAGTAGCAGGATTCCTCCTATTGACCCCTATACCCGATACGCTCCCCAAAGAATATTTTAAACAAGCTTCAGATAAATTATTCCAAGCTACCAGGACACTCCCAACTATCTGGTTAGAAAACACCGTTAACCATTCTCTTTCCAGATTTTCCCGCATAAAAGTAGGCAAGTCTGGTCCCGAGTGAGTATGAGTAGCAACAATCAACACATTTTGGGGGTCAATAGGAATGGTACGAGCAATTTTCGCTCTTGTTTCTCCTACAAAAGAGAGAGGTAATCCCAAAACTTCACATACAACCAACAGAAAAACTTCTCTTTTATCCACAAAACAGAAAGAACGCACATGAAGGTCGTCATGTACCCCACATGACGGTTCTTTTCGTGCACTATACCCCCCTAGTATAATACCAACCGGGGGAGTTACTACTATTTCTGAAACTCCAACATGCATAGTCATAACCTTCTATTCACCTTAAGTGCCTAATACGCGCTGCATATTTTTCCTCAAAGTCCCTATTTGCCTCATCTCCACCAGGTAAATTACTACTCATCCAAATAGGGGGAATCCCTCCCTTCGCCAGTATTTTCCCCACTGTTTTAATAACCATTAAATTAAGAGTGAAACTATTGCACAAGGTAGAAACAGGAGCTACCTTTTGCTCCAGATTATCAAACTCCACCACTGCATCACCTAAAGGCATATGATTATCAACAAAAATATCTACTACTTCATGAAGATTTTTGCCACTAGGATGTCGAGCAGGATGACTTTTAGAAACAAAGTCAGCAAAAGTGGTAGAGCCAACTCCAATGGTTTTCAGTCCTTTCTTTTTAGATTCAAGAGCTATCTCTATGGTCATAGTATTTATCCCATAAGCATTAACAATAATTAAAATATCTCCTTCTTTTAAGTCATAGCTTTCTAAAACAGACTTTCCGTATCCCAGGGTTCTCTCCATAATGCTAGAGTGTTTAGCTCCATGAGCTAAATCTATACCAGGATCGAGTAAAGCATTGATGGGTACTAATCCTCCCGATCTCCAAAAAAGTTCCATGGCACCTATGTTGGAGTGGCCACCTGTTCCAACAACATGAATCAACTTATCAGCTACAATCGCCTCACTCATTAATTCTGCTGCCTGAGTAATAGATTCACAAGATTCCTTTTCAATCTTTTCAAGTATTTCTGTAACTTTCTTTAAATAAAACTCTGTTTTGATTTCCATTTGTACTGTTGCCTCCTTTTTTCACCCTTTAGGGCGTAGTTTTTTAATTAAAACCAACTGGCCACATAGATATATTTAAACTCGTGAATGCTATCCGGATTACTTACGCTGTGTTCTGTATTAGGAGGAATATGGACAATCATTTGTTCTGAAAGTTCTTGCTCTTTCCCTCCTAATCGTAAAATACCCCTACCTTCCAAAACTATATAAGCTTGATCCTCATTCTCATGGGTATGAGGCGGAATTGTCTGACCTGGCTTCACCCGTACTAAGGCAATATCCAGATTGGTAGCATTTTCTTTGGGAAGTAAACGGTGATAAATAGCATAGCCTTGATCATCTTCTGGAAATTCTTTCCATTTCTTAGCATACATAATAATCACTCCTTTTATTGTATTTTCATTTACTTTTTAAGTTAACCTTTAAGACCCGTTAAAGTTATCCCTTCAATTATATTTCTCCTCAAAATAAGGAAAATTACCAAAATAGGTAAAACAGCAATCATAGACCCAGCGCTTATAAGACCATAATCCACTGTGAACCTCTTTTGGAACATAGTAAGCCCGAGTTCCATAGTATAAAGATCCCGTTCATTGATTACTATTAAAGGCCAAATGAAAAAGGACCATGCTTGCATATAAGCAAAAATAGCCAATGCCCCTAAGGCAGAGCGAGAAAGAGGTAAAATAATAGTTGTATAGATTCTCCATTCAGAACAACCGTCTATACGAGCTGCATCAAGAAGTTCATTAGGAACGCTTAAAATATTCTGTCGCATAAAAAAAACCCCAAAAGCCATAACTAAAATTGGTGCTACTACTCCCTGGTAAGTATTTATCCAACCAAATCTATTTATTAGAAGGTAGAGAGAAATCATATAGCACTCAAGAGGAATCATGGCTGTAGCCAGAAGGACTAGAAACAAAACGCTTCGTCCGGGAAATTTATACTTAGCAAAAATGAATCCAGAAAGAGAAGAAGTAAATAAAATACTTAAAGCTGAGATAGTTGAGACCAAAAGAGTATTCAGAAAATACCTGCCAAAGGGGGCTTCCCGGAGAACAGTTCGATAATTTTCCCAAGTAGGAGATTTAGGAATAAAAGAAGGGGGCCAAGATAACACCTCGGTAGAAGGCTTAATAGAAGTAACAAACATCCAAACGAAGGGTAGAATCATCGCAATACCACCTAAGATCAAAACAATATGCATAATTATGATTTTTAAACTTCCCCATCTAATGTTTTTCATCTTAATCTTCCTTCCCCATTACTCTGAATTCAAAAACAGTTAAAACAAGAACAATCAGCAAAAGAATAACCGCTTCTGCAGAAGCGTAGCCCATTTTAAAGTAGCGGAACCCATTCTCATAAATGTCATACACAAGCACTCTAACTAAACGACCAGGAGCTCCTTGAATATCGGAAGTCATAACGTAAACTTGAGTAAAAACGTTAAAAGCTTGAATGGTAGCGACTACTAAAACATAAAGAACTATAGGACGAAGTAATGGCAAGGTAATATAGCGAAAAACTTGCCATCCTACTGCTCCATCAATTAGCGCTGCCTCATAATATTCTTTAGAAATATTTTTCAACCCCACTAAAAAAATCATCATATAGTAACCGACTATCTTCCACACACTCATTATTACTATGGCATACAAAGCCAACTCTGGGTAAACGAGCCAGGCCTTTGGAGATATACCAAACAAAGATAAAAAGTAATTTAAAAGACCATATTGGGGATCATAGATCCACTTCCACATTACCGCCACCGGCACCATAGGAGTTACCACCGGTAGAAAATAAATCAATTCGTAAATAGGAGAAAAACGTTCCATTCTCTTATTATTTAGCATAATTGCCAATGCTAAAGAAATTGCTACACTAAAAGAAACCACCAAAATAGCAAAAAGAGTAGTATTGACTAAAGAAGTAATAAAAAGTTTATCACTAAAGAGTTTAAAATAATTTTCAAGACCAATAAATTTATTTCCAACACCCAGTACACTCCAAGAGTAAAAGCTAAGTCGGAAAGTATCGACAATAGGAATTATTCTAAAAATAAAATAGAGAAGAACGGTAGGTAAAAGACCGATGTAACAAAACAAATAAAAATTGTTTAGCCTGCTTCTTTTTTTATTCATAGTAGACTTCTCCCCACCCCAAAATATGCTTTTTTACCCCTCCCCAAAATTGGGGAGGGGTAAGGATTTCTACTCTTCATGATAAAGATCATTTTCTTTTAAGATATTGTTAGTCTCCTCTGCTGCTTCATGAATAACTTGAGCAATTCCCTCTGGATTATCTACCAAGCCTTGATCTAAGAAAGCATTCT
>DGDO01000005.1:16995-19541 GCA_002385475.1 Candidatus Sordicultor fermentans | reverse complement strand
TCTTTTCAATGAACTCTTTGTTTTCTTCTTTGCCACTGGCTATCCCATCCTTCAAAATTACAGGAAGGAGATCCAGATCTTCTGCTCCGCGATATGTCGAAAGCACACAATGCTCTGCACAATACCCGGTCAAAACAACCAGGTCTGTTTTACTCTCTTTTAGAATCTTATGACAATCTGTCTTGTTAAAGCTATTTTCATATTCTTTGTAGATTACGGGTTCTCCACGCTCGGGTTTTAGTTTATCAATAAGTTCAAAGTCTTTTGCCCCGGGTTTGAGACCCTCTTTCTCATTCTTGTGCTGAACCCAAATTACAGGACTATTGCTCTGCCTGAAAAACGGAAGTACTGCGTTTATATATTCACTGGCAGAATCCATAAATTCTTTAGTACAACCCTTATAAAATGCCTTCTGAAGATCAATAACCATTAACGCACAATTCATTCTTTCTCTCCTTTCCAGATGAAAATTCCTGATAACCAAAAACCTGAGCGCCTCAGAAAATCCGGCTTTATGAATACACGAATAGCATCACATTTAACTTGCTCACAAGTGACAATTTTACTCTTTGCCCGGTTTTAATGGTACAGGCAATGTTTATTACCCACTCTTTCAGTTCAATTATTCTTCAACTCCCCGTAAAAGTTAATTCAGAAGATTTTTATCCTCATAAAATCCTTATGCTAATGTGAACATATCTCATTATTTCAGGGCTTTATATCTTAGTAGCTCCCGAATATACCTGGAGATCAGTTCTATCTTCCAAAAGACGGGGATAACAATTATCATAAACTTTTTCCTGCAAGTTGCCAATGGAATTTTGTAGTTTTACTGGATGTGAAGCAAGATTTCTTATTTCAGGAAGAACATCATGCAAAGAATGTATTCCTCTTTCAATTATGCCTCTAACATCATCTATCATAGTCCTGCACTCATAACAGGCTGCCTTATTACCGTTTTCAGTTTCTCTGGTGCTGACCTGCGAGGGTCGCTTAAATATATCTCGTGGTGTTTTCCTCTTAATTCATAGCCATTTTCTTCAATAAAGTTATGGAGTTTCTCAATGGTTGGACCCTCAGCAGAATATGGACCAATATACATTAATTGGGTAGATAATCCCTCGTACAGGCTTTTGAACTTTATTTTCGAAAGAGAGGGTAAATTTTTCTTGATTTGTACCTGCTCTACGGCTCTATTAAAAAGTTCTTCTGTTACATATTCCGGTTGCATAATCATTGCCGTCCACTGCCACATGTCTTTATTTTCCATAGTAAATTGGCTCATTGGCTCTGTCCACCAGAGACCTTCAAGCGGCATAACGACATAATCTACCGCCTTTTCTTCTTTGACCATAAACTTTAGAGTGTAGGATACAGCATACAAAGATTCTATCGCATCTTTGTAGTCCTGTGATGTGTTTGGGTCCCCTGTTCCATCAATCATTAAAAAATTCATCTCGGGAACATCAACGAGTGCAATCTCTTTTGGCGGGTTATACAGGTGTTTAAGTTCTTTCTTTAAATCAATCTTTTCCATAATATACCTCTTCTGTTAAATTTTTAAATATTTTATAGTATATATTTCTCACACCGTTATTGTCCTCTCTTTCCAGTATCTTCTTAAATTCTGGAATAAGTTCTTTTTGCGCCTCTTTACTGCTTTTAGCTGTTTCAGTCAGGGCAAAAGCGGCACTCCATCTTATAACCGTACTTTTATCATTTGTATTCTCTAAAAGTCCTGGGATAGCTTCTTTAACTTTATTTGGAAATCTTCGGGTAACAGTGCCTATTATTCTTCAAGCTTCCCATTTCACTCGAGGGGCACTATCCTTGAGATGTTTAATAACAAAGTCAAGGCAATTTAGAGTTACTGCCAACTTCCTATGTCAATGCTCTTTAGTTAAATTTTTGTTTTTTTCTTAAAACAGCATATACAATCTTAACATACTGTCTAGCCAGGCATAAAAGAGCTTTTCGATGAGTTTTTCCTTCCCTCCTTTTCTTTTCATAATAGCTCCTGGCTATAGGATTTACTCTAATAGCAGTAAAGGCAATGTTAAAGAAAGTACCCTTCAGTTTACGATTGTAGTATTTTCTTTTCGCTCCTCTTGCTTTCATTTTCCCACTCTCTCTAAGGCAAGGAACTAAACCACAGTAAGCAGCTAATTTTCCCTCATTGGGGAATCTCTCAATTTCTTTAATCTCTGATAAGAGACTAGCAGCGCTAACTGGACCAACTCCTGGAATAGATTGGAGGAGTTGGGCTTCTGCATTTTCTTTGAGATACTGCTCAATCTTTTTCCCAAATTCCCGTTTCTTTCCTTCCAAGAGTTCAATTTTCTCCAAAAGAAAGCGAATCTGCCATTCCAAACTCTCCAGATAGATCTCGGAAGCCCAGGGCTTCTGGGAAAGAAGACTCTCCTTTTCTTCCTGGGTGAGGGAAGAAGAAAAACTTTCCTCTCTTCCTTTGTCCTGGCAGAAAGCATTGATAGAAGGATATTTTTTGAAGAAAGCTCTCCCTTTTTTGGTATGGACTTTCTTTTTCA
>DGDO01000005.1:0-16961 GCA_002385475.1 Candidatus Sordicultor fermentans | reverse complement strand
GAAGTAAGAGCTTCTCTTTCTTCCTTAAGACATATGGGAGAGAGACGGTCAGGGAAATAAAGACCAGCTCGAGCAATACTTCGAGCATCCAGGGAATCTGTATGAGCTTCTTTTTCCAGAATACGCAGATGTTTTCCCAGAGCAGGATTTAATTCCCAGAGAGTGTATCCCTTTTGAGAGAGATCCAGGAAGAAAATACGAGAGGTAGTACCAAAACCTTCAGCTACAACAGGTATATCTTTAGGAAGTATATTTTCCAATTCCTCTACTGTATTAGCACAAACTGGAAAAGTAGTGTTATAATGCTCTTTGGAGGGGGAAAGTAGGGCTATTTGAATAGAGTATCGAGCAGGATCTATTCCTGCTGCCGCTTTCTCCCTCGGTGAAGATAGAATGGCTAATTCCTGAGAAGCTAAAGCCATTTTAATTTCTCCTCCTTTCTTTTTCCCTCCCTTAGCATTTGCGTATCTTTTAATTTCCACAACTTCCTACTTAGCTTAAAGGAGGGAAAAGAGGTGAGGTGACAGTTGACAGAGAGCCTTAGTAGGCAAAATTTTGTAGTCCATCCTCACCTCTTATCTTCTTATGATCCTATAATAACATACGCAAATTTTGTGTATGATCCGAGAGAAGCATCCTCCTCACAAACTCCATCAACGAACTTCACTCCTTGTGCTAACCCTACTAAACGGGAAACTCCATCTAATCATCTTGAGCCCTGAGGAAGAGACGGAAAACCATATTGAGTACTGTTATTCGGGAGCCACAATTATGGTGTTTCCGGTTCTTAACCTGACATTTACTTAGGTAAAACTATAAATAACAAACAGGAGGAAATAATACACCTTAAAAGTCTCTTTTCTGTCTTGACAATGGGGTCCACCTTAACTTCACACTTATTGACGTAGAACTGTCATAATTTCTCCCCTGAGTAATATCGAATGATATGGTACAATAAATCAGGGATTTTAAGACAATATTTTTAACTACTGAAACCAATTCCTGAAATAATTTACAACTTATAATTTATTTATAACACAGACACAGGGGAGGAGAGTTTCTTGAAAATCTCTTTAAACGGAAAATGGAGAGTTTACGATGAGGAAAAGGAATTCGATTTTGAAGGTAATGTTCCAGGTACAGTGCAAGGAGACCTCGTAAATTTGAATTTAATGCCTCATCCTTATGTGGGAACAAATGAGAAGCTGTTTAGACGATTAGAGGAAAAATCCTGGATTTATGAGAGAACTTTCTATATAGACAAATTAGACCCGAAGTCCCACTACGATCTGGTGTTAGAAGGTGTAGATACTCTTTCTCAGGTATATGTGAACGGAGAATTCGCAGGGAAGACCGAAAATATGTTCATCGAATATAGATTTTCCATAAAAGAATATTTAAGGGAGGGAGAAAATTTTCTAAAGATTAAAATAGAATCTCCTATAGAAATACCAAAAACTTTAGAAAAAAATTATGGGAAACTGCATGCCACCGAAGAAACAGCTCGAGTGTATATAAGGAAAGCTCAATATTCCTACGGATGGGACTGGGGAGCAAGAATTGCCACGAGCGGTATATACAGGAACGTTTACCTGGAGTGTTATCCTGACGCCCGGATTTATGGCTCCACAGCATATCTTGAAGATTTAGACGGAACTGTGGTTTTTTCTGGCTATGTTGATTCTATAGAGGATGAGCTTGACACTTACCAGGTAGAGATTATCTTAGATGGCCAGAAAATAGATAGCTTTCCAGTAACGCGTGATATTGAAAAATTTAAATTTGAGGGGAAAAAACAGATAAAAGATATAAAGTTGTGGTATCCCAATGGTTTAGGAGAAAGCTATCTTTATTCCGCGGAATTCAAATTGCTCAAAAACGGGAAAGAAATATATGCCGAGGAAAAGAGAGTGGGGTTTAGAACGGCAAAGGTAATAAGAGCAAATGATGGTGAAGGTGAAAGTTTCATTTTTGAGATAAACGGCAAAAAACTATTCGCTAAAGGTGCTAACTGGATACCAGGAGAAAACATCTTGAGCTGGTTAACCAGGGAAGACTACAAAAATTTACTTCAGATGGCTAAAGATGCTCATATGAATATGCTGCGAATCTGGGGTGGTGGCTTATACGAAGACCCTGCTTTCTATGATTATTGTGATGAGCTGGGTATTTTAGTCTGGCAAGATTTCATGTTCTCCTGTGCCGAATACCCCGACCATATAGATTGGTTCAGAAAGATAGCCAACGAAGAAGCAAGACACAATGTCATAAAACTCAGAAGCCACCCCAGCATTGTCCTGTGGTGTGGAAATAACGAAAACAATTGGGGATTTGAAGAATGGGATTATAAAATAAAAGTAGATGGAAAAAACTTAGGTAACAGACTGTATTTAGAAGACTTCCCTCTTATTTGTTCCCAGGAAGATCCCTCAAGACTATACTGGCCTTCCAGCCCTTACGGAGGGGAAAGAGCCAATTCAGACCGGGCCGGAGATAGACATATATGGGAAGTCTGGTCAGGCTGGCAGGATTATAAGCACTACTGCCGGGATACCTCTAAATTTGCGAGCGAATTCGGCTTCCAGGCTGCACCGGATCCTAAAACCATAGACTTTTTTGCTTCAGAGAAAGACAAAAACATGTTCTCACCGGTTATGCTGAACCACAATAAACAAGTAGAAGGACCCGAGAGATTGCTAAAATTCATAAATAACCACTACGGCCTGGTGCACAACTTCAATTCTATTGTCTATCTCACCCAATTAAATCAGGCAGAAGCTATTAAAACAGGGGTAGAACACTGGAGAAACAGAAAATACAGAACGGCCGGGACACTTTACTGGCAATTAAATGACTCCTGGCCAGTTTTCAGCTGGTCGTCCATAGACTATTTTAAAAGACCCAAAGCTCTATATTTTTACACCAAAAGATTTTACAATAGCTTGCTTCCCATAGCTAAAAACAAAGAGGAACAAATATCTATTTCCATAATAAATGACGGAAGTTACAAAGAAGTAGATTTAGAGGTTGAATTGTGGGAACTTGATGGCAATTTATATAAAAGGGAAACCTATCGCAATCTTAAGGTTCCCGAAGATTCAGTGATTTCAGTCGGTCAATTAGAAGTTGATCCTGCCATATTAGAACATACAGTAGCCTACCTCGGCTTAAGACAAAACGGGGAGACAATTATTGAGAACCACGAAATATTTGCTGACCTAAGGCTTCACCGCCCCCCGGATCCTAAAATAAGCTATGAGAGAGCGGGCAAAAACCTGATATTAAAATGTGAAAAACCAGCTTTAGGAGTAAATATAAGAATTGACGATGAAAACTATCCCGGAGAAAACTTCTTCGTTCTGTTCCCGGGTAGAGAAAAAGTTATGAAAGAAGTTGAAGGGGAAATTTCCCTGAAAAGCATGTTTGACTATTTATAGAAGGAGGAAGGCATATGTCTCAAGCTTTAGTGCTTTATTATACTCGTACTGGAACCACAGAAAAAATGGCTCAAGCTATTGCTGATACCCTCAGCGAAGAGGGAGTCTCTACCGACCTGGTTGATGTTTCTCAATTCCAGATAGATGACTTAACCAAATATGATTTGATAGTCATCGGCTCTCCCACCTATTATGGAACAATGGCGGCAGAAATCAAAGAAATCTTAGATGAGAGTATTAAACTTCACGGTGACTTAAACGGCAAAATAGGAGGAGCTTTTTCTTCTTCCGCCAACCGAGCAGGAGGTAATGAAACCACCATCTGGTCAATTTTATCTGCTCTTTTAATTCACGGGATGGTGATAAAAGGGGTAGTTGAGGGAAGCCACTATGGACCGGTAGCTGTGGGCACTTTTGACGATAAAGCAAAAAAAGATTGCCAGAATTATGCTCGAGAGCTATCCCAGCTTCTCAAATCACTAAAATCAGCCCCTGCTGTTTAGTTTTAAAATAATAAAGAGAACATTAGCACTGATTGATAGCTGGTTTTTCATCTAAAATCAGTTTTCCTCTCTCCCGGGGGAAAACTGGATAATCACCATTGAAACAAGCAAAACAGTAGTTCTCTCCCGGGGGAGCAATGCTATTCTTTAAACCATCGATAGTTATATACTTCAAACTATCCAGCCCTAAATATTTTTCTATCTCTTCTGCAGATTTACTACTGGCTATCAGTTCTCCCCGGGTGGGAAAATCGATACCATAATGACAAGGAAAGATATGAGGAGGAGAGCTCACCCGCATATGTACCTCCCGCGCTCCGGCTTCTTTCAAGGTAGCTATTCTCTGGCGAGAAGTACTTCCTCGCACTATAGAATCTTCAATAACAATTATCCTTTTACCTCGAATGAGCTCCTTAATAGGATCGAGTTTTATCTTTACCGCCAGCTCTCGCGCTTCCTGCCCCGGTCTTATAAAAGTTCTTCCTACATAAGGGTTACGCACCATAGCAAATTCTAAAGGTATACCAGATGCCTCAGAGAAACCCAGAGCGGCAAAAATCCCCGAATCGGGAATAGGAACCACCATATCCGCCGAGTAATCTTCTTCTTCAGCTAACACTCTACCCATATTTTTGCGAGCCTGATAAACCTGGTTGGCAAACACCACACTATCAGGACGAGCAAAGTAAATCAATTCAAAAATGCAAAAAGCTTTACGAGGAGAATAAGCATAGAAAAAGGAACGCAGCCCTTTCTCATCAATTATAATCATCTCTCCGGGCTCCACTTCTCGCACAAATTCTGCCCCCAATACATTGAAGGCACAGCTCTCCGAGCTTATTATGTAGCCATCACCTAATTTCCCCAGAGCAAGGGGGCGAAAACCCCAGGGGTCTCGCACGGCAATCAATTGATGATGAGAAAGGATTCCCAGAGAAAAAGCGCCCTGTATTTGCCACAGAGCATCTTTTAGAGAATCTTCAAAGCCATCAAAAGAACTTTGAGCTATGAGGTGGAGAATGAGCTCGGTATCTGTGGAAGATTGAAATACCGCCCCTCTTTCACTAAGTTTTTTCCAGAGAGCCAGAGCATTGGTTAAGTTACCATTGTGAGCAATAGCTAAATGACCAAAGCGACTCTCGCCAATGAAAGGCTGAATATTACGAGGAGAAGAGGAACCGGCAGTAGAATAACGAACGTGTCCTAAGGCAATATGGCCAGGAAGATTTTTAAGGTCTCGAGAAGTGAAAACTTCAGAAACCAAACCCATTCCTTTTTTCTCCCGTACCATTTTTCCATCTGATGCTACTATACCAGCACTTTCCTGTCCTCGATGCTGGAGAGAAAAAAGACCCAGATAAGTTAACTCAGAAGCATTCTTCAGACCGTATACCCCAAATACCCCGCATTTTTCTTTTTCATCCACTTTATTTTATTCTCCCAAACCACCTTCCCAGCGATTTTTCAATTCTTCTACTGATAGGGAAATAAGTGATTTCCCTCCTTTTTTGATGACTAATTTCTCCCCTCCGGTTTTCCCTATAACCTGGCAAGGAACATTTTGTTCTTGAGCCAGGCGCTGCAGGGAATTTAATAATTCTCCCTTCACACTCACGAGCGCTCTTCCTCCGCTTTCTCCAAAAAGCAAAACATCTTCTCTCATATCCCCCAGGCATTCCAGATCCACAATTACTCCCCGAGGATTTTCTTCCGTTACAGAAGATTCTACAAGAGCCAGAGCCAGCCCTCCTTCACTCAAATCAATAGCTGAGGAGACAATTTCTTCTTCTGCCAAAGTTATAAGAAGTTCTTGCAGGTTTTTTTCGCCTTCTAAATCTACCCGGGGAGGCGGCCCTTCTTCTCGATTATGAATAATCCTCAGATATTCACTCCCTCCCAGTTCT
Source organism: Candidatus Sordicultor fermentans (assembly GCA_002385475.1). Lineage (GTDB taxonomy): Bacteria > Atribacterota > Atribacteria > Atribacterales > Caldatribacteriaceae > Sordicultor > Sordicultor fermentans. The sequence goes on along the minus strand of DGDO01000005.1, from coordinate 11,117 downwards.
TCTTTTGTTTCACCTAAAAGAACTAAAATTAAATCATCTTCCCCGAACCCAGCACTTACCACCTTTTCCACTTCTTCTATTATCCCCACCATTCCTATAGTGGGGGTAGGGAAAATCGCTCCTTCAGGATTTTCGTTATAAAAGGATACATTTCCGCTCACTACCGGAATACCAAAGAAACGACAGGCTTCGCTCAAGCCCTCAACAGCTTCTACAAACTGCCAATAACGGTCAGGTTTTTCAGGACTACCAAAATTCAGGCAATCAGTAACTCCAGCAGGCCTTGCTCCACAAGCACTCAAATTCCGGGCTGCTTCAGCCACTGCCATTTTCGCTCCCTCTCGAGGAGAAAGATAACAATAAAGGGGATTGCAATCACTGGTAACGGCTATTCCCCACTTCTTGCCTTTCACTCTCAACACTACAGTTCCTGATCCAGGAAGAAGAACGGTATTAATTCCTGCCATATGGTCGTATTGTTCAAAAATGGGACGGCGAGAAGAAAGATTTTCTGAAGAAACCATGCGCAATAAAACTTCTTCGTAGTTGAGAGGAGGTGAAACATCCTCCAGAGAAAAATTGTTAACCTCGTCCAGATAAAGAGGCCTCTCCCGAGGAGGAGTATAAACGGGGGGTCTGGTTAACTCCAGAGCTGGGATATCAGCAACTACTTCTCCTCGCCACTTTATCGTTACCCTTCCTGTATCCTTAACTTCCCCTATTACTTCTCCCTCTAACCCCCATTTTCGGAAAATCTGAATAATTTCCTCTTCATATCCTCTCCTGACACACAGAAGCATCCGCTCTTGAGATTCAGACATCATTATCTCCCAGGGTTCCATCCCTTCTTCTCGAAGAGGAACTAAATCTAAATCAATTTCTACCCCACTTCCTCCACTAGCAGCCATTTCACTCGTGGAACAGGTAAGTCCTGCTGCTCCCATGTCTTTAATTCCTACTATATGTCCGGTATCTAAAGCTTCTAAGGTAGCCTCGATCAGGCATTTTTCCGCCAGGGGATCACCAATCTGCACACTAGGTCTTCTTTCTTCTGCTCCAAATTCTTGAGAAGCTAAGATGCTACATCCTCCTATTCCATCTCTTCCGGTTTTATTACCCACATAAACAATATAATTTCCCTCTCCTTGCGCTTTAGCCTGAGTTAACTTCTCCCGGGGAGCAATACCCAGACACATCACGTTTATCAGGCAATTTCCCCGAAAAGCAGGGTAAAAATACAGCTCTCCAGCAACTGTGGGTACTCCCACACAATTACCGTAAAAAGCTACTCCCTCCACTACTCCACGAAACACATACAAAGAACGCTCATCTTCCCGAGGACCAAAATGCAAAGAATCGAGACAAGCAATAGGCCGTGCTCCGCTTCCCAATATATCTCGAATAACACCTCCAATTCCTGTAGCTGCCCCCTGCCTGGGCTCTACCTGAGAAGGGTGATTGTGACTTTCCATTTTAAAAACCACCGCTAAATCATCATAAACTATGCCACCAGCGTCCTCTCCCCGAAGAGGAGAAAATTCTCCCTCTCGGGGTAGCAACTCCAACCATCTTCGAGAATGAAGATAACCACAGTGTTCCGACCACTCTACAGAGAACATAGCTATTTCAGTAGGAGTAGGAACCCGCCCTAATATAGCAAGAATTCTTTCATATTCCTCTTCCTTTAATCCTAATTCCCTGGCAACATTCAAGCCATTTGCTACTTCCACTTTTTATCCTCCCACCATTTTATAACTGAAAGAAACACTCTCCGGCCATCTTCGGAGCCCAAAATCTCCTCTGCTGCTCGCTCAGGATGGGGCATTATACCTAATATATTACCTTCTCTGGAGACTATCCCCGCCACATTTTCCCACGAACCATTGGGATTATAACGAGAATCTATTTCTCCTTGAGGACCACAATAACGAAAAACTATGTGCTTTTTAACTTCTTCTTGATGAGGAGAATCAATAAAAAAGTTGCCTTGCTGATGAGCAATGGGTATTTTTATTACCTCTCCCGGGGCAAATAAAAGAGTAAAAGGTGTTTGATTATTTTCTACTCGTAAATAGACATGGCGGCAAATAAAACGTCCACCTCTGTTGGGAAGAAAAGCTCCAGGTAAAATCCCGGCTTCAGTGAGAACTTGAAAACCGTTACATATTCCTATGACTAATCCTCCATTTTCAGCAAACTCTTTTACCGCTTCCATCACTGGCGAAAAACGGGCAAGAGCCCCTGCTCGAAGATAATCGCCATAACTAAAACCCCCCGGCAATACTACACAGTCACAATTTTTCAGATTTTTATCTCCATGCCAGATAAATACTGTTTCTGCTTCCAAGACTTGAGATAAAACATGATGACAATCGTAACCACAATCAGACCCTGGAAAAACCACTATTCCAAATTTCATTTTCATCCTCAATTTTTTATTTCTTCTAACTGGTAAGAGTAGCTTTCGATTACCGGGTTAGACAAAAGCTGGTCGCACATTTCCTGAATGCGCTTTTCTGCCTGGGAGCGGTTTTCCGATTCTAAAATTATTTCCAAGTATTTACCAGCCTTAACTTCTTCTACTTCTCGAAAAGACAAGGTATGCAAAGCATTACGAATGGTAACTCCCTGTGGGTCAAAAACTCCCGGTTTCAAAGTCACTATTACTTTACCTCGATATTTCATAGCTCCCCCCTGCAAATAAAATTTATTTTAATCCTGTGGTACTATTTCTCTTTTACCTGATTCTGCTGCCTGGAGAATGGCATCACAGATTACTGCACATCGGTAACCATCCTCGAAAGTAGCTCCATACGGAGCAATATCTTTGTTATTAACTATGGCATCCAGAAAATGAGCCACTGCATGAACAAAAGTATGTTCCCAGCCGATGATATGCCCCTGAGGCCACCAGTACTCATAGAAAGGGTGGAAGCTTTCGGTAACTAAAACATCGTGAAACCCCTGAAATATCTTAGGCTCTTCTCCCACCAGATAAACTTCCAGTTCATTTAATCTTTCTAAATCGAAGCGAATACTACCTCGAGACCCATTAATCTCTACAACCTGATAATTTTTTCTTCCAGCACAAAAACGGGAAGCTTCCAGCGTTCCTATGGCTCCCTTCTCAAACTCCACAAGAGCTACAAAAGCATCATCTACAGTTACAGGAACTTTCTTCCTGGGGTCTTCTGCTAATTTTCTTTCTTTAATGAAAGTGCGGGTTAAAGCACTAACTGTAGTAATTTCTCCCACTAAAAAACGGGCTAAATCTATGATATGAGCTCCCAGATCTCCCAGAGCTCCTGAACCTGCAGCATTTTTATCCAATCTCCAGACCGCGGGAAAATCAGGGTCCATAATCCACTCTTGAAGATACTGCGCCCGGAAGTGATATATCTCCCCCAGCTTCCCTGAAGAAATAAATTCTTTGGCTAATCGAAGAGCAGGAACAAAACGATAGTTAAAACATACCATGGCTTTAGCTTTAGATTTTTGAGCTGCTTCCCACATCTTTTTAGCTTCTTGCGCATTACCAGCTAAAGGCTTTTCACAAAGGACGTGTTTGCCTTTCTCTAAAGCTAAAATAGAGGGCTCAGCATGAAGATAATTAGGGCTAGTGTTATCCAGAATTTGCACTGCCGGGTCTTCAATTATTTCTTCCCAATCGGTGTAGTATCTTTCATAACCATACCGTACCATAGCTTCCCTTACTGCTTTTTCATTCCTTCCACAAATGGCTACTAATCTGGGAATTGCCACCGGTGGCCAGAAAATATAAGGATACTTCTTATAAGCATTAGTGTGAGCTTTTCCCATAAAGGCATAACCCAGCATCCCCAACCCTAATTCGGGAAGGTTTTCTACTATTCCTTTTGCCTCACCCATGGTAACAAATCCTACTTTTTCACTCATTGATTCCTCCCCCTTTATTATAAGGATTGGCTTCCCTCAAAATACCCATGACTTGATCGGCAATTTTTTCGATCTCTTCCTTCTCCAGGGCGGACAGGTCTACTACAATGGAAACAGTGATAAAATCTAAATCTCTCCCCACTCCAGCCATGGCTATGTTATCCAGCCCCAACTCTTTAATTCTCAAGCGGAAATAACTGGCTATTTCCCAGGCTTCCCGGTAGAGAGAAGGCCAATTTTCTGCGTCTTCATCAGCCAGAACAAAGCCCACCTCTCCCAGGTTTCCTCGGGAACGGATCAAAGCAAATTCCCCAAAAGGGTATCGAGATTCAATATGAGAGCGAAACATTCTTCCTTTAGAAATAGTATCCATTGGCCTCTTAAAGTATTATAACTTAACTTCTCTGACAAATAAACAGGCAGCTTACGGCGTGAGATAAAAGAATTTAAAAAATACAGCAGAACAAAAAACCACTGAGGAAGAAAGAGCTTCTCGGTTCCTAGCAACATAAGAAAAAAGTGGAATAAGCTCAAAAGATTATTGAGAGAGGTGTTTTTCTCCCCTGGGTCTGGAATATAATTTTTTAAAAGGTGTTTTCACTAAAAAGTAGGACTTTAAATAAAGCTTGCCTTGCTACATTTTTACACCATTAAAGAGGAGGGAAAAACATGGCCGAGTTCAAAAAGGTGGCGGAAATTTCGGAATTGTTATCAGGTAGGAAAGAAATCACTATAGAAGAAAACAAAATCCTTCTTTTAAATTTGAACGGGGAAATTTATGCTATCGGTAGTCGCTGTCCCCACAAAGGTCTTTCTCTGGCTCAGGGGAAAATAGAAGGAAATATAATTACCTGTCCCTATCATGGCTCTCGCTTTGATGTAGCCACTGGTCAGGTGATAAAAGGACCAGCTAAAGAGGGCTTGCCGGTTTATGAGGTCAAGGTGGAAGAAAAAGATATTTTAATTAGCCTGTAGTAAAAACTAAAATGAAAAAAATCGGGCAAGTATTGAAAAGCGAAGAAAAATACAGCTGGGTAAAAATGGAAAAGGGAACCTCCTGTGGAGAGGAAAAGTGTCCCCTTTCCTCTCCACTCATCGATGACTCTAAGAGTGATTTTTATGTAGTCAAAGCTTATAATGACTTAGGTGCCTTGCCAGGAGATAAGGTTTTAGTGGAAATAAACGACCACATAGCATTGGGAGTAGCTTTTTTAATTTACATTTTTCCTATTTTACTCACTCTCTCTGTTTATTTTCTTCTTCGCTATCTTACCCCCTTACCTTTATACCATTATTCAGGAGTGGCTGCCAGTATAATCTTTTCCTTTTTCATACTCAAAAAAGGAGATCAAAAACTCCAGCTTAATTATCGAATAACCGATTTTGCTGATTCTATCTGCGAGCGTTGTCCTTTTTCTTCTGGTACCACCGTGTCTTCTTTACCAGAATAATAGATGCCGCCTGACCCTCCACAGCTATCTAAAAATTCAAAAAAGCGACAAACTCTCTCTCCTTTTAGGTGCGAGAAGCTACTTTTTCCCGCCGGTCCAGGCGAGAAATCTTTTCCATTTCTTCAGGAGTAAGCTCAAAATCAAAAATATCCAGATTCTCTTTTTGGTGTTCGGGGTTAGCAGCCTTAGGAATAGCTGCTACCATTTCCTGCTGAATTAACCAGCGCAGGGCTACTTGATTAGCCGTTTTACCGTATTTTTTGCCTATTTCCTGCAACAACAAATCGCCACTCAACCTTCTCCTTGCTAAAGGAGAATAAGCAGTAAGGATGACCTTGTTTTTCTGACAATAGCTCAAAAGCTCTTTTTGAGAATAATAGGGATGAAATTCCACCTGGTCAGTGAGAACAGGATAAGGAGAAATCTGTCGAGCCTTTTCTAAAAGAGGAATATCAAAATTACTGACTCCAATATATCTGGTTTTTCCTGCTTCCTTTACCTCAATCATGGCGCTCATAGTTTCTTCTAAGGGAACATCTTCGCTGGGCCAGTGAATAAGATAGAGGTCTACATAGTCAGTTTTTAACTTTCGTAAACTTTCTTCCAGAGTCTGGATAACTTCAGAATAACGCAAGTGAGTATACCAAACTTTAGTGGTGAGGAAAATTTCTTCCCGGGGAACTGAAGAATTCTGCAACGCTCTTCCTATCTCTTCTTCGTTAGCATAAGACTGAGCAGTATCAATATGACGATATCCCAGATTAAGAGCGCTTAACACTGCTCTCTCGCAAGTTTCTCCTCGCAAATCCCAGGTTCCTAAACCGATAACCGGAACTCGAGCTCCATATAAGTCTATATACTGCATTCCTCTACCTCCTCATTTTTTTTAATTTTACCATGTAAATACTACTTTCCCATCATCCTTTTACTACTCCAGCAGTCAGTCCTTTACAATTCCTCTTTGAAAAATGATTACCATTGTTATCAACAGCAAGGCAGCCAAAGTGTAACTGCCAAAATTCGGTCTCAGGGAATTGCATATCAGGAAGCTCCGATAACTCAAGTAAAACTCTAAGATAGAAATACAATGTAAATATGGATGCAATTGCCTCTTCTTGCTATCTCACTATATCACAGCTACTAATCCCCAAGTCAGCAATCCAAGTACCATATTTATAAACTTATACCCCCAAATTTTTCAGAAAGCTTCTTCTTCCACTATTTTAATGGCAGAGAAAACTTCGGTTGCGGTTCTTCTCAAAAATATAATCCTTTAGTTATCAAAGCTTCCAGCATAAAAGCATATATTGCTATTTCTTTCGTTCATATATTTCCATTACAATACCTTAAACACTGGCTTACCATTGGGAACGGAAGAGATATTGAAAAACAGGAAGAATTGACAAATTTAGCAAGAGTAGAGTACATAAGCTAATCCCGCCACCTACGGTGAAACCAATTCCATTGTTCAGGATAGCGGAGAATGAACTCTCCTAAAATCTGGTTACAGAGAGCCGTCCCTCGAACAATATTTTCTTGATAAGAAGCAGTGAGAGGCCAGTCTAAGGGGGGAAGAAAGGTAATTTGATGTTTCATCTCTTCTCCTTGGCGGACAATAAAAGCCGGAATAATTGGACTTCCCAATCGAAGATGGAAAACAGCCGGAGTAGCAGGAGAGAGCGTCTTTTGGCCTAAAAAATCGCAAGTTACTCCTTTTAGTGCGTATTGATCGGCCAATACTCCCAGTATTTTGCCCTCTTGCAGGAGTGAGCGAACTGGAAGCAGGTTGGTTCGTTCTACCATCTCCAATTTCATAACGGATCTCAACTCTTCCATAAATCGCCGAATAGCCGGAACCGAAGGGGAACGAACAAGAGTAGCAGTAGGATAACCTTGACTACCCAACCAGGCTCCCAAAACCTCCCAGTTTCCTAAATGAGCAGTCAACAAAATTACTCCCCGACCTTGAGATAGAGCTTTTTTCAGAAATTCCTCTCCTTCTACTTTTTCCACCAGATCCTCCAGCACTCGCTCTCCTTTCTTTTTCAATAGTACCACTTCCATAAAAGATAGGGCAAAGTGGTGAAACACTTGCTGGATATGGCGATTAACCACTTTTCCATCTTTCTCTCCCATAATATTCATCCACTGGGTTTTAGCCAGCTGAGGATCGAAAAAAGGTAAATGATAGATTAAGTCTCCCAAGGAAAAGGCAAATTTTTTGAGGGCGGCAGGAGGAAGAACTAAAACTAAACCCTCCAAAATTTTCAGGAGAGAAGGAACAACCGCTCTTTCTAGCAACCATTTTCCCAGATAAGAAACTTTCCATTTTCTTTTTTGGTTAGGCATTCCTACTTTGTTCCCAATCTTTGGTTATTATATCTACTATCTTTTCAGTTATTCGACCAGCTTGAGCAAAATAGTGATGAGCTTCCATTTGGGCGTTTTTTCTCCATTCGGTATCAGTAATCCCCTGATACCAGGCATAAGCCAATTCTTCTGAGTTATGTACTACCCGAGACAGTCCCTTAGATTTTAAAACCGAAGCAACTTCCTGAAATGATACCACGTAGGGACCGTAACAAACTGGTATTTCCCAGATAGCCGGCTCCAAGATATTGTGACCTCGCATATTTTTACAAAGGCTACCCCCCACAAAGGCAACTTGAGCTAAACCATAAAAATCAAAAAGCACCCCCATCTGATCAATTATCAGCACCTCCCACTCCTCATCTGCTGGTAATTTAGAAAGAGAGGTTACTGCAAAATTCTTCTCTTTAAAAAGCTGAACTAATTGCGAACAACAATCTAAGTGGCGAGGAGCTATAATAATTTTAACTTGAGGTACCATTTTTCGTACCTTATCAAATGCTTCCAGTATGAGTTCTTCTTCTTCTTTATGAATGCTCCCTGCTACTATCACCGGGAGATCTGCTGCCAAACCCAGGTTTTGAGCCAAACGCTCAGGCTGTGACTTCTTCTTCCGCTCATAAAGAGCATCAGTCTTGATATTTCCCAAAAGTAAAACTTTGTCCTCCGGTAAACCAAATTTCAAAACCCGTTCATAGCTTAATTGATCAGCCATAAACAGAGTATCAAAGCTAAGTAAAACGTTTCGCCAGTAATTTTTGATTTTCTGTGTCCAATAGAAAGTTTGTTGAGAAACCCGGCCGCTTACCAAATAACATTTTATCCCTTTTCTTTTTGCTGAAAAAAGAAAGTTGGGCCAAAGCTCCGCTTCCATAGTAATAAATATATCAGGTTGAATAAAGTCTAAAAAGCGGGAGACCACCCAGGAAAGATCAAGCGGATAGGAAATAAACTCATTCACCAAAGGAGCAAGTATTTCCTGAGCCATTCTTTTCCCATCAGGGTTCGCGGCTGAACACACTATATAAGAGTGAGGGTATCGCTCTCGCAGACAAGAGCAAAGAGACAAGGCCGCCCCAATTTCTCCAGCACTGGCTCCATGAATCCAGATTTTGGGTCGCTGGTTACTTTGTTTAATCTTACTGCTCGAGTAAAGAGAGGCCGGTGAAAAAGCATAAAACCTACTAATATAAGGGTAGAAAACAGCCGCAATCAACCCCAAAAGAAAGATATAAAAGTTATGAAGTACTTGGTAAAACCAGGGTAATTTCAACTGTTCCTGGTCAGAACTCATTTCCTTTTTTCTTGGCCAAATATCTACCATAGTCCTCGCGGTTGCTAATATCCCAGCTTTCACCCGTCATCAAAAACACACTTGATTCTTTTCCCTTGTTTCAGCGCTTGGAGCTGTTCTAAAGATTCACTTTTCTCAAGTGTAGTGGGACTCCAGGAAGCAAATTGAAATAAAAAATCTCTCCAAAAGGCATAAATACCTATATGCTTAAACCGAGGACCCCAACTTGAGCGAGAATAAGGAATAGGGGAACAGCTAAAATAGAGAGCATTCAAATCCTGGTCACAAACTACCTTAACCACATTAGGGTTATTAAAAGCCTCCTCATCCTGGAGCAATTGAATAGGGGTAGCCATGGAAGCCAAAGAATCATGCTCCAAAGATAGAACTAAGTCATCCAATGCTGAAGGAGAAAACTCCACCTGATCTTCCTGAACGTTTATTACTAAATCATATTCCGGATACATTTTAGCTACTTCGGCTACTCGGTCAGTTCCACATTCACAAGTAGATGAGGTCATTTGTGCCACTCCCCCGAAAGACTCCACTGCTTGAAGAATATCAGGGTGGTCAGTAGCTACTATCACTTTATGTATCCTACAACTTTTTTGAACTTGTTGCATTACTTTAACCACCATCGGAACCCCATCTATAGGTAGTAAGGTTTTGCCTGAAAGGCGGCTAGATTGGTAACGAGCCGAAATAACCACTATCGATTTGAAACAATCACCTTTATTCAATGTTTTTTCGATAGAAATAGAACAAATTTTTGCCAATCCCTTGCTTCTCATAAAATAAAACCGGCCTTTTACATCCACTTGGGTAAGGTGCCCAGTTTTTATTTAATCTCTCTGAAAACAATTTGTCAAGCATACGAGGGCTTTATAACAAATTGTGTGGAAAAATATCTAGACTTCTTTCTACCCTTTTATGGCTCCTGCTGTAAGCCCGGCAATAATTCGCCGCTGGAAGATTAAGACCAACACAACTATCGGTATGGTTACCACCACAGCAGCAGCCATGATTTCTCCAAATGGCTCCTGACGGGCAACCAACGCTGGAAAGAGAGCAATAGCCACCGGAACAGTTCTAGAAGCCGGTTCAATTGCGGTAAAAGTTAGAGCAAACAAGTATTCATTCCAAGCTGCTATAAAAGCCAAAAGACCGGCTGTTACCAGAGCTGGCGCGGTCAGGGGCAAGAGAATTAATCGGAAAGCCTGAAAAGGGGTCGCGCCATCTACTTGAGCTGCTTGCATGAGTTCTATGGGAAGCTCCCGGAAAAAAGAGGTAAGCACCCACACAGTAAAAGGAAGAGTAAAAATCAGATAGGATAAAATCATCCCCGGAATAGCAGTGAGGCCCAAGCCGGTAATTACTGCATATAGCCCAGGTAAAATGGTAACCTGAGGAAACATGGTCATAGAAAGAACTATATAGAGTGCTGAGGATTTCCCTCTAAAGCGGAGCTTTCCGAGAGCAAAAGCAGCAAATGAACCTATGGCTAAAGACAAAAGGGTAGTAGCACCGGCTACAATAGCACTGTTACGCAAACCCCGGATAAACTGGTCACTTTGAAACACTGCTCGGTAATTATCCAGAGTGGGAGAAAACTCCTTCGTTACCGGGTCACGGGGAATAAATGTAGTTGGAGTCATCATCAGTTGATTCTCGTTTTTCAACGAAGAATTCACTGCCCAGTAAAAAGGAAACAATAGGTACAGCATAATAAGCCCGACGATTATCCAAAAAACAACTCGGTTAACTAATTTAGTCATAGATTTACTCAATCTGTCTCCACCCCCAGCATCCGGATGTACAGCACAGCAAAAATAAAAATGAAGATGAATATAATTACCCCGATCGCGGAAGCCTTTCCCATCGCTCGGTTTCCAATTAACTGATAGTAATTATAGCTGGCCATCGAATAGCGACTCTGAGCTAACATCACCTGGAATACATCAAACACTCGTAAAGCGTCAAGGGTGCGGAACACCAGAGCTACCGCCATAGTGGGCCTCAAAAGCGGCATGGTGATGGAAATGAACTGACGCATAGGACCTGCCCCATCCACTCGGGCAGCTTCATAC
>DGDO01000079.1 GCA_002385475.1 Candidatus Sordicultor fermentans | reverse complement strand
ATTATTGGCAGTGGTGATGTAGAATTAGATAAGAGCGACTCAAATTCGGAAGAGGAGGGAGGCAGCGATGTGGATTCCGGTTGATGAACTAAAGCCAGGGATGAAGGTAGGATATCCTATATTGAGAGAAGATGGCTCCATTCTTTTGAACCAAGGAGTAGCTTTAACTCCGGGTTATATTAAGAGGTTGCGAGAATTAGGATTTAACTCCATTTTTGTAGAAGACGAACTCTTCGCTGATATCAAAATAGAAGAACCACTCCGGATTGAAACTAAAAGAAAAGCTCAAAAAGTACTTTTTGAAACGGTTAAGAAATTACAAAGAGGCAGTAAGTTTTCCTATGAAAAGGTAGCCAAGGTTTTAGAAGAGGTAATGGAAGAGATATTGAATTATCCTGGTACGGTTTTTTATCTGGTTCAAATACGTCAGTGCAGTGATTCCATATTTAGTCATTCAGTGAGCGTGGGAGTAATAAGCCTGCTTTTGGGGCATTATCTTTCCTTAGATATGGATTATTTAAAAAAACTGGGTCTTGGGGCTTTACTCCATGATCTGGGAAAAATTCGTTTTCCTCCCCAGCTCCTGGAAGAGCGGGAAAAAATAACGGAGGATGATAAAAAACTCATTTCTTTGCATCCCATCTGGAGTAGAGAAATAATTCAGATGCAACCCGGCTATGATTTCCTGGTTTCTTTGATTGCTCTTCAGCATCATGAGAGAATGGATGGAAGTGGTTATCCTTATGGTTTGATAGGAGAGGATATCCATTTTTTATCTCGAATCTGTGCTTGTGCCGATGTTTATGATGCTCTTACTGTAGACCGTCCTTACAGAAAGAGATTTTCTTATGCTGAGGCCCTGGAATACCTGATGGGTAACTCCCATAGCCTCTTTGATTTGCAGGTAGTTACTACTATGGTCAGACACATCGCTCCTTATCCAGTAGGAGAAGTGGTAAAGTTAACCAGTGGAGAAACAGCGGTAGTAATAAAGTTAAACGAAGGTTTGCCTATCCGTCCTGTAGTACGAGTCATAAAAGATGAAGAGGGTAACACTCTGAGCAAACCTCGAGATATAGATTTAATGAAGGAGTTAGCCATATCCATTCTCTGTAGTGGTGATGAAACAGCGGAGGATTTTTATCCCTCGAGTGATATTTCTCGCTTTAAGGAAATGGACTTTATCGATTAATTTCTAATAAATCACTTCCATCGCAAGGCAAATCGTTCCAGTTAGCTAACCCTTCCCGACACGAAGAAAAAGGAAGGGAGAAAGAATGAATGGTGGCTCTCGCTTCTTCCAGCAATTTTACTCTTCGGTTGTCTTCCAGATAAATACTGTTTCCTATTTTTTTGGTATACCAATCCTTGGTTTTTTGTAAGGAGGGAAAAGTGGTGGTAATCCTTTTCCAGGAATCGGGCCGTGGCTTAAAAGTAGAGACTACCACCTGGTTTACATAGGGAGAGAGAAGAGATAGTATTTCTTTCCATTCTTCAGGTTTATCATTGATTCCGGCAATAAGAGGGTCAATCCTCAATATAGTGGGAATACCGGCCTCGTGGAGTTCAATTAAAGCCTGAGCCCGCTTTTGAGGAGATGGGGCTCCTCCTTCTAAAACAGAAGCAATAGAGGAGTTAAAAGTGGTGACAGTAATACTTACTGCTGCTTTCATGGTTTTCAGGATATCTATATCCCGGGTAACCAATGTGGATTTAGTGAGAATAAGAACGGGGAGACCTTTCTCCCGGCATAGGTTGAGAATCGCTCGGGTGAGTCCTCGCTTTTCTTCCTCCGGAGGATAGGGGTCAGAAGAATTAGAAAGAGAGAGATATCGGGAAGAATCTATTTCTTCCAGGTCTTTTTCTACTTTTTTTAAGATACCAGGTTTTTCTCGCACCTCGAAAGCCCGGGGGATAAAAGAAGTAGTATAACAATAAAGGCAGCGATGGGCACAACCGGTGTAAGGGTTGAGAGTATATTTGGCAGGACAACTGCACCACTTCCCCTGCCAAGGATCGAAAGGTTTAATTATTCGCATTGACCTTCTCCTGTTTCTGTTTTATTATAATATAAACTATCATGGGAGGTGGAATTTTGTCTTTTCGGAAAAGTGACTGGTTAGAAGCTGGAAAAATAGCTCTAGAAACTTTAGAAAATCTGGGAGGAGTTTTCCTTATTTCTAACGATAAGGAGAGCCTCCGTCCTAATGTGATGACCATTGGTTGGTTAGAATTAGGGATAGTATGGAGAAGGCCAATAATTACCGTTTTAGTTCGACCTTCTCGCCATACCTTCTCTCTTTTAGAGGAAAACCCTTTTTTTGTGGTGGGTGTTCCTCCCTCTTCCTGGAAAAAGGAAATTGACTTCTGTGGTAGCACCTCAGGAAGAGAGGTGGATAAATTTTCCCAGTGTGGGTTTAACCCCGTCAATATAAATGATTTTCCTGTTCCAGTTATTGAAGGATGCGAGGTAGCCTTTGGCTGCGAAATAATACAGAAAACCAGGGTAGAAGCCGGAAACTTCATTGCCTCTATTCTCGATGAGTTCTATCCCCAGGGTGATTACCATTCTATTTATTTTGGAGAGATAAAAGAAAGCTGGAGCAGAGGTTAAAAAGCTTAATCCTTTATTCCAAAGGCTTTCAAAAACTCCAGGGGGAGGGGGAAAAATATTGTTGTAGCAGTCTCTGCTGAGATATCGCTTAAGGTTTGAAGATAGCGTAACTGTAAGGCAACGGGGTTTCTGGCAATAATCTCAGCCGCTTGAGAGAGTTTTTCTGCTGCCTGGAATTCCCCTTCGGCGCTAATTATTTTCGCTCTTCTTTCTCTTTCGGTCTCTGCCTGCCGGGCCATAGCTCTTTTCAGTTCTTCAGGAAGAACTACTTCCTTGATTTCTACTGCTGATACTTTTATCCCCCAGGGGTCGGTTTTTTCGTCAATTATTTTTTGTAGAGCCTCGTTTATTTTATCCCGGTGAATAAGAAGCTCGTCCAACTCTGATTGTCCCACCACACTGCGCAGAGTAGTTTGGGAAATTAGAGAAGTAGCAGCTATATAGTTTTCTACTTTAGTTATTGCATCCTCAGGGCTTAGCACTCGAAAATAAACTACCGCGTCTACAGTAACAGGAACGTTATCCCGGGTAATAAGAGACTGCTTGGGAACATCCATAGTTACCACTCTCAGGTCTATTTTAATTAGCTGATCGATAAATGGTACGACAAAGAAAAGGCCTGGTCCTTTTGCTCCCACCAGACGCCCCAGACGGAAGATTACTCCTCTCTCATACTCTCTTACTACTCGAATTGCCGAGGCTAGAAAAATAACTGCAATAACTACTATTACCCAAATTACTAAACTCATTTTTATTCCTCCTTTTTAACAATCAAAGTTTGTCCCTCCTTCTGAGAGACAATCACTTTTTCTCCTTTTTTAACCGGACTTTCTGCTCTGGCCCACCATAGTTCTCCCTCTACTGTTATAAAACCCTCGGGATTCAAATCTTCTTTAGCTGTACCTACTTCTCCAATTAAAGATTCTATCCCCGTTACTACCTTTTTCCTCATTGTTCTTAGAGCCATACCTAGGGCAAATACAAAGAAAGCTGCAACACAAAGTACAGTGGTTATGATAACATTTAGTGGCAGCGTTACCCCTCCTTGGATATCAAAAAGCATTAAGGAGCCAAAAAAGAGTGCTACTGCACCTCCTGCAGTTAGTACTCCTATTCCTGGAGTAACTAAAAGATCCAGAATAAAAAGTAAGAGCCCTAAAAAGATGAAGAGAATGCCAGCTAAATTAATGGGAAAAATAGAAAAAGCATAAAAAGCCAAAAGCAACAATATAGTTCCAAAGACTCCAGGGATAATAGCTCCGGGATTAGAAAGCTCGAATATAATTCCCAGAGCGCCAATCACTAAAAAGAGGTAAGCTAGGGTGGGATTGAGGAGAAAGTGAAGGAATTTTTCCTTTTCTTTCATCTTTACTTCTATAATCTGAGGATTTTTAATCCCTAAAAATTCTATAATTTCTTCCGGGCTCTCAGCGATTCCGTCGATCATACCTTTTTCTTGCGCTTCTTTTTCGGTGAGGGAAATGCTTTCTCTAACCATTTTTTCCGCTATTTCTGGATTACGTCCTCGAGTTTCTGCTAAAGTTCTAATGAAAGAAGCTGTGTCATTGACTATTTTTTCACTTACTTCCTGTCCTTCCACAGTTACAGGATGAGCAGCACCAATGGTAGTGTTGGGGCTCATAAAAGCGTGATGAGAAGCCATAACGATAAAACTTCCCGCTGAGGCAGCTCGGCTACCGGGGGGATAGACATAGGTAGTTACAGGAATGGGAGACTGGAGAATAGCTTTAATCATGTTACGCATGGATTCCTCTAACCCTCCCGGGGTGTCTAAGAGGATTAGAATGACTTTAGCTTCTTCTTTTTTTCCCTCTTCTATTAAACGGACGACAAATTGCTCAATAACCGGGTTAATGATTCCTTCTACTTTTCCTAATATAACTTTTTCTTGAGCTTGTACAAGTGGAACCCATAAAAAGCTGATGATAATTAGTAATAGCAGCAGGAAGGAAAATTTAGTTTCTCTTTTCATAGTTTTAATTGTATCATAAAAGTATGGTAAAATATAATCCCTCATTCCGAGGAAGAAAGGATGGAAATTTTTTGAATATACTTCTTGTTGCTCCGGGCACAGATAATTTACAGCGGAAGGTGAGAGTTGTTCCTTTCCCCCAAGCCAGCCTGCCCCTTCTTGCAGCTTTAACTCCTTCTCATCATGAAGTAAAAATCATTGATGAGCGCCTGGAAAATATAGATTTTGATGGAAAATGGGACCTGGTAGGAATTACAGTTATGACTGCTACGGCTTATCGGGCCTATTATATTGCTGATGAGTTTAGAAAGAGAGGAACAAAGGTAGCGTTGGGGGGTATTCACCCTACAGCTTTACCTGATGAGGCTATTCAACATGCCGATAGTGTGGTAATAGGAGAGGCAGAAGGCCTCTGGGAAGAACTTCTGGGAGATTTGGAAGAAGGAAAATTAAAAAAGTTTTACCGTCATGATTGTCCTCCGCCTTTAGCGGGGCTTCCCTGTTCTCGCTTGGATTTACTAGATAAGAGGTATTTACTGAGACATGTCTTCCAAACTACTAGGGGGTGTCCCCATAATTGTGGATTTTGTTCTGTCTCTACTTTTATGGGGCGCAGATATCGTCATCGCCCGGTGGAGGAGGTGATAGAGGAGATCGGTCATTATCCCAATGCTCGCATCATTGGTTTTCTGGATGATAATATCGTGGGTAATCCTCGTTACTCTCGAGAGCTATTTCAAGCTTTAATTCCTTTTCGAAAAAAGTGGATAAGCCAGGGGACTTTGAAGCTGGCAGAAAATGAAGAGTTATTGAAACTGGCAGCCGAAAGTGGCTGTATTGCTCTTTTCGTGGGTTTTGAGTCAGTTAATGAAGATAATCTAAAAAAAATGCATAAAAACTTTAACCAGGTAGACAAATATAAGAAACTAATAGACAGGTTCCATGAATACGGCATTATGGTAATAGGTTCTTTTGTTTTTGGTTTTGATGAGGATGACTATTCTATTTTTGATCGAACCCTCAATTTTTTAGAAAGTGCCAATTTAGATTTTGCCCAATTTTCTATTCTTACTCCCCTTCCGGGGACAGAAGTTTTCAAGCAATTTACAGCAGAAGAACGAATTTTTTCTTATGATTGGAGAAAATATGATTTTGCCCATGTAGTTTATCATCCTCTTCGTATGACCCCCCAAGAGCTTCAGGATGGTTACAATTACATTTCTCGCCAGTTCTATTCCCTGCCCCGGATTGGAAAAAGAACTATAAGAAATTGGAGATATGCTCATTATTTTTTGCCGGCCAGTATTTATTACCATTGGGTGTCTCGCCACCCTAAATCACTTCCTGAAGAAGCAGCTTCTGCTCCGCTTTCTCTAAAAGACAAAAAACAATCTCCCGTAGTTTAGGTAAGTAAATGAATTTAAAAAGGCGGTGATTTTATGTCTTTACCGGCAAGTGAACTAGAAATCAGATTGCAAAAAGTAAGGGAACTTCTTACCCTGAAAAATCTTTCTTGCGGGCTAATTTATTATGATGAGTTAAACATTGCCAACGGTTGGTATCTTTCAGGGTGGTGTCCCCAGTTTGAAAGCGGAGCCGTTCTGGTTCCCGTGCAAGGCGAGCCGATGATATTAGGAGGACCAGAATCTGAACCTTTTGCTCAAATTGATTCAGCTATCAAAAAGACCAAGAATATTCCAGTTTTTATGGTACCAGAGGAGGAATATCCTAATGCTTACATCTCTTCTTTTGCTGAAGTTTTTGAAGAAATAGAAATGAATAAGAATGATCGGCGAATTGGAATAGTTGGTCTGGAGAAGATACCGTTGGGGGTATACCGGCGATTGCTAGCGGAGTTAGAGGGGGTAGAATTAGTAGACCTTACTCCAGAGTATGAAAATTTTCGAAAATTAAAATCCCCCTGGGAAATAGAACAAATTAAACAAGCTTTTGCCATTGCTGATGAATCCATAAAGATAATGGAAGAATTGGTGAGAGAAGGTGTTTTTGAAACCGAAATAGCAGGAGCTGGAGAAGGAAGAGCTCGTTCTTTGGGGGCTAACTGGTTTGCTTTTAAAACCATTGTAGCCAGTGGAATTAGAAGTAATGGGGTAGTACCTACTGCTTCGAGCGAAAAGTCTCTTCAGAATGGCGAGACATTGATGGTAGGAATTAGTCCTCGATTTAACGGATATGCGGGAGTAGCAGGTTATACTTATGTAGTGGGTAACAAAATAAACGAAGCTCAAAGGACCTGTTTTAATGATATGGTGGAGGCTTATCGTATCACAAAATCAAATTTAGTGCCAGGAGCAAAAGGACGAGACA
>DGDO01000064.1:29950-30812 GCA_002385475.1 Candidatus Sordicultor fermentans | reverse complement strand
GAAGGAGTGCATTTAGCTCTCTGTGCTCGAGGAGAAGAAAGAGTGAGGGAAGCAGCACAAACTATCTCCCGGGAATATGGAGTGAAAGCTGTAGGAGTTAGAGCTGATGTATCTAAAGCAGAGGATATCAATAACTTTGTAAAGGAAATAGAAAAAGAGTTTGGGGGAGTAGATATTTTAGTTAACAATGCCGGAACGGGAAGTGCGGAAAAGATTATGGAAGCAGAAGATGAGAAATGGCAATTCTACTGGGATTTACATGTTATGGCAGCAGTGAGGATGTCTCGCTCTCTGGTTCCTTTTATGAGAAAGCGGGGAGGAGGAGTAATAATAAACAACGTCTCTATTTGTGCTCGTCAACCCTTAGATTACGAGCCCATCTATAATGTAACTAAAGCAGCTTTAGCTATGTTTTCTAAGTGTTTAGCTAATGAAGTGATTAAAGATAATATTCGAGTGAATTCCATCAATCCCGGTCTCATTCGCACCCCAGACTGGGATAAAACAGCAAGTATTGTAAGCAAAGAAAAAGGTATGACTCCTGAAGAATATCTGGATAAAATAGCTAAAGATAATGCTCCCATTGGTCGATTTGCTACTCCTGAAGAGCTGGCTAACTTTTTTGTCTTCTTAGCTTCTGATTGTGCCAGTTACTGTGTAGGTTCTACCTACTATGTAGATGGAGGATGGCTTAAAGTAGTGATTTAGCAGAAGTCAGGGATAAATATAATAAATATCTTGCAAAACCGCTGTAGTTTGTTTCTAATACAAGTCTCATAGATACTAGGTGTATCAGTCTTATAGAGCTTAAGGGAAATCGTTAGCAGAAGCCCCTTTCAGGTAGAGCTAGGGAACGAGCTCT
>DGDO01000064.1:9052-29791 GCA_002385475.1 Candidatus Sordicultor fermentans | reverse complement strand
TTACTCGTGGACGGACGCCGGGATAAGGCCTGATTTAGTAGGAATGTCTCTTTCTAATGCTATTACGAACAATAGCTCGGCGTCCTCCCTCATCTTTTGGAGTGTGGTATTGATTGATAAACTCTTCTACTTCAGCTTCGGAGCTTTAGCTAACATTTTCCGTGCTCCTTCCCGTAAAACCTCAGTTAAAGGATCCTGGACTTCTGGATTAATTTCATTTGACAAATTCTCCTTAATCTGCTTTTCTTTCTTCATGGCGTATCCTCCTTTTAGAAATTAAGTGATATTTCTCTTGAAACTTCACCCGAGAATTACCACCTGCTCTCATTTAGCTCCACACAACTTTTGATTATGACTCCAGTTAGAGGCTTTACCGATTAGAACTCCAGGAAATTTTTTACATAAACATAAATAAGCAGGAAGGAAATAATACACTTTAAAAGTCTCTTTTCTATTTCTGACAACGGGATCCATCTTAAATAATTATCACCATGAAGGTTTATAAAATTTCTTTTATAGGAGAAAAAACAACAATATTGCATGTATGAAGTGACTTTATTGCTTATTTAACCGCGGAGAGGTATTTTTCAACCAGCTTCAGTGATATTGACATTGATTAAATTCTATAGTACTCTTAGGAAAATCCGGAGCAATTTGAGAATAAAGTGAGGAAAAAGCCTGGTAAATCGGGTATGATTTCAGAAGAAAGAAGGCTAAAAATATTAGAAGTCCTGGATGAAAAAAGGACGGTAACGGTTAAAGAGCTAAGTGGTATCTTTGGAGTAAGCGAAGATACTATTCGTCAGGATTTAAAAACTTTAGAAGAACAGAGATTATTACGCAGAATTTATGGTGGAGCTACCAGAATAAAAAGGGGAGTAGTAGAACTTCCTTTTACTCTTAGAGAGATAACCAACCGAGAAACTAAAGAATTAATTGGCAAGAAAGCAGCTAAACTCATAGAAGATGGAGATTCAGTGGTTTTTGATGCCAGCACCACTGCTTTACAGGTGGCAAGGAATATTAGCCCCGGACTGCAAATCACCATTCTTACCAGCTCTCTTGATATCTGCATAAATTTAGCTCAAAACCGAAATTTCAATATTATTTCTACTGGCGGAACTTTACATCCCCCCTCTTTCTCTTTTGTAGGTCCTCAGGCAGAAAATGCAGTTCGTAACTACCACGCTGATAAACTTTTTATAGGAACCAAGGCTATTTCAGTAGACAAAGGATATATTGCTGATGCTTTTGAGCTGGAGGCTCACTTGAAAAAAGTTATGATCGAATCAGCCCAGGAGGTTATACTGGTAGCAGAGAGCAGGAAGTTTGAAGAAGTGGCTTTTTTTAGAGTATGTAAGTTAGATTGTATTTCTAAGATAGTTACCGATGGAAATATAAACGAAGAAACGTTAATGGCTTTAAGAGATTTGGGAGTTGAAGTTTTGATAGGTAATGGTTAACTGGTAAGGACTTTTTACGATTTAGTTTTTGATCAGAGTTTTCGGAGGTGAGATTATTAGTTAATCCTCACTCCCGTTTCTTGAAAAAAGGAGGTGATTAAAAAGATTTGAGTCATAGTTGCTAAGAGTCGTTTAGCTGATGTTGGTAGTAGTTTGAGTCTTGAAATCGGTGTTGGAGAGGATTTTTAGAAATTAAATCAAAAAAGGAGAAAGCGGGAATGAAAAAAATAACAACATTGTTGTTAGTTGTTTTTTGTAGTTTGATGTTTTTCCCTCAGGCTATCGCTATAGGTCAAACGATTGCTGCAGATGTTCCACGAGAAGAAACATTAATAATAGACCAAATAACTCGATATTCATATCCAAACAACTATAACTTATGGGTTGCGACTGTTCCCAACCATATTAGGCAAACTTTCATGTTCGATACTTTATGGTACGTAGATCAACTAACTGGAGAATGGATAAATTCATTAGCGGAAGATAAACCAATTTACAATGAAGACTGTTCCCAAATGACTGTAAAATTAAGGGAAGGAATATTCTGGAGCGACGGTATTGAATTAACAGCAGACGACTTGGTATTTACGGTGGAATATTTACTGAAAAATGCGGGAATGAGGTGGAGTGCCGAACTTGGTCAATATGTAGAAAAAGTTTATAAAGTAGATGATTACACCGTTAACTTCGAGCTTAAAAAACCGAATCCCAGATTCCATTATATCTTTACAGTTAGATTTGATGGGTTATACATGATGCCAAAGCATTATTGGGAGAATGTTGCCGATCCTATTACAGATAATTTCTATCCACCAATTTCCTTAGGAGCTTATGTTTTGAAGAATGCTGATCCCTCGGGCTATTGGACGCTATATGAGAGAAGAGAGGATTGGCAAAGAACTTCTGCTGGAATAGCTACAAGTAAGCCAGGTCCCGAATATATAATGAGCGTTTTTTACAATACGTCTACTGCTAAAGCGATGGCAATGGAGAGAAACGAATTAGATTTACTCATGGATTTAGATACGGAAACTTTTATCGAGATAACCAATAAAAACCCAAGTGTCAGATCCTGGTATAAAGATTTCCCTTGGGCTTTTCCTGACGAAATTGATCAAAGGTCCATTGGTTTTAACCTAGAGAAATATCCTTATAATCTGAAAAATGTAAGATGGGCACTTACTCTCTCGCTTGATATTGTGGAATTAGAAACAAACTATATGCAAGGAGTTGCCAGAGTCAATCCTATAGCTCAGCCTGCCACTTCTTATCACATGGAGCACTTTCATAAACCAATGTTACCATGGCTTGAAGAGTTAGAAATAGAGATAGGAAATGGTGAGACATTTAAACCTTTTGATAGTAATGTTCCTTTTGAAATTGCTGAGTGGGCAAGAGAAGAAGGCTATGACGTACCAGAAGAACCGGATGATATTATACAGCTCTGGGGAGTTGGCTGGTGGAAATATGCACCAGAAATTGCAGAAAAACTACTTATAAACGAAGGGTTTACAAAAAACGAGCAAGGCAAATGGTTGCTTCCCAATGGAGAAGCATGGAAAATGACAATCATTGCTCCACCAGATGAGGTTGATGCTTATAGACAAGCTCTGTGGGCGGCAGATAATTGGAGAAAATTTGGCATAGACGTTCAAATAGAATCCTTAGAAAGAGAGCCGTTTAACGTTAGAAACACAATAGGCGATTTCGAAATTACGACTCAATGGAGCTTAGGAGGTGCTGCTAGCGCTTTTATTGATAAATGGCCCTTTATACAATCCTACCATTCAATATACTATGCACCTACTGGTGAGAGGGCTACAGGAGCTATAATGAGCAATCTGATAAGAGTAAAATCAGAAGAGTTAGATTCTATAATAGACCAACTCGAGGCAACTCCTCCTGATGATCCAGAAGTTTTGGAATTATCAACAGAATATTTGAAGACGTGGGCGGAAAATCAATTTACCATAACTACAACAAGTTTTAAAAAATTCATCACTTTCAACGAAACGTATTGGACAAATTTTCCCACAGCTGAAAATCCTTATGGACAACCCCTTTATTGGTTTACAGGTGGTAAATTTGTTTTCCCTTATATCGAGAAAAAATAATCTATTGAAAATCTAAATCTTATCAGGAGCTTTCAAAAATTAATTTTTGAAAGCTCCTGATATTTTTGTTGAACTATTCCGAGTTTTTGGTAGTCGTAATTTACGACGAGGGGTGAAGAATATCATGAAAGGGTTTATAAATTATCTTCTACCCAGGATCATTCAATGGTTTATAGTTATATTTGTTGGGATAACCGTTGCTTTCATAATACCACGACTTTCGCCGGTTGATCCTGTGGAAGCTGTTTTAAACAAAATGGCAGGATATTCTATAATGAATCCCCAAGCGGTGAGTGAGCTTAGAGAAACCCTAGAAGCGCTGTTTGGAACTGATAAAAATATTTTTGTTCAGTATACCGAATTCTGGGGTAGATTGCTAAAAGGAGATTTAGGGCCCTCTTTATCAATGTTTCCAGTACCGGTAATTGATATCATCAAAACGTCACTTCCTTGGTCGGTTTTCCTGCTATTGTCTTCTACTATCATTGCTTGGTTATTGGGGATTTTTTTGGGTACGATGATTACTGTAAATTCTAAAAAGAAATGGGCAAAATTGTTAGAAGGGCTAGTGACTTTTTTGTATCCAATTCCTCATTATATTTTGGCTTTGGCGCTTTTATTCTTGTTTGCTTACTTATTTCCTGTTTTTCCTTTAACAGGAGCATATGGGATCGGCTCAATACCTGAGTTTAATCTGCGTTTCATAAGAGAAACTATTAAACATTCTTTTCTTCCGGCTCTCTCAATTATCTTAGTCTCACTCGGTTGGACAGCTCTCAGCCAGAAAGCATTGGTTTCCAACTTACTTTCTTCAGATTTCATGAAATACGCAAAAATTGGAGGAGTGCCAAAGCAAACCAGGTTTTTCTATTTAATAAGCAACAGTGCTCTTCCTCAGGTAACAGATCTTGCTCTTTCTTTAGGAACTATTTTCAGTGGTTCCTTGATAGTAGAAGTCGTGTTTTCTTATCCAGGGCTTGGTCAGGTCCTTCAAAGCGCTATTCTACAGGGAGACTATAATACCATAATGGGAATTACAGCTTTTTCTATAATTGCCATTGCCACTGCTGCCTTAATTTTAGATCTTATATATCCGCTCTTGGATCCAAGAATAAGGAGGGGTTAGAGGGATTATGAGTTTAAAATCTATAGTAAACTTTATAAAATATGACAAGAATCTATTGTTTGGAATAATATTGCTTTCGATATCTTTGTTGTTAATAGTGATATCTTTCATTTCAGATTATAATCCATCAACGTATTTTATTTTTTCCAAGGATAGTCCACCTTCGCTGTCTCATGTAATGGGGACTACTTCTCTGGGCCAGGATGTTTTTTTGACTTTAACGAAAGCCCTTTCAAATTCGCTGTTAATAGGTATCTTATCTGCTCTTATTTCCAGAATAATTGCTGTATTCATTGGCTGTTTTGGTGGATATAGAGGTGGAAAAACTGATTGGATTATTTCTGTTATTACTGAAAGTTTTATCGTTGTCCCCAGACTTCCCCTTTTAATATTAATAGCATTTAGCTTTAAACAACAATTGGATCCTTTAACCATGGGTCTTATCTTAGCCATTCTTGATTGGGGGTGGCCATCTAAAAGATATAGGTCTCAAATTCTATCTTTGAAAGAAAGAGAGTTTACTCAAACTTCCAAGTTTTCGGGAATGGGGGACGTAGAAATCATTTTTAAAGAACACACCCCTTTTTTAATTCCCTATATAATTGTTGATATTATTAGCGGAATAATATGGGCGATAGGGATGGAAACTACTTTATCCATTCTGGGACTATTTAACTTAGAAATACCCACCATTGGAACAACGCTCTACTGGGCAAACTACTATAACGCTATGTATAGAGGGATATGGTGGTGGTGGGGGTTTCCGGTTATTGTGATGATTGTAACAATCTTTGGGCTATACTTGCTATCGGTAAGTTTACAGAACTATTTGGATCCTACTACTAGAATTCAGCGAATTAAAGTTTTGTGAGAGGAGTTAAGAATATGGACTCCGTAATTAGTGTAAAAAACTTAAAGTCTTATTATGTTTCAAGTATTTTCGGTAAAAAAATTACTGTAAAGGCAGTTAATGATGTTACATTTGATATTTTAAGTGATGAAATAGTCGGTATTGCTGGAGAATCTGGTTGCGGAAAAACCACTCTTCTCAACGTTCTTTTAGGAATAGTTGAACCACCTTTGCGAGTGTTTGATGGGGAGGTGCTTTATAGTTTAGGTAAAAATGGAGATATAGATATTTTAAGGTTGGACGAAGAAAAAAAGCTTCAACTAAGGTGGCAAGTTGTTTCTTACATTCCTCAAGGATCTATGAATATTTTAAATCCTATACGTAAGATTAAAAAAATATTTTTTGATTTTGCAAAATCAAAAAAAAATCTAAACAAAAAAGAATTTGAGCTTCTTTTAGATCAGCGATTAGAGGACTTGAAGCTTCCCCTGAGAGTTAAAGATTCTTATTCTCACCAACTTTCCGGAGGAATGAGGCAAAGAGTTGCAATCGCATTAGCTACGATTTTTAAGCCTAAAATTGTAGTTGCTGATGAGCCAACTACGGCTTTGGATGTGGTGATGCAGAGGGATATAATAGACCTCTTGGGCGAAATACATGAAAATGAAAAGAACACCATGGTTTTAGTTAGTCATGATCTGTCAATTCACAGCAATATGAGTGACAGGATTTTCATAATGTATGCAGGAAAGATTGTGGAAATAGGAGAAACGGAAGAAATTTTTGAAGAACCTCTCCATCCTTACACTAAGTTTTTGATTAGTTCGTTACCAAGAATTGGAGATAAGAGCCTTAAGGAATCGGTTCCTGGAAAACCGCCTTCTTTATCAGATCTTCCAGAAGGATGTTCTTTCCGTGAAAGATGCCCGTATGCTATGGATATATGTGAGAGAGAAATACCCGATTTAGAGTGGAAAACCAGTGACCATGCTGTTGCTTGTTTTCTGCATAGGGGGTGAAAAAATATACAATATGAATGAATTAAAGTTAATTAATGTATCTAAGCTTTATAAAGTAGGAAGCTACTTGAGTAGAACTTATGTAGAAGCTGTTAAAAATATCAACTTAGAGTTTGATATGAACACACCTTTTATTTTTACATTGGCTGGAGAAAGTGGAAGCGGTAAGTCTACCCTTGCCAAGCTCGTTTTAGGTATCGAAAAAGTCACGTCTGGAGAATTAATTTTTAATAGTAAAAACATAGATAATATGGAAAAACAGGAAAGAAAAAACTATCTAAAAAATGTTCAGCCTGTATTTCAAAATCCTTTTGAGACATTTAACCCCTTAAGAACTGTGATTTCTTATTTGTATACCACAGCTATTAAGTGTGGTAACATTTCCACTCCCGGCAAAAAAGAGGAAGCTCAGGCAATTGTGCAAACAAACTTAGACAGGGTTGGGCTTTCTTATCAGGAAGTTGAAGGAAAATATCCCCACGAGTTTTCTGGTGGACAGCTACAAAGGCTTTCTATCGCCCGGGCTCTGATTCCATCGCCGAAGCTATTGATTGCTGACGAACCGGTTTCCATGGTAGATGCCTCTCTCCGGATGAGCATAGTTAACTTATTTAAAGATTTAAAAGATAAATATGGTGTGAGCATTATATACATTACCCATGATTTAGCTACTGCATATTATATTAGCGACTATATCGCCATAATGTTGAGAGGGCAAATAATTGAAAGAGGAGATGTTGAAAATGTTTTAATGAGACCATTGCATCCATATTCTCAGTTACTAAAAGAATCTATTTTGCAACCGGTGCCGAATAAGCGTAGAAAAGGTAGAGCTAGAAAAGCTTCCTTTGAAGTGGAGGAATTTAATTTGCCAGGTTGTAAATTTACTGAGAGATGTTCTTTTGCTGAGGATATATGCAGGAGAGAAAATCCAAAAGAATATTATGTGGAAGGCAGAACAGTTAGGTGTTTTCTTTATGAAGGAGAAGAGTCCTCACCCTAAAAAAGTATTTCAGATAAAAATTCATGTTAAATTAAAAAGGAGGATAGGCAATGGCCACTTGTTTCAAAAATATGTATTGTAACTACTCTACAACTCCACTGGCACTAAAAAACGGGAGACCAAAATTTTCATGGGTTATTGAGTCTGATAAAAGAAGAAGTAAACAAACTGCTTTTCAGCTTATAGTTTCTTCATCTCCAGATTTAATGGAAGAGAACAGGGGAGATATGTGGGATACGCAAAAAGTAGAAAGCAGTGGAAACTATTGTTATTACGAGGGGAAAGAACTGGAAAGTTTCCAACGATATTACTGGAAAGTCAGAGTGTGGGACGAAGATGGAAATGCGAGCGAGTGGAGCAATGCCTCCTGTTTTGAAACTGGACCATTGGAGAAAAAAGATTGGAAAGCACAGTGGATCGCTAAAAAGGATTTAAAAACATTTGAATCTGGCGGTGATTACGATACTGAAAGTTATAAACAATATTACGCATCTTTTTTTAGAAAGTCTTTTGAGTTAAAAAACGGTGCAAAAAGCGCGAGAGCCTATATTAGTGGATTGGGATTTTATGAACTGTATTTGAACGGGAAAAAGATAGGGAACAATGTTCTTGATCCAGGGCAAACTGAGTATTCTAAAGAAGCACTATATAGCGCATATGATATAACCGATTACCTTAGCTTAAAGAATTGTGTAGGCGTGATTTTAGGAAATGGAAGATATATCGAGCGCTATGGCTATTCAAAACCTAGATTGATATTGCAGATTTTAGTTGAATATGAAGATGGGAATAAGGAATTTGTATTTACTGATAACTCCTGGAAATCTTCTCACGGCCCTATACAGGAAAATGGAATATATTACGGGGAAAAATATGATGCCCGATTAGAGATGCCCGGTTGGAATACTTACCATTTTGATGACACTAACTGGGAAGAAACAGAAGTAGTAAGCGGCCCTGATTTGAGGTATCAAGACATGCCTCCTATTAGAGTTACCAGGGCTCTGAAGCCTCAAAAGATGTATTCTATAGAACCTGGTGTATATATATACGATTTTGGGCAAAACTTCACCGGGTGGGTAAGAATAGCAGTAAAAGGCCCCAGAGGAACAGAAGTAAGAATAAGACACAGCGAATTGGTTAACAAAGATGGTACTTTAAACACGGCCACAATTCGAAAAGCAGAAGCCACTGACACTTATATTCTCAAGGGTGAGGGCCTTGAGACTTATGAGCCTAGATTTACTTATCATGGTTTTAGATATATAGAGGTAGCGGGGTTCCCAACGGTTCCAACAATTGAAAGCGTAGAAGGCTGTTTTGTTCACACCGACGTAGAAAAAACCGGTGATTTTTACTGCTCCAATGAGCTTATAAATAGGATTCACAACAATATATTGTGGGGCCAGTTAAGTAATCTTCATAGTATTCCCACAGATTGCCCCCAAAGAGATGAAAGGTTTGGATGGATGGGAGACGCACAACTTTCTGCTGAAGAAGCCATTTATAACTTTGATATGAATCTTTTTTACGAAAATTATTTGCAGGAAATAAAATTGTCTCAAAAAGAAGATGGCTCTATCCCGGACGTTGTTCCCGCTTATATAAAAATTTATCCCGCAGATCCTGCCTGGGGAAGCGCATACATAACTTTAGCCTGGTATTTATATGAGTACTATAAAAATGAGCAAGCGCTGAAAGACCATTTTGATTCCATGAAAAAATACGTTGAGTTCCTGAAAAATAACAGTGAAGACAATTTAATAAAAAAGCTGGGCAAATTTGGTGACTGGTGTCCTCCTGGTGCCATATCTCCTAAAAAAACCCCTGTTGAGGTTACCTCGAGCTGGTACTATTATAACGATGTATACCTGTTTTCCAGAATTTGCGAAGTTTTGGGCAAAGAAGATGAAGCAAGATATTACTCAGAGTTATCTGAAAAGATAAAGAATAGTTTTAATAAGCATTTCCTGAAAAAATATGGTTATGAAACCAGGATGTTTGGGCCGGTTGATAGGTTAATTTCTCAGACTTCTCAAATTCTGCCTCTGTATTATGAAATGGTTCCCGGGGACAAGAAAGAATTCGTTTTAGAAAGACTAATAGATAATATAGTGGAGCATCAGGATTCTCACGTTGATACAGGTATAGTCGGGACCAGATATCTCTTTGACGTTTTAAGTGAAAATGATCATGCAGACCTTGCTTTCAAAATTATAACTCAAGAAAGTTACCCGAGCTGGGGATATATGATTAAAGAAGGAGCTACCACGGTATGGGAAAGGTGGGAAAAGTTGGAAGCGGGAGGCATGAATTCTCAAAATCATATAATGTTGGGTAGCGTAGATACCTGGTTTTATAAATACCTGGTGGGACTCTCTTTGACAAAACCTGGCTGGGAAGAAGTAAAGGTAAAACCCCATTTGATTGGCGATGTAAGTTTTGCTTCTGGTAAAGTGGAAACGGTAAAGGGGGAATTTCTGGTTTCCTGGGAAAAGGCGGAAACCGCTTTTAAGTTATCGATATTTATTCCCTTTGGTTGTGAGGCCAATATTTTCATACCCCGGTTGTGGAAAGAATACGTATTAAATGAATCTGGTACATTGTTAATAGATAATGGTAAAAAACAGGATAACTTCCAGGAGAGCAAAATAAAATTCGAGGGAATCGAAGAAGATAGCATAATTTTAAACGCAGGTAGTGGTCAGTATTATTTTGAATTAAAAAGTAAATAAATATTTCAGAAAAAAGGAGACATATTAGTGCTATACCCGAGGAAATTAAGTGAACTATCAGAAGAGCTTTTCAGAAATCCCACCAGTGAATATCGAGGAGCGCCGTTCTGGGCCTGGAATACAAAGCTCACCAAAGATGAACTGCTGGAACAAATTGATAATTTTAAGATTATGGGAATGGGAGGGTTTCATATCCATTCCCGTACCGGTCTGGCTATTGATTATTTAGGTGAAGAATTCATGGATTTGGTGAAATCCTGCAATGAAAAGGCCAAAGAAGAGGGGATGCTATGCTGGCTATACGACGAAGATAGGTGGCCATCGGGCTTTGCCGGTGGATACGTTACGAAAGATAGCCGATACAGAGAACGTTTTTTGGTCTTCACTCCTTTTCTATATGAAAATATGGAGGAAGAAATATCACATTTACTTCCGGGAGGAAGAACAGTTAAAGGTAAAAATAGGAAATTGCTGGCCCGGTATGAGGTGACTTTAGAAGATGGTTATTTAGTTTATTACCAGAGGTTAAAAGAAGAGGAAACGGGAAAACAGGGAAAAATCTGGTATGCCTATTTAGAAATATCGGGAGACGACCCCTGGTTCAATAACCAAGCCTATGTTGATACACTCAATCGGGAAGCAATTGAAAAATTCATCGAGGTAACTCACCAGAGATATTACGAAGTGTTGGGTGAAGACTTTGGCAAATCTATCCCGGCTATCTTCACTGATGAGCCCCAATTTATGAGAAAAGACTGTTTGAGCTTTTCTGAAGAAGAAAGAGAAGTGATTCTTCCTTTCACAGATGATTTAGAAGAAAGTTATTATGAGATATATAATCAAAGCTTGTTAGACCGCCTGCCAGAGCTGATCTGGGAGTTACCAGATAATAAAACTTCTCTCGTTAGATACCGCTATCACGATCACGTAACAGAAAGGTTTGTTCAGGCTTTTGCTGACACTATTGGAGAATGGTGTGAAAAACATGGGATTATGTTAACGGGTCATATGATGGAAGAATCGACTTTGGAATCGCAAACTGCAGCTATAGGAGAAGCTATGAGGCCACTCAGGTCTTTCGGGCTGCCTGGAATTGATATGTTGTGTGATTGGAGAGAATTCTCCACTGCCAAACAAGCTCAAAGCATAGCTCATCAATACGGTAGAGAAGGAGTTTTAAGTGAGATATATGGAGTTACCAACTGGGATTTTGATTTTAGAGGTTACAAGTTAGCAGGTGACTGGCAAGCTGCATTAGGAGTTACTGTTAGAGTTCATCATCTCACCTGGGTATCAATGGAAGGAGAAGCAAAGAGAGATTATCCTCCCAGTATTGGGTATCAAGTTCCCTGGTATAGAGAGTATTCTCTGATTGAAGACCATTTTAGCCGCTTGAATACGGTTCTCAGCCGGGGAAAGGCCGATGTTAAGGTAGGAGTTATTCATCCTGTTGAATCTTACTGGATTCACTGGGGGCCAAAAGATAAAACTCTACTTAAAAGAGCGGAATTAGAAACCAACTTTAAAAACATCATAGAGTGGCTTTTGTTCGGGCTTATTGATTTTGATTTTGTATCCGAATCATTGCTGCCTTCGTTATCGAAAGTCCAGGAAAGTAATGGTTTTGAAGTGGGGGAAATGTCTTATGAGGTAATAATTGTCCCCCATTGCGAAATTCTTCGCTCCACTACCTTAGAGATATTAGAGACTTTCCAGAAAGCTGGTGGGGAGATTATATTTTTAGGCGAGCCCCCCACCCTGGTAGATGGTGTTTTCTCAGATAGGGCAAAAAAATTAGCAGATAAGTCCTCCGTTATTCCTTTTTCCAGGACTAAATTAGGGGAGAAGCTTGATAAATATCGTGATATAGAAATATGGAAAGAAGA
The DNA here is from genome assembly GCA_002385475.1 of Candidatus Sordicultor fermentans. GTDB lineage: Bacteria > Atribacterota > Atribacteria > Atribacterales > Caldatribacteriaceae > Sordicultor > Sordicultor fermentans. The sequence goes on along the minus strand of DGDO01000064.1, from coordinate 17,595 downwards.
TGGCACTCCTTCCGATAATTTATTTTATCAAATGAGAAAAGAAGGAGAAAAGAAATGGTTATTTATTTCTCACGTCCATAAAATGAGAAACCCCGATATTGCGAGGTTAGAAAAAATAAAAATAAAGATAAGAGGGGAATGGAATCCTGAAATCTATGACACTTTAACGGGGGAGGTAAAGGAGTGCGCTGCAGAAATTAAAGATGGAAACACATTAATAGAATACGAATTTTATCCTCATGATAGTTTACTGCTGGAACTTACACCGGGGATGCCCGGGGAAAAAGAAGGGCAAAAAAACAGCTATTCAACTACAAGGGAGGTAAATTTGCTCGATCCCGTTTCTTTTTCTTTATCGGAGCCTAATGTGCTTTTGCTGGATATGGCAGAGTACGCATTTGATAATGGAGGTTGGCAACCACAAGAAGAGCTGCTCAGGATAGATAACAAATTTAGAGAAATTCTGAATTACCCTCTACGAATGAGTAGAATAGCTCAGCCATGGACTGATAAAAAAGTAGAGCCATATGAGCATGTGCTGAGGTTAAAATTTGTAGTTACCTCACACATAGAAATAAAGGACCTAAAGTTGGCTCTCGAGAATCCGGAAAATACTAAAATATTTGTTAATGGAGAACATATCGAATCTGAAGTTACTGGCTGGTTCGTGGATAAAAGCATAAAAAAGGTCCCGATTCCAGGCCTCCCCATCGGAGATTCGGAAATTGTATTGGAAATACCGTTTAATTCAAAAACCAACGTGGAATGGTGCTATCTATTGGGAAATTTTGGAGTGGAGGTCCACGGAAGACACACTAAAATTGTAGAATCGGTAGAGAAGCTTGCTTTTGGAAGCTGGACTGAAGAGAGACTGCCCTTTTATGCTGGAAATGTCACTTATCATTGTCTGGTGGAGTGTGATGAAGGAGAATTAATAATTGAAGTACCTCAATTCAGAGCTCCTTTACTATCAATATCTCTGGATGGAGAAGAAAAAGGTAAAATAGCTTTTGCTCCTTATGTGCTGAGCCTGGGCTGGGTAGAGAAAGGGAAACACTCAATTGACATTACCGCCTACGGAAATAGAGTAAATGCTTTTGGTGCCGTGCACAACTGTGACGATACCTATTTTTGGTTTGGCCCGAATGCCTGGAGAACTACTGGCAATCAATGGTCTTATGAATACAGGCTCAAACCAGCGGGGATTCTGATTTCACCACGAGCGTACATTAAAAAATAAATTCGCTTTTGTCTAAAGATTTCAGTTATTAAGACTCGTTAATTAACGGTGTAATTCTAAGCACTGCTTTGTAAGAGTAAGAGACAAAGGCGTGGTAGCTTTACAATTGATACTATTTTCTGACTTAACTTAATCTCTATCTTGTTTTGTAAAAGGAATAACCAGTAATTTCTGACCTTTTAGGCCAGCTTGCAAGCAAGGTAAAATTCATTATATTATATGTAGGAGGGCGTTCTGCCTCCTTTGGGATGATTTTACTGATGCAAGTTCTGTGCCTAGAAAAACAAGTACTGTATGCTTTTATTGGTATTTTTGGTCAACTAATTATTCGAGAAAATGACCGAGATCAAAAAAGTAGGGATATAAAACTTAGTGAAAATCAAAGAAGGGAGGTGATTAAAAAAGATTTTGAAGATTGACGGTTGGCAATAGTTTGCTGGTTGGTGTTATTTAGGAGTGCAGTTTTTCGGTCTGAATTTAACAATCAAAATAAAGGAGGTTCCAGTTAGAAATGAAAAAGCTTATTACGGTTCTTTTTTTGGTGGCTTCCATGGTTGTTTTCTTTTCAGTAAGTGCTTTTGCTGAAGGATATACAGTTGGTATGGTAGTAAAGAATGTTGGGAATCCTTTCATGGATGCAGCTGGCAGAGGGGGCGAGGAAGCCTGTGGTGAATTAGGTAATAGTTTTATTTTCCAGGGACCGGCTACTCCAACAGTGGAGGGTCAGATTGAAATCATTGAAAACTTAATAGCTCAAAAGGTCGATGCCATTTGTATAACTGCCAATGATTTTGATGCGTTAGTACCAGTTCTCCAGAAGGCTAAAGGAAACAACATAAAAGTAGTATCCTTTGATTCGGCGGTAGCGCCTGGAGGTCGGCATGTACATGTAAATCAGGCAGATGCAGAATTGATAGGTAAGTTACAGGTTCAGGCCATAGCGGAGATGATTGGCTATGAAGGTGAAATAGCTATTCTTTCAGCTGGAGCCACTATGACCAATCAGAATACCTGGATTGAATATATGAAAGAGGAATTGAAAGATCCAAAATATGAAAAGATAGAATTAGTAACTATTGTGTATGGTGATGACCTGCGAGATAAGAGCTACAACGAAGCCATGGGTTTGTTTAAGTCTTACCCCAACTTAAAAGGCATCATATCTCCTACCACCGTAGGGCTCAGTGCTACTGCTAAGGCCATAACTGATGCCGGCCTGGTGGGGAAAGTTAAACTTACCGGTCTCGGGCTTCCCAGTGAGATGGCAGAGTGGGTTCACAATGGAGCTTGTGAGGCATTTTTCTTATGGAATCCCATCGATCTGGGCTACCTTGCCTCATACGTTGCCGGGCTTCTGTGTGATGGGACTATAACCGGGGAGGTGGGAGAAGAGTTCTCCGCCGGTAGAATGGGAGATTACACCATTGTTGAGGCAGAAGACGGAGGAACAGAAGTTTTATTAGGGCCTCCTTTCCGATTTGACGCAAGCAACATTGATGAGTGGAAAGACATTTATTGAACTCGATGCAATTGAATGGTGAGCGAGGATGTATTCTCGCTCACCATTTTTAAATGGGATTTCTGGAGGTTGATAGTGTGGTAGATAGAGAAGATAGGTATATACTTGAGCTGAAAGGAATTTCCAAATTTTTCCCCGGTCTGAAAGCATTAGACCGGGTTGATTTTAATCTTCGCGCAGGAGAGATTCACGCTATTGTGGGTGAAAATGGAGCGGGTAAATCTACTCTAATAAAAATTATTACCGGTGTTTATCAACCAGATGAAGGCGATATATTTTATGAAGGGAACACAGTGATTTTTCACAACCCCACAGTGGCTAACCGTTATCAAATTGCTGCTGTTTACCAGCAACCCGCGTCTTTTCCTCATTTAACAGTTACCGAGAATATATTTCTTGGACATCCTATAATTCACCCCACTACCAAAAAACTGATGTGGAAGGAAATGAAAGAAGAAGCAAAAAGGCTTCTCCGTTCTTTAGGCTCTGATATTAATCCTTCGGTGACTATGAGCTCTTTAAGCGTAGCTCAACAACAGATAGTCGAAATTGCCAAGGCTCTTTCAGTTAACGCTCGTATCCTTATTATGGATGAACCGACTGCTTCTCTCACCAGACGGGAAACTGAAGATTTGTATAATATAGCAAGGAAGCTCCGCAACGATGGAGTGTCTATTATATTGATTTCTCATCTGTTTGAGGATGTCTATGAAATCGCTGATCGGGTAACTGTGCTCCGAGATGGAAAGAGTATGGGAACCTGGAATGTTAATGAAATTGATGAAAAAGACCTGATTAAAGCTATGGTAGGGCGAGAAATAAGTCAGCTTTTCCCCAAAAACAAGGTTTCTTTTGGGAAAGAACTTTTGAGAGTAGAAGGACTTTCTCGTCTTGGTTATTTTTCTGATATTTCCTTTTCTCTCCGGGCCGGGGAAATTGTTGGATTTAGCGGGTTGGTTGGTTCGGGAAGAACTGAAGTAGCGCAATCGATTTTTGGCATAGCCCCGGTTGATGCAGGAAAGATATTAGTAGAAGGGAAAGAAGTATCGATTAAAAACCCGATGGAGGCTATAAGCTATGGCATTGGATATCTTCCAGAAGACCGGTTAGAACAGGGTTTGTTTCTGCTTCTGAGCATTAATGATAATATTACGATTTCTATAATTGATCAGCTTACCAATAGAGGATGGCTAAACCCGCCTCGAGAACATGAAATTTCTAACAAGATGTTAGAATTACTTCAGATAAAAGCACCAGGGATTTTCCACCCCGTCAGTTCTTTATCAGGAGGAAATCAGCAAAAAGTGGTGGTTGCCAAATTACTTGCTGCTCGCCCAAAAATATTAATCATGGACGAGCCAACTAAGGGTGTTGATGTGGGAGCAAAAGCTGCTATTCATCAAATCATGTCTGATCTCGTAGCAGAAGGACTGGGTATTATTATGATTTCTTCTGAGATGCCAGAAATATTGGGAATGAGTGATAATATCATCGTTATGCACGAAGGCCGAATTACTGGTGTTTTTTCTCGTTCAGAAGCTACTCAGGAAAAACTTATGGAAGCAGCGGTAAAAGTCGATCGTTTAACTCAGGTTGTGTCGTAAAATTTAGCTTGGATGGTGTAGACCCATGATGGATGAACCTGCTAAAACAAAAAGAGAAGTCACGTTTTCCAGGCTGCTTGGATTCCGGGAATTGGGGATTATAATTTTCATCGTACTTATATCCGTTTTGATTGGTATTCGCAATCCTCGCTTTTTAACCTGGAGTAATTTTCATGATATTTTGATAGATACAGCAGCCCTATCTGTCCTTTCTGTGGGGATGATGTTAGTTCTGGTGACCGGTGGTATTGACCTTTCTATGGAATCTGTGTTAGCTCTAACGGGAATGGTAGCGGGAATGATGGTTAAACAAAATCCCCAGCTTTCTCCACTTTTTATGTTAATACTGGGATTATTATTGGGAGGTCTTCTGGGATCTATTACTGGTTTGATTGTAGCTAAAGGTCGGGTGGTGCCGATTATTGCTACTTTGAGTATGATGTATATTTATCGGGGCATTACTTTTATAATCAGCGGAGGAAAGTGGATAAATGCCTACGAAATGCCGGATTCTTTTAAGGGAATAGCGACAGAACGTTTCCTAGGTCTTTCTAAGCTGATTTACATTGTTTTAGTGGTGTACGTAGTTTTCTATTATTTTGTCAATTATACTCATACTGGAAGAAAAATATATGCGGTGGGGAGCAATGTGGAGGCGGCTCGAGTTATCGGAATCAATACTGAATTTATTACCTGGCTGGTTTATGCCATTTCTGGTGCTCTCTCCGGTTTAGCCGGGGTGATGTGGGTAGCTCGTTATGCCTCAGCCCAAAATGATACTGCTTCTGGATTTGTTATGACTATTGTAGCTGCTTGCGTTTTAGGTGGGGTTAGCATTACTGGTGGTGTAGGAACTGTATCTGGTGTTTTACTGGGATCTATCACTGTTGGTATTATTAATAACGCACTTCCCATGATTAGGGTGTCTCCTTTTTGGAAGATGGCCTTGCAGGGTCTTATCATTTTAGTAGCAGCGATAGTGAATATTGCTATTGCTCGAAATATGGAAAAGTCGCAGTTGAAGAGGAGAACAATATAGATGAAATACCGTAATTCTCTTTCTAATAGGAAACTTAACATCGTTTTCAAGTGGGAATGGCTTTTGGTTATATTGATTATTGGGATATCAATTGTTAATGGTCGCCTTTCACCTCATTTCTGGAGCTATACGGGTATCATGGACTCTTTAGCAGTGTTCTTAGAAAAAGGTTTTATGGTTCTTTCTATGACTCTGGTATTGATTATAGGGGATATTGATATTTCCGTAGCTTCTATTGTTGCTCTCTCTTCGGTTTTGATGGCCATGTCTTACAAGCTTGGGCTTCCTATGGCAGTCGCTATTTTAGTAGCCTTGGCTACGGGAGCCGGGTGTGGATATTTGAATGGCTTGTTGATCTCGCTTGTACCTGGCCTATCGGCTATTATTGTCACCCTGGCTGGTTCCTCCATTTATAGAGGAATTGCCTATATTTTGCTTGGTGATCAGGCAATAGGGGGATTCCCCTCCTGGTACTCTTATCTGGCCTGGGGGTATGTAGGTAAAACCAATATACCTTTTGTTATGGTGGTATTTGTGGGGTGTGCCATTATATATGGACTTTTGCTCCATCGCACTGCCTGGGGAAGAAAGGTATACGCTATGGGAATTAACCCGGTGGCCGCCAGATTTTCTGGAGTACCGATAGCGCAAATGAAACAGATTATTTTTACTCTTAATGGGTTAATGGCGGGGATAGCAGCTATTTTTCTAACTTCCAAGTTAGGTAGCTCAAGGCCCAATATTGCCACAGGATATGAGCTCGAGGTTATTGCCATTGCCGTTTTGGGGGGAGTTAGCCCCTCAGGAGGAAAGGGCGGCATAGTTGGTGTATGTTTAGCTCTTATATTGATGCGTTTACTTCGTTATGGTATGGGGCTGGTAAATGTTCCGGGTCAGGTAATGATGGTCATCATTGGAATAGTTCTTGTTGGTGTAGTAATGCTTCCTAATATTTTTAGCTCTCGAGGGGGAAAGAGAAGAACGAAAGAGATTCAATGAATTTTATGAGTGAAGTTAAATATTCCTCCGGGAATATGAAATATGAAAAGTTAAAAGAAAACCTTTTAGCGCTGGGGAGGGTTATAGTTGCTTTTTCGGGGGGAGTGGATTCTACTTTTCTTCTCTGGGTGAGTAGAGAAACTCTGGGAGAAAATGTCTTAGGGGTCCTGGTAGATTTACCTTTTTTACCCCGCCGAGAGAGGGAAGAAGCGGAAAAAATTGCCCGGGATTTAAGACTTCCTCTTAAGGTCATAGAAATTTCGGGAGAAGATGAGCCCCTCATCTGGCGCAATACCAAGGAACGCTGCTATTTCTGTAAAAAAAGGATGATGCGGGAACTGTTAGCTCTGGCACAAAAAGAAGGCTACGCTTGGGTAGTAGATGGAACCAATCAAGATGACGAGGGGGATTTCCGTCCTGGTTTTCGGGCTACCCAGGAGTTGGGAATCAGACATCCCCTTTTAGAGGTAGGATTTACGAAATATGAAATCCGGGAGGTTTCTCGAGAGCTTCACCTTCCCACCTGGGATAAGCCTGCCTCTTCATGTCTGGCTACGCGCATTCCTTATGGGGTGGAAATAACCCTTCCTCTACTGCATCGAATTGAACAAGGAGAAGAACTTTTACATAACCTGGGCTTTTCTCTCTCGCGCCTGAGGCATCACGGTGAGGTGGCTCGTTTAGAAATATCGCCAGAAGAATTTCCTCTCCTTTTAGAAGGGGAGCTGAGGCAAAAAGTAGTTTCTGGCCTGCAAGCTCTGGGCTACACTTTTATTACTCTGGACTTAGAAGGGTATCATTCCGGGAGCATGAATAGACTTAGAAGCGATTAAGTGTAGTATCGGGAGAAATAAGTTTTGCCAGTCTCTATAAAGTAATCAATATCCTCTTTCTTTATCCAGTAGTGGGTAACCAGGCGAAATTCTCCCTCCCGGGGAAGATTAATTTTTATGTTTTTCTCCTCTAAAAACTGGATAAATTCTGGTGGGGAAAAGCGTTCTATCTCTACGGTGAAAAATACCATATTGATATCCAGGCGGTCTTCTGCTACTTTTATTCCCTCAATTTCTTGTAGTCTCTTAGCTAAGTAACGGGCGTTTTCATGGTCTTCTTGTAAGCGCTTGGTCATTTTCTCCAGAGCTATCAATCCGGCAGCCGCTAAATATCCTACCTGCCGCATACCTCCTCCTAAAAGTTTACGATTTTTGCGGGCTTTCTCAATGAAAGAGCGAGTTCCCACGAGCAGAGAACCAATGGGAGCACAGAGTCCTTTAGAAACACAGAACATCACTGAGTCGCAATAAAGGGCGATTTGTGCTGGTTTTACTTTTAAAAAAGTGGCAGCGTTAAAAATCCTCGCTCCATCTAAGTGCACAGAAATTCCCTTTTCTTGGGCAAATTGATAAACTTCCTGGAGATTAGAAAGAGGAACTACTTTACCAGACGAGTGGGCATTTTCCATACAGATTAGCCCTGTTCGAGGGTGGTGAAGGTCTTCTTCTCGATAGCGTTTTTCTAAATCTTTTATATCTACCTGTCCATATTGGTCAGGAAGAGGGCGGAGCCCCACCCGGGATATTACCGCTGAGGCTCCCACTTCGTGCTCTAAAATGTGGTTACTTTCGGGGATTAATACCTCGTCTCCGCTTTGAGTGTGAGTGAATATAGCTAACTGATTACCAAAAGTTCCTGAAGGGACAAAAAGAGCCGCTTCTTTTCCCATTTTTTCTGCTGCTTTTTCTTGCAACAGGTTTACTGTGGGGTCATCACCATAAACATCATCTCCTACTTCTGCCTGTACCATAGCTTCCAGCATTTCCTGAGTAGGGATAGTGACAGTATCGCTACGGAGGTCAATCCATCTGGGATGAGAAGTAGCCATTTTCATGGTTTATCTTTCAAGGCCACAATATTGAGGCGACAGATAGCTGCTTCTAAGACAGCTTCTAACATCTGGTGGTAAGAAATCCCGGCAAAATGAGCCATTTTAGCTAAGTGCCCATCCCAGCACCATCCGGGGTTGGGATTGACCTCTAATAGCCGGGGCTGTCCCTCTCTATCCAGTCGCCAATCAAAACGGGCATAGTCTCGACACTCTAAGCGCTCAAACAACTTAATAGAGCTTTCCACAATTATTTTCTC
>DGDO01000064.1:0-8771 GCA_002385475.1 Candidatus Sordicultor fermentans | reverse complement strand
GGGGGAAGCCCGGGAGGAAGAGCACTATAATCTTCCTCGGTAATGGGTAGCACCTGATAGGATTCAGGAGGGTTACCGATAATCCCTAAACTCAAATCTTTGCCAGGGAGAAATTCTTCTACTAAGATGGGTTTATCGTAGCCAAATTTGTTTCTTATTTCCGATACCGCTTCTACAAAATCGTCTAAGTTGGTGGCTACACTTTTCTCGGTTATACCAAAGCTGGAGTCGCCGAAATTGGGCTTAAGGAGAACGGGAAAATCAAAGGGCAATTTAAAAGTGAAATCTTCCGGTTTAATCAAAAAAGCGCGAGGGACAGGAATATTCAGCTCTTTAGCTATTCCCCGAACTAAAGACTTATCATAGCAATAAGCTAAACATTGAGGGCCAGAACCGGTGTAGGGTAGTCCCAGTATATCTAAAAGGGCAGGAACGTGGAGTTCTTGTCGGGCATCGTTATTAAATCCCTCGTCGCAAAGGTTGAAGACCAGGTCTACTTTTCCTCGCAGTCGTAGTAAGTCGTGGAGTAAAGTGCGATGCTGGTCTAAGTAAGTAAATTGGTAGCCTTTCAATTCTCCTAAAGCAGCTTTAAGCTGATTTACAGTATAGATATCATCTTCGTCAAAAACGGTTTGAGGTTTAAGAGGGTCAGGTTGTCCGGGGTCACCCAGCAGCACTACTACTTTTAAAGTAGCTCCTTTTATTCTTTTGGGGTGTGTCCATTCTTTTTTGGCTTCGCCGCTCAGGAGAATTCGTTTTTCCATCATTCCCAGGTCCTGGTTACGCTGAGAAGAAGGAACATGCTCTCCGTGGGTGGTAAGGCGGCTGAACCCGGATTTCTCTAAAAGAGATATTAATTCTGTAACTGAATATAGTCTTTCGGCATAGAATTGATCTGCCATTACTCCATTTTCAATGTGAGTTATTATTTCCCGAGAAATCAAGCGTTGTCGATCTTTAGACAGAGATCGCTCCCGCAATACGAATTGTTTTTTACCAATCCATTCCCAGGAGTGAGGTTGAAAATTTTCTCTCAGGTATTCACCGTCGGCCACGTCTATAAATATTTTTCCTCCGGGTTTAAGAACTCTGAAAACCTCTGTCAATACCTTGAGGTCATCTTGAATGCTTTCAAAATATCCAAAGCTATTTCCTAAAATCAATACCACGTCAAAGCTATCAGTGGGGTAGGGTAGTTTGCGGGCATCTCCTTCTTTAAACTGAACACTCAACCCCTCTCGTCGGGCCTGATTCCTGGCTTTTTGGATTAAGTAGTGAGAGCGGTCTAAACCTTTTACCCGGGTGAATCCCCGCCGGGCTAATTCCAGAGAATGTCTTCCCTGTCCGCAACAGAGGTCTAAAATCCGGTCTCCGGGAGAGAGATGAAGAATAGTGGTGATATAATCCACTTCTTGTCTCGTGATGTTCTGGTCTTCTACTACGTCTCCATCGGTTTTTAAGTAAAGAGAGTTAAAAATTCTCTTCCACCAATCGGGTGGGACGTGTTCTTCCAAATCTACAACTGGCCCTAATGACCTGGCCTTTTTGCCCCCGTTTTTACCGTTAGAAAACAGAACTCGTTCAGGCTCCTCTTTCATTTTCCTCCACCTTACCTGGGAGATTTTTTTATTATGAAACGATTATAGAAGGATGGTGACAAAAAGCAATACCGGAGAAAAATTATTTGGGAAAATTTTTTAATTCGTAATTTTTGTTTCCCAGGCCAATGGATTCTCCGTAGTTGATTTGTATTTCCCAGCGAGCTTGAGGATGAACATCTAAAAACTTATCTTCCCCGGGGGAAAAAGCTTTTTGCAATCTCGAATTTTGTAATCCTGCCGATTTTTTGATTAAATCGGCAGAGGCTTTATCGATAGCCACAATATCATGTCCTCCTAAAATCCCGATATCAGGTACTAAGCTGGCATCATGCCAGGGAGCACAATCGCAGTCAGGGCTTATTTCGGTGAGAAAATTGATGAAAGCCACTTTTTCTCCCTTGCTCTTAACTGTTCCGTAGGCATATTCTGCCATCCGTTCCTGAAGAGTGGAGATAGAAGAAGACCAAGTAGTGGTGATGGCCTCTTGATTGCAGTAAATAACGCATTCGGCGCAACCAATACATAATTCTTTTTTTACTTTAGCTTTTCGTTTTTCATCAAGATAAAGAGCATTTTGGGGACAATGGTCAATACAGCGCCGACAACCAATACATAGCTCTTCCCGGGGGTCAGGAATAAAAGTTTCCCCATGCTGAAGTTGTTTGCCCACTCGAGAAGCGCCACCCATGCCTATATTTTTTATAGCTCCTCCCAGTCCTGCTTCTACATGTCCTTTAACGTGGGTTACCACTAAAAGAAAGTCAGCTTCTTGAATGGCAGAAGCTATCTTCACACTTTTAAAATGTTTCAAATTTACTTCTACTTCTTGATAATCGCTTCCTCGCAGACCATCGGCAATGATAAGGGGAGCAGGGATAGCTGGATAGCCAAAACCATGGAAAATGGCGGTTTCCAGATGGTCCACAGCATGGTGGCGGAAACCTAAATATAAGGTATTGGCATCGGTCAAGAAAGGTTTGCCTCCTGATTCTTTTACTGCTTCTACGATATAGCGCAAAAAAACCGGTTTTAAGAAACCATGGTTACCTCGCTCTCCAAAGTGAAGTTTCACTGCCACCAGATCTCCTTCTTCTAATCTTTCTTTTAGAAGAGTTTTGGTCAGCCTTTTCAGTTTTTCTAAAACTGAGCTTCGTTCATCATGGGCTCGTAAGTTAACAAAGTGTACCAACGAAGCCATATTCAACCTCCCTTAGTTAGAATTTGGTGAATGTATTTTCCAGTACTCTACCAGTTTTTGGAATAATAACGAAATAGAATCATAAATTCACAAAAGCCAGCAAAAAGTCCATGGCCGGGCACTAAAATATCAACGAGGAAAAGTTTTTCTATGTTTCCTTTTAGGGAATAAGATTGTTTGAAAATTCTGGTTATGTCCTATATTCTCATAAAAATAGAAGGGTGAGCAGCTTTTTTTACGGTAAGCTGCTTTTCATAAAAAAAACTTAAGAGAAGAGTGGCTTTTTCCCACAGCAGCTATTAGAGGAAGAAGTAACTGACTTCTTAGGAAGAGATCATTATCAGAGAGCTAAAGGGGGACTACTCTGGAGGGGAAAACAAGCTTACATCGTCATCAACTCCAAATTTCCACCTACGGAGCGCGCTAAAACTATTCTCCATGAAGTAGCTCACTTTCTCCTTCACCACGCTAACTATCTGCGCCCGGTATTTTTAGACCACAAGAGCTTTATCGCCGGATTAGAAAAAGAAGCCGACTACTTCGCCTATCTCTTGATGCGGGAGTGGTTGGAGGAGGAGGGTTTGTAGGTATTTTCTTATATCCTTACTTACTCATAAATATAGTTAATCGTCATCGCAACCACTGAGGGATGTTTCTCTCCTCAGTGGTTTTTCTGCTTTTTAAGTTTTTGTTTTTTCTTTTGCCTTTTGGGAGTTACGAGGGGGGCGAAGCCCCCTCATTGTCTGTGGCGATCCCAAGCTTTTAACTCCATCTAACTGGCCTTTTAGTGGTAACCAAGAACTATAATTTCTCCTCGTATCTCCAAGGAAAATAACAATTTTACTTTGTTTTTTGGAGAGGCTTTACAAAAAAAAGAAAGGTGATATACTGAAAAAAAGAGAGGGGAGGAAGATGTGCTTTTCTAGGCGGGGGAACTCTTCTTTTAAAGATATTTCTGCTTTTCTCTTCAATGATAATCCTCTTTTCTTAGATAATTTTACTTTTCTCAACCGGCAAAAAGGAATAAGAGTAACCGGGAAAACTACCTCTATAGAAGAAGCCTGCTCTTTTGCTAAAAAAACTTCTAGAAAGGGTGATGTTTTCTTCCAAGAATACATAGGGGGATTCTTGGCTATTTTTCGTAAAAAAGAGGCAAGACTATCTCACGGCTTTTTTATTTAAACTATTAAGAAGGAGATGAAAAGTAATGAGAAAGTATTTAGTATTAGTCGTTATTTTAGCTCTGGTGATAAGTGGGTGTCAGGCTACCTCTGTAAAAGCTCCAACTGTCGAGATAACTTATGCCATGAGCCCGATTCCGATAGGGGAAGAGTGGATTGATTCGTGTTATACAATACTCATCACCAATCCTTCTCAAAACGAGAGCTATTCCAATGTCTACATTAAAATCATTAACATCGACTCTCAAGGGAGAATCATTCACGAAGAAGTAGATGATGAAAATCCTCTGTATCTTTATCCTGGATATCGGGAAGAGTATGTGTTCGATTGTCGACGCCCAGATTATCAACCTGGTTACTACACTCTTCTTATTCAACTCATTACCCCAGGGCCAGATGGCATAATCGATACTTCCGATGATGTAATACTGGCAGAAGATCAAGCCGCTTATGAGCTGATATGAGCTAATTATAGAAAGTTAAAAAGGGGAGGAATGAAAAATGTTAAGACGAACGATCCTTTGTTGTGTTGTGATGTTTGTAGTTATTTTGGCTTTGGGTGGATGTGTGACAACCACCACTTTAGGGCCAACAGTCACCATAACTTTTATCAAGACACCAGTTGAGAGGAGTAACGAGGCGATTTATGAGTTTTGCAAAATTCTCATTGCTAACCCTGGGGAAGAGAGCTATCGAGTTTATTGGGAGTGGATAGAACTCAACAGCCAGGGAGAAGTAGTTTGGAGTGGTGTATGGGGGGACGAGTATCTATACCCCGGATATAGAGAAGAGTTACCACTTAATGCTCTCTTCCCGCCCGATGATTACGAAGCAGGGTTATACACTTTGGTGATTCGCCTTATTACGCCAGGGCCAGACGGTGTAGTGGGAACAAATGATGATGTGGTATTAGCAGAAGATAGGAAGAGCTTTGAATTGAGGTGAGCAGACTGTGAAAAGAAAGAAAATACTCTGGATTTTCCCTGTACTTTGTGCTTTGGTGTGGATTACGACTCTTCTACATGGTTGTGGAGGTAATATTCCAACAGCTCCTTCTCTCACAGCTGAGGAGAAAGCGTTATTGCGCAGATATGGTTTGGTAGAGTTTGGCTTGAGTTTTTAAGAGGGTGAAAAATGTAAAAATTTATCAGTAAAAAATCTTAAAAAAGGAGCAGGGATAATGAGTAAAAAATATTTTTTAGCTTTTGTGATTTGTCTAATGGTTCTCTCTGGTTGTTCACCCCAACCTTCCACTGAGCGCGTGCGGATAGAAGGAGGTTTTACTGAAACATATACAGCTTTCTCTAGTCGCTTTTCAGATTTATTAAGAAGTAGCGAGCTTGAAATGTCTAGCGCTTCTAGCGCAAAACATATCATACGGAGCAACAACTTTAAAACAAGTAGATTATCTCATCAAGTAGGTGAATGGACAGTATACTATAGTGTGGGTGTTGATTGGGAAGCATACCCAGGAGCTTCAGGATATCGCATTTACCACAGTGTTAACGGCGGACCATTTACATTAGCCGATGACTGGCCGCTTGAACCTGGTGAGCATAGTTCTGGCGGTTATATCTACTCGGAGGATTACGCTCCTGGCTCTACTTATTCCTACTATGTCGTTGCCTATGGACCAGATTGGGAAACATCCCCTAGCGAGATTGTTACTATCTCACCTCGTTTCCTTCCCCCAATTTTTCTGAAATATCCACCCAATGGGTCGACAGTTTTTGGTTCTCCTTTCACTCTTAAATGGGAGATCGGTGATGTTCATCCTTCAATTCCTGAAGCGACAGACCTTTTGCCGGAGACCAATGTGCATGTCTTTGATCCAATAACTTTTGATCGCTATTTTGTGTTTGAAACATATGATTTTGTGGAACAAGCGACGTGTAGCGAAGAACTTGAATCAGGCCGTTATAAATGGTACGTGCAAATGGAAGGGCAGGATAGTGCAGGAAACTATATTAGCTCTCACGGCGATGTATGGACATTCACTTACCAAAAGTAGAAGAAGAATAAGTTTCTGCAAGTATAATATGAGTTTATATAACTTAAGCATAAAATCTTAAAAAAGGAGTGATGGCAAATGTTTTGTCGGAAAAGCTTTCTGGTAGTTGTTTTTACGGTTTTAGGTGTATTTTTACTTAGTGGCTGTGGCTCTACACCTACAACACCAACACTTACTCCGGAAGAAGAGAAGTCCTTAATTCGAGAATATGGTCTTGGTGGTGACTATGTGGTTAGATGGCCTGATGGTGATATAGGAGTATACGATGCAACAGGTAATGCAACAATTAGAGCAACCATTCAACGAGCTTTGAATGAATGGAATGCGGTAATCAAATCTGGAGGAGGGAAAACTCGCTTCTACCTGAGTAATGATCCTAATAGCCCGGTGAAGATTTTTTATGATTCAAGCTTAGAGGGATGTTTTTCTAGTAAAAGAACTGGAGACGGTTATGAGATTACCTCTTTCGAATTAAGGGTCTCAACAAATGATGCATGGTGTGGTTTTCCAGATAACTACTATGCTGTATTCTTGCAAAATTTTGGAGGTATGATAGGCATAAAATGGGAAAAGATATGCTCCCTCCAAGACGGGAGTTGCCCCTATGAAGCATGGACACAGTATACTTCCATTCCAGACATTCATAAGAAGGCAGTTCGCGCTCTCTATAAGGTTTCTCCTGGTTACTATGTAGGAATAGAATAAGAGTACCAGTTGCACCGTAGAGAGATAGAATCTTAATTCTGGCAGGTTGTGGTGGGTGACAACGCCTGTATCAGATGAAACTCAAATAAGGAAGGTTGTGCAAAACTACTGTTCAGCCATAAGCGATCAGGATTGGGACAGGGCAAAAAGTTATTGTGTTTATGACTCGCAAGTATATTTTGACACCTGTGTTCTTGAAGAGCAAGTGAATATTTGCAATAACCAACTGGGAAGCGCAGAGACTGTTTAATTAGAATGTTAAACATTATAAAGAGGAGATGGGAAATAATGAAAAAGTATATAGTTTTAGCCTTAGTCGCTCTTTTAGCTTTGGTAAGTGGATGTATGTCTTCCATTCCCTCACCTACATCTATTCCCACTCCAGATATCACTCCTCCGGAGCTAGTGAGCATTACTGCTCATCTTAACGATGGTACTGAAAAATCGTTAGAAAAAGAGGGCACAAAATGGACTCTACAATTGACAAAAGGTGATACAGTAAGCTATGCCGAAGCGGTGGTAAGCGAGCCGGTTAAATTAGTAGAAGGAGCAAATCCGGTAATTACTATGTCTGGTGAAGGTTTTCAAGATGTGGTGCATAGCACCATAACAGTTGATTCACAAAACCCCACCAAACTTAGAATTATCCCTAATCCAGGTTATGCCACTGCAAACGTAGCGGGAACATTTACTCTTACTATGGCTTCAGGTGTAATAGAAGATTATGCCGGAAACAGAAATACTAAGGTTAATCTTACTTTAATAGTAAAAGAAATGCCAACACCAGGACCTATTCCTACACCGGTAACTTCTCCCACACCAACTTCTACGCTTTCTCAAGAAGAATTAAACCAAATAAAGCAGTATGGGCACGATAAAGAACATCTTGTTCGCTGGCCATATGGCAATATTTATGTTTATGATTATACTGGTTTCCCTAAGCTGCAAACTGTTTTCGATAAGTGGAATGAAGTGTTAGAAGGCAAAGCAAATCTTGTTCTTACCAACGATTTAAGAAAGGCTCAAGTAAAAGTGATGATTGATAATAGCATTAGTTCTCAGTGTGGTTGGGCTTCTGTAACTTGGGAAGATTTTAAAATAGTATCCGGAGAGGTAAAAGTAACAGATTATTGTTTTTCCGACCTGGCAGTTTATTTGCACGAATTTGGCCATATTCTGGGAATTGGCGAGCACACTTCCACAGGGATTATGGCTTCCATTGCCACTGGTTCGGAAATAGATCCTTTTGCGGCAAAATTAATGCAAAACATTTATTCCCTGCCGATAGGTTATAATTTTCCTTAAAAGTGAATTGCTCATTCACTAACTGTAGACTAGGCTGACAAGGGGGAGCCATAAATACCAGGATTGAAGTGTGGTATCAAAAGAAGCAACTATTGAGAATAGTTAGGCGTTAAATATCTCAGCAAAATAAGAGAATTTCCTCTTTTAATCACCCCACCGAGCGGTGGGGTGATTATTTTACACCCTCCTCACTCTTTTCCCTACAATATCGCTCACTGGTGTAGCTTTCTCATGCTCTGCTTTTAAATCCTCTCCAGTGAGTGCAAGATATCTTTTAGTCATATTTAAATCAGTGGCTCTCGAGTGCGCTGTAAGGTGAAGACATTGCCACCATTGCGCAAGTATAAAAGAGCGAAAGAGTGGCGTAAATCATAAGGAGTTATTTTATAGCCAATTTGGCAAGAGTATTCTTTAAGCCTTCGGCCAAAAGAAGCTGTGGAAAGCTCTTTTCCTTCAAAACCACAAAAAACAGTTGTATCTCTCCACTCCAAAGGTTGCAGAAAGAGGAGCTTTTTAATTTCTTTAGCAACTACGGGAGAGAGGGGGAGAGTTCTTTTCTTTCTCGTTTTAGCGACATTGTCAGGAATAGCTACCTCAAAAGAAGCAAAGTTAAAGTCTTCTTTCTTTAGCTTTAGTGCCTCCCCGGGGCGAATACCAGTATCCAGCATAAAAAGGATAAGACAGTAATCACGAAAACCAGCATAACTCTTTTTATCTGGAGCGCTCAATAGCTCCTTTAATATTTCAATCGGTATCGCTCGAGCTCTCCC
>DGDO01000016.1:2195-11914 GCA_002385475.1 Candidatus Sordicultor fermentans | reverse complement strand
AAATTTGCATAGTTAGAAAACCTCCTCTACCGAGAAACCACACTCTTATGTTATCCTACTTTGCTTCTTTCAGTTCCTCCCTATTAGCCAAATCTTCCGGTAAGGTAGTCTTCGGTTTCTTTCTTTTGAGGGTTGGTGAAAATCTGATTAGTGAGACCAAATTCTATGAGTCTTCCTAAAAGGAGAAAGGCAGTATAGTCCGAAGTACGAGCCGCTTCTTGCATATTATGAGTAACTAAAACGATGGTGTATTTTTCTATTAAACTCCTGATTAATTCTTCTACTCTGGCGGTAGCAATAGGGTCTAACGCTGAAGCTGGCTCATCCATAAGCAAGATTTCTGGCTCCACTGCTATGGCTCGAGCAATACAAAGACGTTGTCTCTGACCTCCAGAAAGATCAAAAGCCGAAGAGTGAAGCCTATCTTTCACCTCATCCCACAGAGCTGCCGCCTGTAGACTTTTTACCACTTGTTCTTCGATGGCTTTTTTATCCTTCCATCCCTGAATTCGCAAACCGTAAGCTACATTTTCAAAAATACTTTTGGGAAAGGGATTGGGCACTTGAAAAACCATACCGATGCGTCTTCTCACTACCACCGGGTCTACACTTTCATCATAAATATTGCTCCCATCAAAAATAATCTCTCCCTCTACCCTCACATCCTCAAGAAAATCGTTCATCCGATTGATGCTACGCAGCAAGGTAGACTTACCACAACCCGAAGGGCCAATAATGGCCGTAACCTTGTTCGCTGGAATATTTAAATTAATTTGATGGAGCACTTGCTTTTCTCCAAAAAATACATTTAAATCCTTAATTTGTAGTTTAATTTCCTCCATTTTTCACCACTTTCTAGCTCGCCTAGCCCTTCCTCGCAGATAAATAGCGATAAAATCAATAGCTACAACCAGTAAAATTAAAACCACCGCTGTCCCGTAAGCAAGAGGAATCTGTTTATCTGGCCTTGTACCCTCAGTCATCAATCCATAAATATGATAAGGAAGAGCCATAACCGGGTCAAAAAGAGATTGAGGTAACCTTCGAGCATAAAATACAGCAGCGGTAAACATGATGGGGGCAGTTTCCCCTGCTACTCTACCCACAGCAAGAATTAAACCAGTAAGGATTCCTGGCAGGGAACTGGGTAAAACCACCCGCCAGATAGTAGTCCATTTATTGGCTCCCAGGGCAAGAGATGCCTCTCGAAAAGAAAGAGGAACTGTTTTTAAAGCTTCCTCTACTGAGGTAATGACCACAGGAAGAGACATAATGCCCAGGGTAAGAGCACCAGAAAGAAGAGATACACCAAAACCAAAAATTTTAACGAAAACCGCGAGGCCAAATAAACCAAAAACTACCGAAGGCACCCCTGCCAGGCAATGGATGGCAGTACGAATAGCTCTCACTATCGGATGACCGGGAGAAGCATACTCCGTTAAATAAATAGCAGAAAAAACACCTAAAGGTAGAGACACTACTACACTACCCAATACCAGGTAAAAAGTTCCTACAATAGCAGGAAAAATACCCCCCTCAGTCATACCCCGACGGGGAGCAGCAGTCAAAAATTCCCAATTGATTACTTTTATTCCCCGGGACAGGATGAAATATAAAATTAGACCCAAAACTGCAGCAATCAAAACCATGGATAACCAAAATATAGTAAACCATATATTCTGAACTAAATATCTTTTTTTCAAGCTCTCTTCCTTTATCATCTAGTCCTCCCTTCTCTCCCCCTTGTAGCTAAACTCTCCACTAAAATATTGAGAACAAGAGTAAACAGGAAGAGAATGATAGCCAGACCAAAAAGGGAGTGGTAGTGTGGACTACCAACTGGAGCTTCACCCATCTCTACAGCAATAGTTGCAGTTAAAGTACGTACCGGCTGAAAAAAACTTTTAGGTATAACCGGAGCTCCTCCTGCTACCATTAAAACCGCCATGGTTTCTCCTATAATCCTCCCCGCTCCTAAAATGATTGCTGCTCCAACTCCTGAAGAGGCAGCAGGTAAAACCACTTGACGCAAAGTCTCCCAGTGAGTTGCTCCCAGAGCAAGCGATGCTTCTTTGTAGCTGCGAGGAACTGAAGTGATGGCATCTTCTATCACGCTGATTATGGAAGGCACAGCCATTATACCTAAAATCAAAGACGCAGTGAAAGCAGTGAGACCGGTAGAAAGAGAAAGGAAGTCGCGAATAAAGGGAGCAACAACCAACACTCCAAAAAAGCCATAGACAACGGAGGGAATGTCGGCTAACAGTTCAACAATCGGTTTAAGAATCTCCCTTCCCCGAGGAGGGCAAAGCTCAGCTAAAAATATACCAGCAAAAAGGCCTAAAGGAACAGCAAAAAGCAACCCTCCAGCAGTAACCAATAGAGACCCCAAGATAAGAGGCAACGCTCCAAACTGGGGAGGAGAGGAAGTAGGATACCATCTTCTACCTAATAAAAACTGAGAAAGGGAAACATGAGCAAAAACTGGCAACCCTTCTGCAAAGAGAACAACCACTATGCCAATCAAAAAAAACAGAGAAGAAAAGGCAATTAAAAAAAGTACTATTTCTGCTCCTTCCCGCTTTTTTCTTTTCAGAATCACTACCTCCTCATTCAGGAAGTCAAATTTATACCATTGGTAATTAAAGCAGTTTTCCTCTTCAAAATCAACTCGACTTTTCCCTTTCCAAAACCTCTTTCAGCTTATTTTTACTTATCGAAAACGCATCACTCACCACTTCCAATATTTGCCGAGGAGAAATCCCCTGCCGAGAAAGAGACTTAACTAACCTCTCCGCCTCAGGCGGTATCTGTTTCTCTATCTTTTCTCCCTCTATCACCAGCACAACTTCTCCCTTTATCTTTTCTCGCTGAGATAAAATTCCTAAAATATCTCCAAGTTTTCCCCTCAATATTTCCTCGTGGATTTTAGTTAGTTCCCGCAAAAAAACAATCCTTCTCTCACTCCCAGCTATTTCCTCAATTTCTTCCAGGGCAGACACCACTCGATGAGGAGACTCATAAATAACTATTGCCTGGGGAAGATAAAGAAGTTGTTCTAAAATTTTCCTTCTCTCTTTTTTCTTTCGAGGTAAAAATCCCAAAAAAGTAAAACCGGAGAAGGAAAAACCGGAGTAAACTGCTGCTACTACCAAAGCAGAAGGACCAGGAAGAACTTCGAAACTCAACCCCTCTTCTTCCAAAATATTCACCAATTCCATTCCTGGATCCTGAATCCCCGGCATTCCCGCGTCAGAAACGAGAGCTATGTTCTTACCCTCTTTAAGTAATTTTACTATTCGGGAACTAACCTCTCTTAAGTTGTAGGAATGATAGCTAAAAAGAGGTTTTCGAATATGATAGTGGTTGAGAATCTTCAACGTAACCCGGGTGTCCTCACAAGCGATGAAATCAACTTCCTGAAGCACCTGAAGAGTGCGCAGAGTAATATCCTGCAAATTTCCCAAAGGAGTAGGGCAAAAATATAATTTGCCCCACTCCTTTCCTACTTCCATAAATTCTAAGACTGTGGTTCTTCAGCTTTGAGAGGAACAAAATAGGTCTGTCCTGCCCTACTAATGAGCAAAAGAACGGTCTCTCCTGGTTCTATTTCACTGATAGCAGCTTCCCAATCCTTTAAGTTTTTAATTTCTTCCCGATTGACTTCCAGAATTACATCTCCGGGCCGCAGACCAGCATCATCAGCAGGACCACCAGCTTTTATTCCCACTATCACCACTCCACTCTTCTCTCGCAAAGCATACCTATCAACGAGGTCAGGAGTAATTTCCCCTACTTCCAAGCCCAAATCTATCTTTTCAGTAACTGGTAGTACGGAAATACTTTCTTCTAATTCCGCTAAAGTTACTTTTAAGGTGATAACTTTCCCATCTCTCCAGATTTCAACATCAACCACATCTCCCGGGCGATGAGAGCGAATGGTTTGCTGCAGAGTTTTTATATCAGGAGTTTCTATTCCATCCACTTTTAAAATCACATCGCCTCTTTTAATACCTGCTTTTTCTGCCGGACTATCGGGAGAAATGTCTGCCACCAACGCTCCTTCGGCCTCTTTTAAACCAAATTTCTCAGCCATTTCAGGAGTGAGGTTTTGAATGACTACCCCCAGCCAGGCCCTTATTACTCTTCCTTCAGTTATGAGCTGATCCAGGATAGATTTAGCCATATTTATAGGAATGGCAAATCCAATACCCTGCGCATAAGGAAGGATAGCGGTATTTATTCCAATAGCTTCTCCTTCCAAGTTAAGAAGAGGTCCTCCACTGTTTCCAGGATTAATAGCAGCATCAGTCTGCAAGAAATTCTCATATTCCTGACCTGAATCTCCAGCAGCTATAGGTCTGCCTTTGGCACTCAAAACCCCTACAGTAACAGTGTGAGAAAGTCCATAAGGATTGCCAATGGCAATTATCCATTCTCCCACTCGGGCAGCATCGGAGTCGCCCAAAGAAATAGTAGGAAGACCCTGAGCTTCAATTTTTACCACCGCTATATCAGTGAGAGTATCCGAACCAATAACCTTACCTTCAAACTCTCTCCCGTCTAAAAAAGTAACTTTTATTTCATCTGCTCCGCTCACCACATGTTCATTGGTTAAAATATAGCCATCGGAACGAAAGACAAAGCCGGTGCCCAAACCTTTAATCGGAACCTGTCTTTCCTCCGGTACTATCCCTTCAAAAAACCGCCGAAAAAAGGGATCACTAAAAAAAGGAGCAAGGGGAGAACGATAAGTGGCCATTTTAAGAGTATCTATGTTAACTACCGCCGGGCTGACCTTTTCCACAATGTCAGCCACGATGTTGGTAGTCTCAGGTATCGCACTCACTGCTGAGGCTACTCCCCCCACCAGAGAAACCAGCAAAATTACCGTCCAAAAGCTTAATAGCTTGGTTTTTTTAATCCACACAGCTAATTACCTCCTTCCCAGGTAATAGAATTGAAAATCTGCGTTATCGTCTCTAAATCAAAATTTCCCATCAAAGCTAAATAAAATCCGCTCTTTTCTCCCATCAAGGTAACTATATCATCCTCCTTTTTCAAAGAGATTTTTCTGTTTCTTTTTTCCCCGGATAATGTCAGGGGATAAACACTTTGCCATAAAGAAAAATACTGTAAACCATCAGTATAAACCATCTGGTACCAGTCTCGATCCTCGTTCTTCACTAAATAAACTTGTTTTAGATGAAAACCCGGAGGTAATAGAGAAGGCTGGAACAGCTTCTTACCGCTAACACTGAGAGAAGGTATGGTAATGTCAGAAGGTTTTTTCATGGCTTCCACATATTTTATTAACTGGGTGTAATCAGGAGAATAATCCCGATACACAAAACTTCCCTCCTCCTTTAGCTTCCCCTCTGAAGTGTAAAAAGCCTGAGAAACCAGTGAGCCCTTTTCATCTACTGAAAAGGAACGGATGACCTTGCCAGTATGGCGAGAAATCACTCGTCCTTTTCTATCTTGCAAATCTAATAGATAATTTTCTAAAAGCAATTCCAGATTGTTTTCTTCAGGGGGAAGGAAAGGAAGAGTGTAAAGAGGGTAAACTCCTTTAACTTCTCCACTTGCCAGGTCCACTACATAACGGTAGTTCCCCTTTTTAACAGTAACCAGGTCTCCCTCGTTTAAGTTTCTCCACGCTAAACCAATATATTTCAGATGAATAACTTCGTAAAAATCTTCTCTTCCTGAACGACAATCTCGATTGGACCATATCCCCCAATAATCGCGGTCAGTAGATTTCTTGACCATCTCTTTCAGAAAGGATAAAGCCTCTTCCGGATTGACTATTTCCGCTCCAGCTACAGAAAAAGACGAAAAACCCCAGCAAAAAATCAAAAGAAAAAAACTAAACCCTACGAAAATCCAAAAAACAGATTTTCTCACTACCTACCACCGGAGACCAGCTCCAAGGTTCCGATAAAATTGGTTTCTTGTTTTAAAGGTATATCCAACTGGTTACCACTTAAGCTCTGGTGAAGATCTACCAGAACTTCAGGATGCATAACCTCGATTTCCCATTGAGCTTGCTCTTGAGAAAAAACAAAAAATAAAGCTATAATCACTAAAGCGGCGGCAAGAGAAAAGAAAGCCATCTCTCTTCTTCTCATCGCTCTTGCCTGTCTCCTTACAGCTTCCCAATCAACCTTAAAATTCCAATTAAAATTGGAATCACTATCTAAATCTCTCATCAGATTCCTAATTACCCGAAGCTTCTCCAGCTCCTCTTGACAGGTAGAACACGACATCAGATGTCTCTTCAAAGACCTGTATTTTTCGGCAGTCAATTCTTCATCCAGATAAGCAGAAAGCATCTTTCCTGCTTCTTTGCAATTCATATTCTCATCCCCAAATAGAGAGGAAATCCTCTCCATAGCTCTCTTCTACTAAACTTCTCACTTTCTTCCGAGCTCTATGAAGTCGGGAGCGAACTGTTCCTAAGGGACAGCCAATTATTTCGCTGGCTTCCTCATAAGAATAGTTCATCACATCACAGAGCACTATTACTTCTTTCATCTGAGGAGGAAGCTTTTCAATAGCCTCTTGAAGAAAACTAAGAACCTCTCTTTTCAAAGTTCTCTCTTCCGGGCCTTCCCCTTTAGATTCCAGAAAATCCCAAACTTCGGTTTCTTCTCCATCTTCTCGTTCCCTTCCCGGATGAAAGATTTTGAAAAATTTCTCTTTTTTAAAACGCTGACGATGAACATTAAGCAGAATAGCAGACATCCAGCTTTCGAAAGAATAGTTGGCATTATAACTGTGTCGATACTGGTAAGCTCGTAAAAAAGCTTCTTGCACCAAATCCCGGGCTTTATCCATATTGCCACTCAGATGATAGGCAAAACGAAGAAGCCCACTTTCACAACTTTTAACCTTTTCCTCAAACCACAATTTTTCTTCTTCCAAAGTTAAGCCCTGATACCAAACCTGAACTTCAGCTTTGTCCATTTATCTCACTCACTTTCTATCCCCAAAATATTCCTGGAACATTAAAAAGTTCCTTTCTTCACCACCTTATAAAAAATAACGATGATATTCTTCCTCGGTGATTCGAACCTTTTTCCCATCTTCCAGCTCCAGGGAAATACTATCTTTAAAAATATCCACTTCTAAAATTTTTGCCAATCCCCAGGGAGTGATTATCTTGCTACCTTTTTTGGGCAGGCGATGAATAAGCCGACGGTATAGGGGATATTCAAAAGCCAGACAGCACATAAG
This sequence comes from Candidatus Sordicultor fermentans, assembly GCA_002385475.1. Taxonomy (GTDB): domain Bacteria; phylum Atribacterota; class Atribacteria; order Atribacterales; family Caldatribacteriaceae; genus Sordicultor; species Sordicultor fermentans. Next base: position 4,675 of record DGDO01000016.1, on the reverse strand, counting down.
ACGCCCACAGACCCCAGAAATTTTAGCCGAGTTAAGAACTAAATTTTGTTCCTTAGCCATCTTAATAGAGATGGGGTCGAAATTGGTTAAAAAAGTATTGCAACACAACTCTCGCCCACACATCCCACATCCACCCATCATCCGAGCTTCATCTCTCACCCCCACTTGCCGTAGCTCAATGCGAGTTTGAAAAATAGCGGCTAACTCTTTAACCAGCTGCCGAAAGTCAATCCTTTCTTCTGAACCAAAATAAAAAGTTAACTTACCTCGATCCAGAGTATAGTGAACCCGTAAAATCTTCATCGGGATCTGGTAGTGAGCAACCAATTCTTCAGCTTTCTGGAGAGCTATTTTTTCTTTTTCCCGATTAGCTTCTGCCTGATCTAAATCTATTTTTTGAGCCTTCCGAATTACCGGCTTAAAATTATCCTCAGGAGCTAAAAAAACTTCCTTTGCTACAATACCTATTTCTAAGCCTATAGAAGTTTCTACCACACACTTATCCCCCGAGCGTAAATCCAAACCTCGGGTTTCAAAATGATAAATTTTAGGATTGTTCTCGAATTTAATTCCTACTACTTGAGGCACGATTCCATTCACCTCTCCACAAAAAAAGAAATCTACATAAAACTATATCCCAATTTAGATTACCAGAAATATCAGAGATCAAATTATCCACTAAAATTATTAACCTCCTCCAGGTTTCTGCTTCTTGTTCTTTCGCTTCTTCCTGTACTTTTTCTTTTTCAAAAAAAAGCAAATTAGAGCATTGACCCTCCGTTACCTTCCACACCCACAAATCTCTCAAATACTGCTCTAAAAAAATCATAATCAGAGGCAGCTGTTCCTTATTATCATAGAACCAGGAGCCCAGAGAAAGAGAATCCCTCTCGCTTTTCAGTTTGTACCACAATTCCCAAAATTTATCCTCCAGACCGCTTCTACCCTCCTTGATCTCTTCCGCTTTTCCCAGGCTACCCTGGGAAAAGGAAGATGCTCTCCTGGCCTCTTCTTCCTTCCATCCCTTCTTCTCCACCAAATAATTACTGATTTCTGAAGAAGAAAGAGGAGAAAACTCCACCACTTGACAACGAGAAATTATAGTGGGTAAAAGAGAAGCCCGTTGAGAAGTGATCAAAATCACCATGCTCTCCCCAGGTGGTTCTTCTAAAGTCTTTAAAAGACAATTAGCCGCCTCTTCAGTCAGTTTTTCTGCCTCTTCTATTATCCCTACTTTCATTTTGCCCATTAGCGGCTTGAAATTGAGCCACCTCACAAAACTTCTTATTTCATCTATTTTTAAATAATCACCCGACGGAAAGAGAAAAGAAATATCGGGGTGGGTAAGATTAATTATCAACCGGCAGTTTTCGCATCGATCACAACTTCCTTCTTCAGTAGGATTCAAACAATTAAGAAGCTTAACCAACTCCAGAGCAAAAGTGGTTTTTCCCACCCGGGAAGGACCGGAGAAAAGATAAGCATGAACGACTCTTCCTGAAAGAACAGCACGCTCGAAAAACTCCTTCTGTCTTTCGTGACCACAAATTTCAGACCAGCTCATCAAATCAACTCATCTTATCTTCCCGCGAGAGAGGTCAAAATCTCTCATAATACAAAATGGGAACTTCAAAAAGAACTCCTCCTCCTCTCACTACTTTAATCCTCTGGGGAACAAAAGGACCAATAGGTTCATTGAGAGGAACAGTAGATTCTACAATCTCTTCCCGGCGAGAACATGTTTCTCTGATTAATTTTCTCACTTCTTCTTTGCGCTCTTCCTCTATACCGATCAAAAGAGTGGTATTACCTTCCCGCAAGAAACCACCGGTAGAAGCTAATTTAGTGAAAGAAATGTTCCTATCTCGCAGATTATCTAAGAGCTTAGCAACATCTTGATCTCGCACCACACATATTAAAAGTAAATTAGGAGACACAAATTCACCCCCTTCCCCTTAATCTTTGCCATATAGTGTCTCGAATAATAAAAAAAACCTCTTCTTCAGAATAATCAGTAGTATCGACCACCACAAAACGCTGGGGAGATTCTTTAGCCAGCTGGAGATAGCCATTTCGAACAGCAAAGAGAAATTCCTTAGAAGCTAAAAATTCTTTTTCAAAACGCAGCTCTTCCTCTTCGGTATGGGAAAAAGAGCGAGCCAGGCCCACTTCCGGTTCTACATCAAAAAGCACAGTTAAATCAGGCATAACCCCCTCGGTGGCAATATCATTTAAATAGCAAAGATAAGAAAGAGGCACTCCCCGACCATACCCCTGATAAGCCAGAGTGGAATCGGTGAATCGGACACATATCACCACTTTACCTTCATGAAGAGCAGGATTTATCACTTCTTTTACATGCTCTCGACGTGAAGCCTCAAAAAGAAAAGTTTCGGCAAGAGGGTCGATCACCCCGCTTTCGGGATTTAGCAATATATCTCTTATTTTTTCTCCCATAGGCGTTCCCCCTGGCTCTCGAG
>DGDO01000016.1:1442-2078 GCA_002385475.1 Candidatus Sordicultor fermentans | reverse complement strand
CGCTCTCGAGTCAACAAACAGGGAATACCACTTTCCTCCAGAAAAGAAAATAACCGACGAGCATGAGTGGTTTTTCCGCTTCCCTCAATTCCTTCCAAAGTAATCAAAAAACCAGGTCTTTCATTCATGACGGTTTTCTTCCAGAATACGGGGGTAGATTACGACCCGGCGGAAGGGTTCCTCTCCTACGCTTTTAGAGAAAAGGTGATAACGCTCGGCAATTTTATGCTGCAAGCGCCTCACTGAAGAGTTACGAGGAGAAAGCTCTATAGCCTCCCCTACTTTGAGCACTTGCCGAGCCGCTCTTTCTGCCTCTATTAATCCCGAGTCTCCATTGCCTGAAGAGAGATCACTATAACCGAAAAGGTCCTGTACAAACTTATAAATCTGATTATAAGTGTTGCTACGCACCACGTGAACCGGTATGCCTCGGTTCTCTGCCTCCCTTATCTTGCTTCCTTTATTGCGATAGCGACTTTTAAGGGTGAGAAGAATATCTGCTTGATTGATATCTTCTACTATCTCAAGAGGAACCTTAGCGTGAGCAATGGCTCTCTGTACATAATTTTTACTTACAGCGAAGAGGTAAACCCGTAGTAATTGACTCTCAAAAAATTCAGGAACTACTTCTGTCTC
>DGDO01000016.1:374-1193 GCA_002385475.1 Candidatus Sordicultor fermentans | reverse complement strand
GTTCCCTCTTTGGTTCTTTTTCTCACCTCTGGTCGAGGGTCATAACCTCGCAACAACAAATCTACTGCCTGAGCAGTATCATGGTAAATGCCCAGTGTATCTCGGTCACGCAATTCAATAACCACATCAAAAGTAGGAATAGCTTTGCGCTCCAGTACCGCTTTCTGACTCCCCCGACGATGAGCTTCCTCGTCACTCAGTATCACTGACTGAATTCCTCCCACCAGATCGCTTAAAGTAGGATTCAATAGGAGGTTTTTCAGAGTGTTGCCATGAGCTGTAGCAATAAGCTGTACTCCTCTCTCGGCAATAGTTCGGCAGGCTCTTGCTTCCTCTTCTCTTCCAATTTCGTCCACGATGATAACCTCAGGCATGTGGTTTTCTACCGCCTCAATCATCACATCATGCTGTTTCTCAGGAGATGATACTTGCATCCGACGAGCTCGACCAATAGCAGGGTGAGGAATATCTCCATCACCAGCTATTTCATTAGAAGTATCCACTACTACCACCCTTCTCTGGAACTCATCACTCAACACTCGAGCTACCTCGCGAAGTTTGGTAGTTTTACCCACTCCCGGTGGCCCCAAAAGCAAAATATTTTTACCTGATACTATAACATCTCTGATTATATCAATAGTACCGTATACTGCTCTCCCTACCCGAAGAGTGAGCCCTACAATATTTCCCAATCGGTTACGAATACAGGAAATGCGGTGAAGAGTCCGCTCAATACCTGCTCGGTTATCTCGAGTAAACATTCCCACCCTTTGAACTACGTAATCAAGATCTTCCCTCTCTATTATCCCTGTCTCTTAT
>DGDO01000016.1:0-200 GCA_002385475.1 Candidatus Sordicultor fermentans | reverse complement strand
CAAGATCTTCCCTCTCTATTATCCTATCAGAGAGAATCACAAAACCTTTGGCAAAACGGGCTTCGGGAGGACGCCCCAGATCCATTACCACCTCTATCAAATCATCAGCATTTTCGCGCTCTTCCAAAAGAATTCTGATATGATCAGGTAAAACTGCAAAAAGCTTGTCTAAGTTATCTACTACTCCCACTCGATAATCT
>DGDO01000096.1 GCA_002385475.1 Candidatus Sordicultor fermentans | reverse complement strand
TGAAGACATTGTAACTCAACTTTTTCTATTTGTGCCGGAAGAGATAATAGGCAAGGCAACGAAAAGAGAAATTTCAAAAGTTGACAGGACAAAGCTTTTCAGGACATTTATAAAAAGAAGGCTACAGAAAAAAGAACTTAGCGAGATAATTCCAGAAAGAAAAGTTTTGCCGCCCGAGCTCATATCGCTTTCCGAGAAGGAAAAAGAAATATATGAAGAATTACGAGAATTTCTCTCTCAGAGTTCACAATATTATCAAATCATATCAAGGAGTATAGAACATATTGCGCCGTTTGTGAAACAGAGATATCTGGAAGAGTTTATAAGTTCAAAAAGTGCGGCCCTTTTTGCTTTAGATAATTTAAGAGGAAGGATAAAAGATTCTATAGACAGAGGATTTATTGAATACAATTTTGGTATGCTCAAAAAAGAAACTGAGGGTTTGGTAGCTGATGAGATTCGCTCGTTTATTGAGGATGAGCTGGAAGCGCAATCAGCCATTGAGGTGATGAGAGATGATGAAGGAAATTTGATTATAAAGTTATCTATAGATGAAAAAATTAAAAACGGGCTTCAAAATGATATCAAATTTTTAGGCGAAATAATCGAAGAAATAAAGAAAATAGATGAATTTGCTAAAGTTAAAAGAGTTACAGAGCTAATAAAAAAATTAAACCCCTCTCAAAATAAAAAGATAGTTGTTTTTGTCGAGTTCATAAAGACTGGGGAAAGGCTGGTAGAGATTTTAGAAAACGAAGGTATAAAATCAGAATTTTTCCATGGTGGGCTTGGCGAGGCCCAGAGACAAAAATTGATCGAAAAACTTTGGAGTAAAGACGAAGAAAGAATAGATGTTTTTGTTTCTACCGATGCTGCCTATGTGGGGCTAAACTTACAAATAGCAGATACTATGATTCATCATGACCTTTCCTGGAATCCTATGGTCGTGGAGCAGAGGGTAGGAAGAATTCATAGAATTGGGCAGAAAAGAGAAGTAACTTCGCATTCTTTTTTATGCGAAAATACGATTGACGAAAGAAAACATGAGATATTAACAGGAAAACTGGAGGAAATATCGACACATCTGGGAATGAGCTATTCTGTTATCTTATCCGAAGTGGCGGCTTCATCCGAGATAGAAAAGCTTATGGCTCAATTTGAATTGAAAGAGATAGATGAAGAAATGTTAAAAGAAAGTCTCAATAAACACATAACAGAGAGGAAGGAGATTTTTGAACTCCTGGAAGAACTGCCGTCTGAAGAAGTAGAGATACTGCAGATTGGTTTTACGAATAACCTAATTGAAAACATAGAGGAAATTGTTGGGGAAACAATAAAGTTTGGAAGAAAGACATTTGATTTTGGGATTCAGCCTATTACAGAAGACCAGGATTTTATAATTTTGGATTATGAAGAAGATGGGAAAAGGGTGAAAGAGCTATCAACTTTAAATGAAAAAGCGCTTTTATCAATTACGCCTGAGAGAGTCCAGGAATGGAAAAGGAAGTATAAATTTGAAAGTCTCAATCCCTCTTATTTGGGTCCCTTTCATCCTGTGGTCAGGAAAAGCACTGATTTGCTTATTGAACAAAATTTCGGAAAATTCTGGAAAAAGAAAGTGGCAAACGGAAAGCCGATGGTATCTCTATATCTATTGGTGTCATTAAGAATTAAAAATCTTGCAGCAGAAATTGATACAAGCATGGAAGTTTTAGCGCCAGTTTTGTATGAAGTTGATAGAAGAGAAATTAAGATAGATGCTATAAAAGTATATGATTTGGTATGTTGCAACGGAAAAATAGAAGATTTAGATGATCGGGACAGAGAAATTTTAGAAGAGGCACGAAAGCAGGTGGATAGAGATATGGAGAACATCGAGGGTAAAATAAGAACGGGTATAGAAAAAGTAAAGATAGAAATAGAGGAACTTGCATTAGAGAGGCAAAGATTAGAGATTCAGAAGAAAATAGAGGAGAAAATGAAGAAACTGGAAAGCTTAAATAGAGAAATAAATCGGAAGCGTAATAGTGGATTAAATTATGCAAAAGAGATGTACGAAGCTAAAAAGACAAAAGAAGAGTTAGATGAATTGCAAAAAATGTTAGAAATAGTGCCAAAGAGTGGGCTAATTATCGAATTTGAAGAACCTAAAATTGCCGGAGGATGCATATATGTTTCTTAAACCTGCTTTGCCGCTTCTCTATAGCTATCTTGCAAACAGCAATAAGGGGGGAGAGCCTCTTTATGAACCCCGGCAATAGGGGGAAACCCCCTATAACCCCCAAAAGACAAAAAAGACATAAAAAAAACCAACTGAGGAAGGATAAACAGATAGCTGTTTATGCCAACCCAGGGTCTCCAGAAGCTACCGAGATTGTCTGTCTATAAATTACCGGATATAATGTCTAATATAGTCATAGTCTTTGGGAAAATACTCTGAGAAGAAAGGAGAAGGACCTCGAAGATGGATAGCTGAATTCCCCGAGACCCCCCAAAAGCCATGATTATTCCTCGACTTTGACAGCTATAATCTAAAACCATCGGTATATCAAGGGATTAGGGGCTCTTTTTTATTTACTCCACTACAGGTTTTTTGAGAATAAACTCGAGAATTTTATCCCCGAGGCTTGAGGTGTCCGAGCCTTATCGTTTTCTGTGGCAGTCCTTATTAAAATTTCTTCTATCTTACTCTGTCATTCTCGAAACTTCCAATCGAGAACCCGGATATTCTTAAATACTATGGATCCCTGATAAAAATGTTCAGGGAGATGAAAAAGAAAAACCACCCTCATCCTAACCTTCTCCCAAGGAGGGTGCGGGGAAGAAGGAGCAATCTCCAAGGGTTGCTGTTCCTTTCTGCCGACGTCCCGATTATCTTAGCTGATTTAAATAGTTAAAAGTAAAATTAGTCCGGTGGAAAATTCCCGTCTGTCAAGGCGGAGTGAGGACCTGCTGCAGAGCATAAAAAATGAATTTTCAAACATTTGCTAATAAGAGGGGGAGAAATTATAATAGATGTGGTTTTTGAGGTGAGGTTATGGATAAAAAAGCATTTCTTATTGATATGGATGGAGTTTTACTCTATGGTGACCAGGCTATACCCGGCGCCAAAGAGTTTATTGAACGTTTAAGAGAAAAAGACTATAAATTTTTGATTCTGACTAATAATTCTCGCTATACCCCTTCTGACCTTCAGCATCGCATGAATGATGCCGGTATAGAGATAGAGGCTCAACATTTTTTCAGCAGCGCTATGGCTACCGCTCATTTTGTGAGTTCTCAAAAACCCAGAGGCAGAGCTTTTGTTCTGGGAGGAACAGGATTGTACCAGGCTCTCAATGAAGCAGGTTATTCTTTTACCGATTACAGGCCCGATTTTGTTATCTTAGGAGAGATGGAATCCTATCCTTATGAGAAAATCGTGCGAGCTTGCCAGCTGATTATGCAGGGAGTACCTTTTATTGCCACCAATCCCGATTCTTCTGGCCCGGGGGAAGGGGGAATCGTTCCTGCCTGTGGAGCTGTGGCAGCTCTGATAGAAGAAGCTTCTGGATACGCTCCTTATTTTGTGGGTAAACCTAATCCCTTAATTTTGCGCCTGGCTTTGAGATATATAGATGAGCATTCAGAGAGCACCATAATGGTGGGAGACCGGATGGATACTGATGTCAAAGTAGGATTGGAATCGGGTTTAGAAACAATTCTGGTTCTCTCTGGAGTCACGAAGCGCGAAGATATAGGCAAATTTCCCTACCGACCCAATCATATTCTTGACTCAGTGGCGGATATAGAAGTTTAAAAGCAGAAAAGAGTGAGAAAATTACAAACATAGATAAAGGAGGAAAACCATGGATGATGAATTGAGAGAAAAGCAAAAAATAGTAGAAGAAACCATAGACAAATATGTGAAGTATGTAAGTCCAGGATTAGCCCGGCTGTTCCGATTTGCCAATTTTTCTACGGTGGAGTGGAGAGGAGAAGGAGCATTAGTTTTTGATATCTACGGGGAAGCCTATATCGATTGCATCGGGGGATTTGGAAGTTTCCCGGTGGGGAGAAACCATCCTCGAGTGGTACAGAAAGTAAAAGAGCAATTAGACAGATTGCCTCTTTCTACCCGCACTCTTTTTAACAAACAACAAGCCGATTTGGCAGAAATGCTGGCTCAGGTTACCCCCGGAGACCTGCAATATTCCTTTTTTGGTAACAGTGGAGCGGAAGCAGTAGAGGGGGCAATAAAGCTGGCTCGCTTTTACACCGGAAGGAAAAAGCTGGTTTCGGCGATTAATAGCTTTCACGGTAAAACTATGGGGGCATTGAGCGTTTCAGGAAGAGATGTATATAAAAAACCTTTTGAGCCACTGGTTCCGGAAACCTATCAGGTGCCTTTTGATGATATAGAAGCTCTGGAAGAGGTGGTGGATGAGAAAACAGCAGCGGTAATTTTGGAGCCCATTCAGGGAGAAGGAGGAATTAATATTCCTCATCCTCACTATCTTTCCCGGGTGAAAGAAATCTGTGAGCAGAATGGAGCACTCCTGATTCTGGATGAGGTGCAAACGGGCCTTGGTAGAACAGGGAAGATGTTTGCCTGTGAGCACTATGAAGTGGCTCCTCACATTATGACTCTGGCTAAGGGTTTGGGAGGAGGGGTGCTACCCATAGGAGCATTTATAAGCACGGAGGAAATCTGGAAAGTTTTTGAGGATAATCCTCTTATCCATAGCTCTACTTTAGGAGGTAATCCTCTGGCCTGCACCGCGGGGCTGGAAACTTTGAAAGTCCTTCAGGAAGAAAATATTCCTGCGCAAGCGGAGGAAAAAGGTAATTACTGGATGGAGGAGCTCCGATTTTTACAGGAGAAGTTTCCTGATTTGGTGAAAGAGGTGCGAGGGATAGGCCTTTTGATAGGAATGGAATTTTTTGATTCTGATGTTGCTTCCCTTTTGGCAGCAGAAATGGCAGAAAGAAAAGTTTTAGTTGCTTATACTCTCAACAACCCTCGAGTGATTCGTCTGGAACCTCCTCTTACTATTAAAAAAGAGGAGATAGAAAAAGTTACCAAAGCGTTAGGAAAGTCTTTGGATAAAGTTAGAGAAACATTAAAGGAAATAGGGGGTTAAGTGAAATGGCTAAAGTTTCTTCTTCTCTGGTAATAAACAGGAGTGTGGAAGAAGTCTACGATAAAGCTAAGGATATAGAAAAGTTAGCTACTTTTTTGCCTGATATAAAAGAGGTGAAGGTATTAAATCAAGAGGGCTCAGTGGTGGATAGTTTCTGGAGGGGAGAATTTCAGGGGAGAGAAATTAAGTGGAAAGAAAGAGATTTTTGGGACGAAGAGGGGAAAGAATGCCGTTTTTCTCTTATAGAAGGGGATTTTAAGCAATATGAGGGGGCATGGAGATTCAGGGAAGAAGGAGAGGATAAAACCCGGGTAGAACTGGAAATTGAATACGACCTGGGGATACCTCTCGTGGGAGCCTTAATCAGCAAGTTTTTGAAGAAAGTTATGGAGGACAATGCTCAAGCTATGTTAAAAGCTTTGCAAGAAGTAGTAGAAGGGTGACGGTATGGACAAATTTGCTTTCATCATCCATGCCTTCAGCCCCCAGGATATAAAAGACCATCTTAAGTTCTTAAAGATTCTCCCCTCTTCCTGGGTGGAAAGCTTAGCTTCTCGAGTCCCTCCCTTTGTTTTGTCGGAAGTGAAAGGAGTGAAGTCAGAAGCCACAGGTAAAGAGATTGGAGGGTGGTTTATCGGGCTTCCCATGACTCCCCGGGTGCTTCTGGAATATTCCTTTTCTTTTGTAGCTCAGCAAATCCGCAAATGTGGATTTCTGGCCGAGGAGTTAGGGGCAAAAATTATCGGATTGGGGGCTTTTACTTCAGTTGCCGGAGATGGAGGGATTACAGTTAAGAATGGTTTGCGTATTGCGGTAACAACTGGCGACAGCTATACTGTGGCCACTGCTCTTCAGGCTCTGGAGATGGCTTCTTCTATGATGGAGATTGACTTAGGCCAGGAAGAAATTGCCATAGTGGGAGCTACCGGTTCTATTGGTCGAGCTTGCGCTTTGATATTGACTGAAGAAGGGAAAAAGGTAAGAGTAATTGGCCGGGACCCGGAAAAGGTGGAAAAGGTAAAAAAAGAGGTGGAAGAAATAAAGGGAGAGGAAGTAAAAGGTTTTATAGATATTGAAGAAGGAATAAAAGGGTCTCGGGCACTGATTACCGTAACTTCGGCTCTGGGGAACTTGTTAGAGCCAGCCTGGATTGAGCGAGGAGCGGTGGTCTGCGATGTGGCTCGTCCTCGCAACGTGGCAGAAGAAGTAGCAAAGGAAAGACAGGACGTTTTAGTTATCGAGGGAGGAGTGGTTGATGTTCCGGGAGAGCCTGATTTTGGCATGGATTTTGGCTATCCTCCAGGAAAATCTTATGCTTGCATGGCGGAAACTATGATTTTGACTCTGGAGGGACGATTTGAAGATTATACTCTGGGAAAAGAAATAGAGGTAGAGAGAGTAAAAGAGATTGACCTTCTGGCTCAAAAACATGGATTTAAAGTTTCTGGTCTGCGGAGCTTTGGAAGAGAATTGAACGAAGAGGAAATAGAGGAGATCAAAAAAAGAATTTGAGGGGAGGGCTATATTAGTGGGCACTTTTTTGAAAGTGGTGGGTGTTGTATTTTTTTGTCTGGGAATAGTGGCGATAATTTTTTCTCTGGTGGGGATGAGCAAACAAAAAAGTTCCCCTTCTTATTCACTTCCTCCTCCCGGGGAAGAGTTCTACCCCTTTCCAGAAGAAGAGTTTTTTTCTTCCACCTCGGATTTTTTCTCTAAGTTAGCAGGTATAGGAGGAATATTGGGGGGATTTGGGGTGTTAGTGGGTGGAGCGGCTCTTTTTTGCTTGGGTAGTATCTATAACGACGTGAAAAGTTTAAAAAACCGGTGAGGGTTAAGGAATGCGAGGAAGGTGACAAATGAACAATAAAGTGGTAATTATAGGAGGAGTGGCGGCGGGTCCTAAAGTGGCAGCAAAGCTACGCCGTCTGGATCCCGAGGTAGAAATTACCATTATAGAAAAAGGTAAATTTCTCTCTTATGCTGGCTGTGGTTTACCTTACTATATAAGCGGAGAGATAAAAGAATATCGGGAGTTAATGGAAACACCCATTGGAGTGATGCGGGATCCAGAATTTTTTGAAAATATGAAAAGAATTAAGGTGTTGAATCGCACTGAAGCTATCCGCATAGATAGAGAAAATAAAAGAGTAGAAATAAAGGATTTAGAATCGGGTGAGGTATCCAGTTTACCTTATGATTACCTGGTTTTAGCTACCGGAGCCAAGGTTTCCATCCCCCCTATCTCAGCTGTGGACTTAAATCATCCCGGGGTGACTCTTTCTCCCACCGATTTAGCTCATGTTTATACTCTGCATGGTGTTGAAGACGCTGAGGCCATTCGCTGGACTATTAAAGAGAAATTAGCCAGACGAGCGGTAATTATTGGTGGAGGATTGATCGGAATGGAGATGGCTGAAAGCCTGGTTAAAAGTGGTTTAGAAATTACCATTCTGGAAATACTACCGGAAATTTTACCTATTCTGGACGAAGATATGGGGATTTTAGTGCGTCGTTACTGCCAGAGTGAGGGAATCAATATCCGGGTAGGAGAAGGAGCGCAGCGCCTGGAAGGAGAAGGAGGAGTAGTAAAAAGAGTAATAACTGATAAAGGAAGTTATGAAGCAGATATGGTAGTGATAGCCACCGGGTTCAAGCCCAATGATGACTTAGCTCGCAAAGCTGGCTTAGAGGTGGGAGAGCGGGGAGGAATTAAAGTGGACCTCTTCTTGCGCACCAGCGACCCCTTTATTTTTGCTGCTGGAGACTGTATAGAGATAGAGAATTTAGTTTGTGGTCAACCTGCTTATATGCCTATGGGGTCTCTGGCTAATAAGCAAGGGAGAGTGGTGGCTATGAATTTAGCTGGCCGAAGAGAAGCTTTCCGAGGAGCTTTAAACTCAGTAATTTTCAAGGTTTTTGATTATACTGTAGCCCGGAGTGGTCTGGGAGTAAAACAAGCCCAAAATTTAGGGTATGATGTGGAGTATTCTTTAGTGCCTGCTCCTGACCGAGCTCATTATTTTCCCGGAGCAAAGCAGGTGATTATTAAGCTGGTAGCAGATAAAAGAAGTGGTAGAGTTTTAGGTGCACAGATGATAGGTAAAGGTGAGGTTACCAAAAGCATCTATGCTTTAGCTACTCTTCTTAACTATCAAGGGAAGGTAGAAGATATATCCAACCTGGATTTACCTTATGCTCCTCCTTATGCTTCTGCTATAGATAATTTGTGCCTGGCAGCTAATGTCCTGCGCAATAAACTGGAAGGAGACATGGTAGGTATTTCTTCTCAAGAAGTAGAAAAGAAGAGGAAGCGAGGAGAAGATTTCATTTTGTTAGATGTGCGCACCCCTCGAGAATATCAGAATATTCGCATACCAGGTAGTGTTCTTATTCCTCTGGCTGAGCTTCCAGCCAGAGCTAACGAACTTTCTCCTGATAAAGAAATTGTAACTATTTGTGCTGCAGGTTTGCGGGGTTATGAAGCTTCCCTGATTTTGAAGAGCAAGGGTTTCCAGAAAGTTATGGTGATGGATGGGGGCATGGCTACCTGGCCTTATGAAATAGAACGGTAATGGGAAAAAGGTTATTATTGATTGTGAGTTTTTGTGTGGTTGGTTTTCTGCTGGTCTTTTTTCTTGTCTCTTCTATTCCCCAGGAATCCCAGGATAAAGAAGAAGTGGAGGAAGAAATGGAAGAGGTGGCTCCTTCTCCTCCGGTTGTGATGAAGGGAACAGAGCTTCGAGGCTGGGAAGGAGGAAAATTAGCATGGTTACTTCAAGCACAGGATATGGAACTAAACGATGATAACACTAAAGCCATCTGCTGGGGGGCGGTAAGGCTCATTGTCTACCAGGAGGGGGAAGAAAAGGCTACCATTCAAGCTCAGGAAGCGGAAATAAACCTGGATGATAAAGACTTTTACTTTAAAGGAGAAGTAGAGGTAGTGTCTTCCTCGGGAGAGAAGATAGTAACATCGGAGTTGCGATATCGAGATAAAGATAAAGTTCTGGAAACGGAGGCGGAAGCCTCGGTTCATTTTGATGGAAATTTCATACATTGTCGGGGTTTGCGCAGTGATGTCGATTTTGAAAACCCCGAATTTTATCAGATTATAAAGGGAAGTTTTCGATTGAGTGCTATGTGAGAGGTATTATGAATTCTGCTTTAAATAAGTTAATTTTCCTGATAAAGGAAATAGAGAAGAAAAAATTAATATATCTGGATGTTGTCTCCCCGGTACGGCCTTTTTTCGCCCTTTTCTTAGAAAAACCTCTTCTTTATGTGGTAAGCGACAGGGAAAAGAGAAAAAAGGTCGTCTCTCAATTAGAAGCTTTACAATCTGTAGCAGGGAAGCCTTTTTTGGTGGAGGGGGTTAAGAGGGAAGAAGAATTCTTCGGGGTGAAGTTACAATCTAATTTTCGGCAAAAGGAAGTTGTTGCAGTGGTAGAAGCTCAAGACCTTCACCTGGATGTGGAAGATCTGGATTATTTTCTCACTCATTCCTTTCTTTTAGAAAAGGGAAAGGAAACCAGAAGAGAGGAGTTTTTGGATCTTCTTTTCAGCCTGGGTTATGAACGCCAGGAGTTAGTTAGAGAAAGAGGAGAAGTGGCGATAAGAGGAGAGGTGGTAGACCTTTTCCCTCCTCATCTTCCTCTTCCGGTTCGCACTTATTGGTGGGGAAATCAGATAGAAAAGATGAAATTTTTCCGTCCCGAAAGTCAGCGTACTGAAGAAGAAGTAAAGACTCTTTTTATCCCTCCTCGAAGCGGAGAGTTCAAAACTGTACCCCTTCTTTCTTCTTTAAAAAAAGAAGTAAAAACCATTTTCTGGGATGGGGTGATAGTGGAAGATCTGACTCTTTCTTCCCGGCAAGTATTTTCCGGAATCGGTACTCAGGAAGCTCAAGATTCTTTTTCTCTTGAAGTAGAGCGAATACCTTCTTTTTGGGGCAAGATTGACGATTTGAAAGATTATCTGGAAACAAGCCTCTGGAATAAAATTTTTCTCCTTCTTCCTCCGGAAAAGCTGGAGATTCTTTCTTCTCTTTTAGAAGAGGAGAAAGTGGATTTTGGCTTAAACCTGGAAGAAAATAAAAAGGTGATTCTCTTTCCTGGATACCTGAGGGAGGGTTTTGGGATACCAGAGATTGGTTTAGCTTTCATCTCTTCCTGGGAAATTTTTGGGAAAGAATTTGTTCCCTCTCCGGAAGTTCCCAAGAAATCTCTGGTCTCTCTTTCCTCTCTTTCTCCCGGAGATTATGTGGTGCATGAGGAAGAAGGCATTGGTATTTTTCGAGGATGGAAAGAGATGACTGTAGAGGGGATAAAACGAGTGTATGTGGAGATAGAATACGGTAGAGGAGACATTCTTTACCTTCCTGCAGATAAAATCTATCTCCTGCAAAAATATGTGGGGGCGGGAGAGGAGAAGCCCCGAATTAATCGTCTGGGGAAAGATGAATGGGCGAGGACCAAAGAACGGGCTAAAAGAGCAGCAGAAAAAGTAGCTCAAGACTTAGTAGAAGTTTATGCTCGGCGTCAATTGGAGGAAGGTTATAGTTTTTCTCCGGATACTCCCTGGCAAAAAGAGCTGGAGCTATCTTTCCCTTTTCTGGAGACTCCGGACCAGAAAAAAGCTATTGAAGAAGTTAAAAAAGATATGGAAAGCCCTCGCCCCATGGACCGCTTGATCTGTGGAGATGCGGGATACGGGAAAACAGAGATTGCCATACGGGCAGCTTTCAAAGCAGTAATGGATGGAAAGCAAGTAGCTGTTTTAGCTCCCACTACTCTTCTTTCTGAACAACACTATGTTACCTTTCGGGAAAGAATGAAAGACTTTCCAGTGACTATTGCCGTTTTAAACCGCTTTCGTACTCCCCAGGAGCAAAAATCAATACTGAAAAAAGTGGAAAAGGGAGAAGTGGACATCATAATCGGCACTCATCGCCTTTTGCAAAAAGATGTATTTTTTAAAGATTTAGGTTTATTGATTGTAGATGAGGAACAACGCTTAGGGGTGAGGCATAAAGAGCAGCTGAAAAAACTCAAGTCCAACCTGGATGTTTTAACCCTCACTGCCACTCCTATTCCTCGTACTCTTTATCTTTCTCTTTTAGGTCTTCGGGATATCAGTGTGGTAGAAACACCACCGGAAGCGAGAAAACCGGTTTATACTCTGGTGATGCCTCGAGATAAAAAAGTGATTAAAGAAGCCCTGGAGAGAGAGATAGAGCGAGAAGGTCAGGTTTTTTATGTCTGCCCTCGGATTCGGAATTTAATGCCGGTGAAGGAAGAGCTGGATGACCTAATTCCCGGGGTAAAAGTGGCCTTAGCTCATGGAAGGATGGGAGGTAAGGAGTTAGAAAAAGTTATGGAAGATTTTTATCGGGGTAAAATTTCTGTTTTACTTTGTACCACTATTGTAGGAATTGGTCTGGATGTCCCCAATGCCAACACTATCATTGTAGATCCGGCTACCCTGTTTGGATTGGCTCAGCTTTATCAGTTGCGGGGAAGAGTGGGGAGGTTTGATAGAGAAGCCTATGCCTATTTTTTGTATCCCCCTCGTCTAACTGGAGAGGCCAGGGAGAGACTGGAAGCTCTTCTTGAGTTTGGTGCCACCGGTTCAGGTATGAAACTGGCTCTCCGGGATTTGGAAATTCGGGGAGCTGGTAATATTCTGGGAATGGAGCAGCACGGTTTTATTCAGGAAGTGGGTTTTTCTCTTTACACTCGTCTTTTAGAGGAAGAAATTGCTCGCCTGCGAGGAGAAGAAGAGATTTCTTCCATTACCCCTCATATAGATTTAAAAGAAGAGGCTTATCTACCTTCTTTTTACCTGTCCAGGGATAGTGAAAGGTTTTATTTCTACCAGAAACTGCTGGGGGTGAGAAAAGAAAAGGAAATAGAGGAAATAAAGGAAGAATTGGAAGATCGCTTTGGACGTCTTCCCCGGCAGGCTGAGAATCTTTTGCAGATTACAAAAATAAGGCATTATGCTAAAATAGCTCAGATTGAAAGCATAGAAGAAAAAGATGGAGAACTTTATTTTGTGGCTTCTCTTCCGGTTCTTTTGGGTTTGAGCCAGTATATGGAAGAGAGGGGAAAAGAAGGAAAGCTATTCAACTATCAAGGCAGAGAGGCATTCAAAACTAAAATGTTGCCTCTCCAGGATTTAGTTTCACTTCTGGAAGGGATGGTTATTGAGAGTGTCCAGTGGCAGAGCCGGTGAGCTTTTTGAGGAATTAATAGAAGTAGTGGCTACTTTACGGGGAGAGGGAGGCTGTCCCTGGGATAGGGAACAAACTCGGGAGACACTAAAACCTCTCATGGTGGAAGAGCTCTATGAAGCCTTAGATGCCATAGATAAAAAAGATGAGGTGAGATTGAAGGAAGAATTAGGGGATATGCTGCTGCATATCGTTTTTCACGCTCAGATAGGAAAGGAAAACCATACCTTTACTATTGAGGAGGTGTTAGAACACCTTATTTATAAGATGAAGAGACGCCATCCTCATGTTTTTGGAGAAGCTAAAGTAAAGGATGTAGATGGGGTGCTCTTAAACTGGGAAAAAATAAAGGAAACAGAAAGAGATAAAAGCGGGATGCTTTCCACTTTGCCTCGCAGTCTTCCTGCTCTTTTGCGAGCTCAGGCTATGCAAGAGCGAGCCTCTCGAGTGGGTTTTGATTGGGAAGCACCTGAGGAAGTAGAAAAAAAGGTAGAAGAAGAGTGGGAAGAATTTCGAGAAGCCTGGAAAAGCAAAAACCCTCAGAAAATGAAAGAGGAATGGGGAGATCTGGTTTTTGCTTTAGTTAACTTAGCTCGTCATCTGAATATTCAGGCTGAAGAAGCTCTGCAGGGAGCTAATAATCGTTTTGCTGAGAGATTTGGTTTTATAGAAAGAAAAATCAAAGAACAAGGCAGGGAACTTTCTGGTGCAACTTTAGAGGAGATGGATGCTTTATGGGAAAAAGCGAAAGAGAAATTCACGCCGGAGGAAAAATAAGCCTCGCTGAATTTTTGAAACGTTTAAAAGTTATTTTACCTCTGGTTCAGGGATGGAATCCCGACCTTTTGATAGCAGTTAACCCAGAAGGATTGATTTTGAGTGGTTTTTTAGCCTCTTTTCTGGATAAAGAAGTGAGAAATGTGGCTTTCAAAGAAGAACCCTTCCAGATTACCTGGGATAATTTAGGGAATCTGGAAGGTAAAAGGACAGTTTTGGTGGCAGGAAGATTCCGAGAGGAAAAAAGCAGAGAAGAGATAGAGAAATGGGTTAAAGACCATGGAGCGCTTTCGGTGCTCGTGATGGTAGCAGTAGGCGGGAAAGGAGATTATTCTCTTTTCCCGGAATGGGGGGAAAATATCCTTTTGCCCTGGGAAGACAATGAGGTTAGATAAATTTCTCAAAAGTTCTTCTTTGATTAAAAGAAGACCACTGGCTCAAGCAGCTTGTAAGGGGGGGAGGGTTTTGGTGAATGGTAAAGTAGCCAAACCAGGGACAGGACTTAAATTGGAAGACGAAATCACCATTTTCACCTCTGCTTATAAAATAGTGGTGCGAGTTAAAAGTCTCAGCGAAAAAGAAAGAGGAGAAGAGTTGTACGAGGTGATAAAGAAGGAGAGATTAGAAGAATGAGAATACTGGTTGCTCCTGATTCTTTTAAGGGCAGTTTAAAAAGTACCGAAGTTGCATCGCTGGTTAAAAAAGGGCTACAGAGGGTGGATGAAGGCTGGTTGGTGGTAGAGCGACCTTTAGCTGATGGAGGGGAAGGAACGGTAGAAGTTCTGGTGCAAGGGACGGGGGGTAAAATAATAGAAAAAGAAGTATCTGGCCCCCGGGGAGAGAAAGTGAAAGCCCATATCGGGGTAGTACCTTGCTCTTGTGGAGAGGTGGCAGTTTTAGAAATGGCTCAAGTAGCGGGGTTAACACTTTTGCCACCTGAGGAAAGGAATCCTCGTTTTACCACTACCTACGGTGTGGGAGAGTTGATAAAAGAGGCAGTAAACCTGGGATTTCGTCGCATCATATTAGGAGTGGGGGGTAGTGCTACCAACGATGGGGGGATGGGAGCGCTGAGAGCTCTGGGAGTGAGGTTCTTTGACCGGGAAGGGAAGGAGCTAAAAGGAGTGGGTGATGATTTACTGCTGGTATCTTCCATTGACTCTCAGTATTTGTTTAAAAAACCGGAAGAAGTGGAGTTAGTTATCGCCTGTGATGTAAAAAACCCCCTTTATGGAGAAGAAGGGGCAGCTTATGTGTATGGTCCGCAAAAAGGGGCCAATCCTGAAGAGGTGGAAGTACTGGACCAGGGTTTACGTAATTATGCGCGATTAGTCAGAAAGCACACCGGGATAGAAATTGACCATTTACCGGGTGCAGGAGCAGCAGGAGGAATAGGAGCGGGGTTATATGCTTTTTGGGGAGCACAATTTGCCTCTGGCATTCAGTTGATTATGGATATTTTGCATCTGGAAGAAGAAATTAAAAAAGCAGATTTAGTGATAAGCGGAGAGGGGAAGATCGATAAGCAATCTTTTTATGGTAAAGTAGTTAGTGGGGTGGAGGAAAAGTGTAGGAAATGGGGGAAGCCTCTTCTTCTGGTGGGAGGAAAAATCAGCGAAGAAGCTTTTTCTCTGTGGGAAGAAAGAGTTTTAGCTCTTTTTTCCATAGCTAATGGTCCTATCACTGAAGAAGAAGCATTTCAAAAGGCGCCTTTTCTTCTGGAACACCTGGCTTTTAACTTAGGACGAGTGTGGAAGGGAGGAGAGATTTATGCCTGAAAAGATAGAGTTTTCCTTTCCGGAGAGGGGAATTACGATAGAAGCGGAGCTAAGTGACAGTTCCCTGGCTGAAGAAATTTTTCGCATTTTGCCTGTGGAGGCACGAGTTAGTCGGTGGGGAAAGGAGATTTATTTTGCTATTCCTCTGAAGGCTCCTATCGTTTCTCCCCAAGAAGTGGTAGAAGAAGGTGATATAGCTTATTGGCCGGATGGAGCCTGCCTTTGTCTTTTCTTTGGTCCTACTCCGGTAAGTAAAAATGGGGAGATTAGGCCGGCCAGCGCAGTAGAAGTGGTGGGGAAAATCCTTTCTCCCTGGGCTATTCTGGATGAAATACCCTCTGGTGACATAGTAAAAATTACCCAATTTGATAGAAAAGGAGTTGATAAAGGATGAGTACTATTTTTGATGTTCATGCTCGGGAAATTCTTGATTCTCGAGGGAACCCCACAGTAGAAGTCGACGTAATTTTGGCTTCTGGAGCTTTTGGTCGGGCATCTGTTCCTTCTGGAGCTTCCACCGGTACTTTTGAAGCAGTGGAGTTGCGAGATGGTGATAAAAGGCGCTATTTGGGCAAAGGAGTACGGAAAGCGGTAGAAAATGTTAACGAAATTATCGCTCCGGAAATCATTGGTTTAGATGCATTAGACCAGGCGGTAGTGGATAAGACTCTTATCGAGCTGGATGGAACGCCCAATAAAGCCAAGTTAGGAGCCAATGCTATTCTGGGAGTTTCTTTAGCGGTAGCCAGAGCAGCAGCTGATTATAGTGGGCTTTCTCTTTATCGTTACTTTGGGGGAGCTAATGCTCGAGAATTACCTGTTCCTCTTATGAATATTCTCAATGGGGGGAAACATGCTGATAGCGGAGTGGATATCCAGGAATTTATGATTGTTCCCTGTGGAGCTCGTTCTTTTGGTGAGAGCTTAAGAATGGGGGCGGAAGTCTTTCATAACTTAGCCAGGGTTTTAAAACGGAGTGGTTACTCAACAGGTGTAGGAGATGAAGGAGGTTTTGCTCCCAATCTCCATTCTTCTGAGGCAGCTATCGAGGTAATTCTGGAAGCTATACAGTTGGCTGGTTATGAACCGGGTAAGGATGTTTATCTGGCGTTAGATGTTGCTGCTTCTGAGCTTTATAAAGATGGAATATATGTTTTTGAGAGGGAAGGGGTGCGCCGTAACGTAGAGGAAATGATTGATTTTTACCGCCGTTTGG
>DGDO01000066.1:1680-3041 GCA_002385475.1 Candidatus Sordicultor fermentans | reverse complement strand
ACAGTATTTAAAAACCAAAGAAAAGATTTGGATGCCTGATAAAAGATTTCAGGCATGACGGAGGGGGCATCCCTGAATGCTCCTATCACCCCAAGTCCGTCACCCCGGCAATCTTCAAGCCGGGGTCTAAATTATTTAAAAACATGGATTCCCGATTAAAAATTTCGGGAATGACAGGGGGGTGGATTCCCGCCTAAATTTCGGGAATGACAAATGATTTGGATGCCTGATAAAAGCGCTCAGGCATGACAGATAAGGAAGATGGTGAAAATCTATGCTTTTACTGAGAGATGTTTTTTCCTCAGTAGCATTTTATTTTTCATGCTTTTGGTTTTTTGTTTACGCTGTAGTCTGCTTTTTATAGAGGGCAATGCTACTTATAGTTCTGTTAAAAGAGACAACAATGAGGAATAATCACTTATCTAACTACGCTATAATAATAGCAAGTTGTTAAGTTAAAGCCTGAAAATAAGGGTAAAATATATGTTGAGGTGACTGTAAATGACTTATTTAGACAGAATATCTGTAGACCCTGATATTTGTCATGGTATGCCATGTATAGCGGGCACCAGAATTCCTGTCTCAGTGATACTGGATAACCTCTCTGAAGGAGTTAGTCAGGAAGAGATTTTGAAAAGCTATCCTTCTCTGCATCCCGAAGATATTAGTGCTGCATTGGCTTATGCTGCACTTTTAGCCAGGGAATGCCATATTATTATTGAATAGGGTAGTTAAATGAAGTTTAAAGTTGATGAGAATCTTCCTATAGAAGTTGCTCAATTATTTAAGGATGCAGGATTTGAAGCTGACACTGTTTATGATGAAGGGAGGATGGGAGATTCCGAATCAATTTTTAATGTCTGTAGACAGAAGGGGATGATACTTGTAACCTTAGACCTGGGTTTTTCTGACATTCATAGCTATCCGCCTCATACTCACCCCGGGATTATTATTCTTAAATTAAAAAGTCAGAGTAAAACTAAAATAGTCCAGAACGTTAAAAAGATCATTTCTGTCATTGGTGAAGAACAAATCCAGGGATGTCTCTGGATAGTAGAGGAGAAAAGAATTAAAATCAGAGGTCTAATAGAATCAAGTGAAAAGAATTGATTGTATTGTTTTCCAGAAGGTCTTGACCCTTATAACCTACAAAAACAAAAGATTAAAAGACAAAAACTACTGGTGGGAAATACGCCACCAGTATAATAAGAAAAATTATAAATAATTACGCTGGGTAAAAACATCCCATCGTTGAGGAAGATACTTTCTCTTCCTCAGTATAAAGGGGCGATGCCCCCTTATGACCCCCAAGAAAAGACAAAAAGAAAAAACAAAAACAAAAACATGGATTCCCACCTCCT
>DGDO01000066.1:0-1486 GCA_002385475.1 Candidatus Sordicultor fermentans | reverse complement strand
ATCTTTAAGCCGGGGTCCACAGTACTTAAAAGCATGTGGATTCCCGACTACTAATCTCGGGAATGACGGAGGGGGTAGATGCCTCGCTAAATCTCAGGCATGACGAAAGAGAAACTCCCTCTGGGTGTTTTTACTGGCTTGTGATGGTCAGAAGCTACTGAAGTTAGTATATCATTCGATAAAGTGGCGATTGCTATTGACACCTTTTATTGTAACAGGGATAAGTTTTAACTCTCGCCTATTATACCTCGCTCCTGGGATCCTGTGCCCCCATTATCCAGTCAACAATGTGCTTCTGAATACGATTCAATCTCTCATTGGATATTTCTCCAATTTCACCCAAGAGGAGTTCAGCCTCTACTACTGCCAGACGTCCATCAAATCACGCTTGTCTCTTTGAGGCCGGAGGCTGCAAAGTCATAATCCTGTCTGGTTATTACTTCATCAAATTCGGGAAGGGCTTGTTCCAGATTTGTCGATATCATTGCTACGAGCCAGTCAGAATAAGGACCAGGGACTTGGGCAATAAGTAGAACCGGCCGAAGTTTGCCTGTTACAAGATTTGTATGGGGAAAGCGAAGTAATGCTACTTTCCCAGGCTTCATTGCCAGCGTACCTTGATGTCATCTTTGGTGTAAAGCTCCTCTTCCCCCTCCAGCCCTCGTAGTGCCTGACGCAAGGAAAACTGATTCCACTCTTTGGTCTCTTCCCGAAGCTCTCTCTGGAGAAGAAAACATACAAAATCATATACTTCTGCTCTGAGATCTTCTGGCAAATTTCGAACGAGTTCTTCCAGTTGATTTTTGGCTTCCATATTTATACCTCCACTAAAATGATATCACGGAATGGGCCACCATACTACTTATTTTATTCTCTCTCTTTATTTTTTTCTTTCCCTCACTTTTGAGGTGAGAGGGTGAGAGTGAATCAACTATAAAGAGGGCTCCGCCCCCCTTATAACCCCCCGGAAAAGACGAAAACATAAAGACAAAAAGAAAAAGCAAAAACATGGATGCCTGATAAAAGATTTCAGGCATGACGAAAGAGGTGTTACCCTTGAACGTTTCTATCAGGAATCTAAATCAGGGGAGAGGAAACCCTCCCTTTTCTGTCATCGCGAGGAGCGTAAAAAACAGCCTGCGGCGTAGGATAAAGGCAAAAGAGATAGAGAAAACTAAACCCAATTCCGCTGGGGAAATACACCCCAGCGACGTGGCGATCTCACTTTTCTGAGCCTCAAAAAACTAAAAAGCAAATTAGATAGAGTAAAAAACTTGGGATTGCCACGTAAGCGAAACCACGAACTCGCAATGACACCTTGTCCCGTCACCCCGGCAATCTTCAAGCCGGGGTCCATAAGTGTTTTAAGAGCATATGGATTCCCGATTAAAGATTTCAGGCATGACAGGAGAAGGGAATGCATCTTTTACCCGTCATTCCTGAGTGTCTCTATCAGGAATCTAAATCAGGGGAGAGGAAACCCTCC